>RHMC01000057.1 GCA_003719395.1 Streptomyces altiplanensis
CCCGGCTTCCGTGGACCGTACGGAAGCGGCCCGTGCAGGTGCGTGGTCCCAAGCCGCCGGCGCGGGGGCGGCCCGGAACCCGTCTCACATGTGCCGGCCCATCGGCGGCATCATCGGCATCATCCTCTGCATCATGCCCTGGTGCTGCTGCGAGGGGCGCTGCTGTTCCCCGTGCAGGGCGCTGAGGATCAGCAGGCCGCCGGTCGTCGCGGGCACCGCCCACTGCATCCACGCCAGGTGGCGCTTGGCCTTCTCCAGGTCGACGGGGTGCTTGGCCGCCTTCTCGGTGTCCTCGGGGTCCGAGGAGGACGCGAGTTCCACCTTCTTGCCGAGCAGCCGGGCGTATGCGGTGGCGGCCAGTGCCCCACCGGTGAGAACCGTCTTGGCCAGGGTGGAGGCCGCCACACCCTGCTGGGTCGCGACGCGGGCGGCGTTGGCCGCCAGCATGCCGCTGCTGCCCACCAGGTGGACGGCGATGGCGGCGGCGTTGACCGGCGTCCATTTCGCCCAGCCGCTACTGGCGATCCGCGCGCCGGCGGCCTCGGTTCCGCCCTCGGACACGGCGGCGCCGTTCAGTCCTACGGCTCCCATCAGCGAACCGCCGAACCACGCGGCCAGACCCAGATCGTGCATGCTGCGCAAGACGGTGTTGCGTTCCGACATCTGAAGGCTCCCTGGGGCAGAAGGTCTCGACGGCGCCTGTCCGCGACATCCCGATCACGCTCACACACCGCGCGGGTCGTCACCACAGCAGTGGTACGAACGGACGAACCTTCGGCGGGCACACCGGGGGGCGCGTGCGCACACGCACACGCCCCCGGCCCTGTCGGAGCGGTGTCAGCCGGTGGTGCAGACCTTGCCCCCCTGGGTGAATGCCGCGGGTCCGTCATTGGCCCCCGACCAGCTGCCGGTGAACCCGAAGCCGACCGACGCGCCGGGTGGCACCTTCGCGTTCCAGCCCAGGTTCTTCACCGTCACCGCCGCGCCCTCCTGTGCGTACGAGGCGTTCCACAGCTGGGTGACTTTCTGACCGTTCGGGAAGGACCAGCCCAGTGACCAGCCGTCCCAGGCCGTGCCACCGCTGTTGGTGAGGGTCGCCTCGGCCTGGAAGCCGCCGGACCACTGGTTCGTGATCTTGTAGGTGACGGAGCAGGTGCCCGGGTCCGGAGGGTCGCCCGGGTCACCGGGACCGCCGGAGTCCGCCGTGTCGCCGTACACGATGCCGCGGCCGTTGGTCCCCACGTACACCCGTCCGTAGACCCGGGGGTCACCGGTGACGGCCGCGCCGGTCCACCCCCACTGATGAGCGTCGTCGTTGATGCGGGTCCAGCTCGCTCCGGCGTCCGTGGAGCGGAAGATGCCGCGTACGCCGCCGATCTTCGCGCTGGTGTAGAGGGTCTGGTACGAGGCGCCCGGCGCGGCCTTGCCGAAACCGATCGCGTCGGCCTCGGTCACGCCGGTCAGCTTGGTGAAGGTGGCCCCGCCGTCCGTCGAGTGCCACAGCCCGTACGCGCCCCCGGCCGATCCGCCGGCCAGCCAGATGTCGCCCTTGACGCCCGGCACCGCCTTGAAACGGACGCTGCCGTCCGTGGGCAGTCCGCTGGACGCCTTCGCCGTGAAGGTCGCACCGCCGTCCGAACTGGCGTAGAAGATGCCGGACTTGAAGCCGTAGAACGTCTTCGGGTCGACACGGTCGGACTCCACGACCGCCTCCGCCGGCAGGCCGGTGGAAGCGGTCCAGGAGGAACCGGATCCGGTCTGCACCCCCGCGCCCTGCGGACTCCACACGAACCGGCCGCCGTCGGCGGACACCGCGACCGTGCCGCCGCCGGTCACGCCGGCCGGGTCGCTTCCCGCCTGCCAGGTGGCGCCGTTGTCCCGGGAGAAGGAGACGTGCGGGCCCGCTTCGACGTTGCCCACCCGTACCACCGTGTCCGGCGCGGACTCGGCGAAGTCCAGGCTGGTCGTGGTGGAGAAGTTCGGCGACTGGTACATCAGCGCCGGCACCTTGGTGACGTCGGTGTGGCGGAAGCCGCCGATGTCCCCCAGCGCGCTCAGCAGCGGTGCGCCGGACGGCGGCGCGGCGAGGTCGTTGACCGCGGTCTCCTCCAGGCCCCGCACCATCGGTGTGATGGTGAACTTGCCGCCGGTGTCCCACTCGCCGAGGTTCTCGGTTCCGTAGACCGTCGCGCCCGTCCCGTACATCATGCGGTCCGAGTCGAACGGGTCGATCTCCAGGGCCTCGGTCATCCACCCCAGCTTCGGGCTCTGTTCGGGCGGCGCGGGATTCGCGCCCCAGGACAGCCACGGCACCGACGAGACGTCCATCGTGTAGCGGTTGGCGCGCTCGGGATACGAGGAGTAGGACCAGGCCGTCGTCCAGGTGGCGCCCCGGTCGGTGGAGCGGAAGATCTGCGTGTCCGGCCACCAGGAGCTGTAGCCGGTCACCATGACGGTGCCCGGGCGCTGCCGGTCGATGCTCAGCCCGCTGAAGCCGTAGTGCGTGTCGGCCTCGGCGACCGGGCTGATGTCCTTCCACTCCCCGGTCTTCGTCGCGTACCGCCACACCTGGCCCTTGCCGCCGTCGTACGGCCCGCCCGTGTCGCTGTAGGGGAGGTAGAGGTAGCCGTTCTCGGCGTCGAGGACGCCCTTGTGGGCGAGCAGACCGGTGGGCTGGCCCGCGAGCCGCGACCAGGTCGCGCCCGCGTCGGTCGAGCGGTAGACCGTGTTCTCCTTGTCGGCGACGCCCACGTAGACCGTCCTGGTGGCGCTGCCCGGCGATCCGGTGGACTCGTCGAAGGTGACCCAGACGATGCCCTGGTTGTCGGAGGCGTACCCGCTCGTGTCGGACGGGTCCTGCCGGTAGTTGCCGGGGTTGGGGAAGGCGGTCACCTGCGACCACGTCACGCCCGAGTCCGTGGAGCGCCACAGGCCCTTGCTGCTGGGCGCGCCGAGGTAGAGCACGCTGTTCCTGTGCGGGTCCACCGCGAGGCGCTCACCCATGCCGCGCCCCGGCATGTTGCCGCCCAGCTTGAACGGCAGGCCGGTCTTCTTCCAGCTCGCGCCCCGGTCGGAGGAGCGCAGTACGGCGCCGTTGCCCGGGTCCCAGTCGTTGGTGTACGTGCCCACGGCCGCGTACACCTTGCTCGGCTCGGCGGCGTCGGAGGCGATGCTGACGACGCGGTGGTGCCCCCAGTCGTCCCAGCCCACCGAGTCCAGGAGCGGTGTCCACGTCCGGGTGTCCTGCTGCCAGCGGTAGGCGCCGCCGATGTCGGTGCGGGCGTAGGCCAGGTTCTTCTCGGTGCGGTTGAAGACGATGCCGGGAACGAAGCCGCCGCCGTCGATCCGCACGTTCTTCCAGGTGTAGGTGTCCGCGGCCACCGCCGCGGCCGGCCTGTCCGCGGCGGTCCGGCCTGCCGGTTCGGCAAAGCCCGGTGGCGCGCCGGCGAGGAGGCCGCCGGTCAGGGCCGGCAGGGCGAGCAGGACGGAGAGCAGCGCGCTCTGCCCGGCCGTGGCACAGGGGATCGCATGGGGGGTGTCCCTTCAGTGGTGCCGGTGGGGCCCGGAACCGGTGATGACGTGGAGACGGGTGCGGCTCGCCGACCGGAGTGGAATTCGGTCTTGCTGTGCTGCTCACTCCGTCGGCGGGACAACAAGCTGCGAACCAGTGGGAGCGCTCCCAGAGTGGAGAAGGGAAGCAAGAGGGGTCAAGGGGCTTGAAGAGTCGAACTAATTCGACAGATGAATACGTGAACTCCTCTGTTGCTTGACGGAACTTGCCGCTAGCTTCAAAACACCAGTGGGAGCGGTTCCATCAGTCGACGCGTCGGTGACGGCGTGTCAGAGCTGCAAGGAGTCGCTCATGTGACGCCCCCCGCATTCACCCGCACCGCTTGTCGGTGCCGCCCTCGCCCCGCCTTCGGTGGCGAGTTGGAACACGATGCTCACGCCTGTCGCCGCGCCGTGGCCCGACGCGCACGGACCGGCGTACCCCGGTTGGCCCCGAATGCCTGGAACCCCTCCTTCGGGCCGCCGCTGATCGGCAGATGTGACGGCACACCGATGCGCCGTCAGGACCTCGGACGACTCGACAGACAGGACCCGAGATGAACCGCACAAGAATCGCGTTACTCGCCGCGCTCGCGCTGGTGTCCGGGACGGCCGGAACCGCCATGGCGGCGATGCCCACGGACACGGGCGCGGGCGCGTCCGCCGTCCCCTGCACCGTCGACTACAAGGTGCAGAACCAGTGGGGCGGCGGGTTCAGCGCCGCCGTCACCGTCACCAACCACGGCTCCGCCAAGAACGGGTGGGCCGTGAAGTGGTCGTACGCCGGCAACCAGAAGGTCACGCAGGGGTGGAACGCCAGGATCAGCCAGAGCGGCGCCCAGGTCACCGCCGCCAATGAGGGCTACAACGCCTCGCTCGCCACGGGCGGTTCGGTCAGCTTCGGCTTCAACGCCACCCACAGCGGAACCAACGCCCTGCCCGCCGCCCTTCACCCTCGTCGGCGTCACCTGCAACGTCGACGACGGCGGTACGGGCCCGGGCCCCGGCCCCACGGACCCGCCCGCGCCGGGCACCCGGGCGGACAACCCGTATGCCGGTGCCAAGGGGTACGTGAACCCGGAGTGGGCCGCGAAGGCCGCAGCCGAACCGGGCGGCGGCGCCATAGCCGGCCAGCCCACCGGTGTCTGGCTCGACCGGACCGCCGCGATCGAGGGCGTGGGCACCGGCATGGGCCTGCGCGACCACCTCGACGAGGCGCTCAAGCAGAAGGGCACCGGCGAGCTCTACGTGCAGCTCGTCATCTACAACCTGCCGGGACGCGACTGCGCCGCCCTCGCCTCCAACGGTGAACTCGGCGCGACGGAGATCGACAAGTACAAGCACGACTACATCGACCCGATCGCGGCGATCCTCTCCGACCCGAAGTACGCCTCCCTGCGGATCGTCACCACCGTCGAGATCGACTCGCTGCCGAACCTCGTCACCAACGTCACGCCGCGTGCCACCGCCACGCCGAACTGCGACACCATGAAGGCCAACGGCAACTACATCAAGGGGGTCGGCTACGCCCTCAACAAGCTCGGAGACGTGCCGAACGTCTACAACTACGTCGACGCCGGGCACCACGGCTGGCTCGGCTGGGACGACAACTTCGGTGCCTCCGCCGACCTGTTCAAGCAGGCGGCCACGGCTGAGGGCGCCACGGTGGGCGACGTCCACGGGTTCATCGTCAACACCGCCAACTACAGCGCCCTGAAGGAGAACAACTTCACCATCGACGACAGTGTCAACGGTGTCTCGGTCCGCCAGTCCAAGTGGGTCGACTGGAACCGCTACACCGATGAGCTCTCCTACGCGCAGGCCATGCGCAACAAGCTCGTCTCGATCGGTTTCGACACCAAGCTCGGCATGCTGATCGACACCTCGCGCAACGGCTGGGGCGGCAGCGCCCGTCCCGCCCAGCCGGGGCCGAAGACCAGCGTCGACACCTATGTGGACGGTGGCCGCTACGACCGCCGCATCCACCTCGGCAACTGGTGCAACCAGGCGGGTGCCGGGCTCGGCGAGCGTCCGCAGGCCGCGCCCGCCGCGGGGCATCGACGCGTACGTCTGGATGAAGCCCCCGGGTGAGTCCGACGGCGCCAGCAAGGCGATCCCCAACGACGAGGGGAAGGGCTTCGACCGGATGTGCGACCCGACGTACACCGGCAACCCCCGGAACAACCACAGCATGTCGGGTGCCCTGCCCGACGCTCCGCTGTCCGGCCAGTGGTTCTCCGCCCAGTTCCAGCAGCTCCTGAAGAACGCCCATCCGGCACTGTAACGTCCGGAGCACCGGTGCGGCGTCCCTCCCGGGGGGCGCCGCACCACCGTGCCTCCGTCCCCGCGCGCCCTGAACGGGAGGACAATAAGTCGAAGCGCTTCGACTCACCCTCTGGACAGCTCTGAAGTGCCCCTCTAAGGTCGGAGCCAGTATCTGTCACTGACACTGCGGCAGCCGGAGGCGAAGCGTTTCGCCACCCCGGCCGCCATGTTCGGGAGATGTCGAATGGTCACCCTCGCCGAGGTCGCCCGCCACGCCGGAGTCTCGGCCAGCACGGTGAGTTACGTCCTCAGCGGCAAGCGGTCGATCTCCTCCGCGACGCGCCTGCGTGTCGAACGCAGCATCCAGGATCTCGGCTACCACCCCAATGCGGGCGCCCGGGCCCTGGCGAGCAGCAAGTCCAACATCATCGCGCTGATGATGCCGCTGCGCACCGACATGTACGTGCCCGTGATGATGGAGATCGCCGTCGCCGTCGCCACGACCGCGCGCACCCACGGGTACGACGTGCTGCTGCTGACCGGCGCGGAGGGGGCGCCCGCCGTACGCCGGGTCACCGGCAGCGGGATGGCGGACGCCATGATCCTGATGGACGTCGAGCTCGACGACGACCGGCTGCCGCTGCTGCGCGAGAGCGGGCAGCCCGCCGTGCTCATCGGTCTGCCCGCCGAAACAGTCGGGCTGACCTGCGTGGACCTCGACTTCGTGGCGACGGGTGCGCTCTGCGCCGAGCACCTGGCCGGCCTCGGCCACCGCGACATCGCGGTGATCGGCGAGGCGCCCGCCGTCTACGAGCGGCACACCGGCTTCGCCGAGCGCACCCTCGAAGGGTTGCGTGCCCGCGCCCGCGAGCTGGACCTGCGCCTGCTGCACCGCCCCAGCGACGGCGGGTACGACGCGATGGCCGCGACCCTCGCCCGGATCTTCGACGAGCGGCCCCGCACCACCGGCTTCGTCGTGCAGAACGAGTCGGCCGTCGAGCCACTGCTCGCCCTGTTGCGCCGGCAGGGCCGGGCGGTCCCCGAGGACGTGTCCGTGGTCGCCGTCTGCCCGGACCCGGTCGCGGTCCATGCCTCCGTACGGCTGACGTCGGTGGCCATCCCGGCCCAGGAGATGGGGCGGCGGGCGGTGGAGCACGTCGTCGCCAAGCTGAACGGGCACGGCACGGACGGCATCGAACTGCTCGCCCCGGAACTTACGGTGCGGGCCAGCACGGGGCCCGCCCCCGCCTGACCCGCACCCCGCCCGACCTGCACCGGCCCGGCCCGGCCCGTCGGTTCCGGTCAGTTCCGGGCTTCCTCCCTCACTTGGTGCCGAGGTAGTAACTCACCTGCGGCGGCTGGTTGTAGCCGGTGTTCTGCCATGCCACACCGAGCCGGTAGACCGGGTCGCTCATGAGCGTCGGCAGGCGGTACTCGGTGGGGTGCGGGGTGGTGTAGAGCCGCAGCGCGGTGGAGTCGGCGTTGCGCCACAGCATCTCCTCGCGCCAGTCGCCGAGGAGGTCGGCGCTCAGCGAGGGGTTGCCCTTGGTCCAGTTGTTGGACCGGGCGTCCTGGTCGTACCAGATGCGGGTGAGTTCACTGTCGCCGTCGTACTTCAGCACCTGGCCGTAACCGGAGCCCGCCGAACCCGACCAGCGGTGGTCGAGGAGCTCGCGGTGGGCATCGCCGTCCCACCAGATCGCGGAGTTGTACGAGGCGCCGCCGCCGAAGGCCGGGACCGTATCGCTGATCCTGGTGCCGTCGGCGGCGTGGAGCCCGCCGCCGCTGGACCAGCACTCGGCCCCGGCGTGGCCGCGTGTCAGGTCCGCGCAGATGCGCCGCGGCCGACGTCGGTTCCGGTTCTGCTGCCCCACAGGATCGCGCCGGTCTTCGCGTCGTGCATCTCGTAGCCGTACGCGGAGCCCGTGTGCTCGTGCACGTTGAAGGACTCCAGACCGGGACGGGCCGGATCCAGGTCGCCGACGTGCAGCGCGTCACCGTGACCCAGCTTGGTCGTCCACAGCCCGTAGCCGTTGTCGTCGACGGCCATGGCGCCGTAGATGATCTCGTCCTTGCCGTCCGCGTCCACGTCGGCGACCGCGAGATTGTGATTGCCCTGCTGGTCGTAGCCCTTGCCCGCGTTGGTGGAGCTGTTGCTGTCGAACTTCCAGCGGCGGGTGAGGTCGGTGCCGTTCCAGTCGTACGCCGCCAGCGCGACGCGCTCGTAGATGCCGCGGCTGAAGATCATGCTGGGCCTGGAACCGCTGACGTACGCGGTGGCCGACAGCAGCCGTCCTTCCCTGTTGCCCCAGGTGTCGCCCCAGTCGGAGACGGCGCCCCGGGCGGGCTCGAAGGGAACCGAGTCCATGACCCTGCCGGTCTGCCCGTCGAAGACCGACAGGAACTCGGGGCCGCTCAGCACCGCGCAGTCGGCGGCCAGGTGCGAGGCCCTCGCGTCACCTATGACGGTGCCTGCGGAATCCTTCGACCCGTCGGACGTCCGGACCGCCATCTCGGCCCTGCCGTCGCCGTCGTAGTCGTACACCTGGAACGAGTCGTAGTGCGAACCACTGCGCACGTTCGTCCCGAGGTTCACGCGCCACAGCCGCTTGCCGCTCAGCTCGTACGCGTCGTAGACCGTCGGGCCCGTGCAGGTACCGGAGTTGGCCACGTCGGTGGCGTTGGACGGCGCCCACTTCAGGACCAGTTCGTAGGCACCGTCACCGTCCAGGTCCGCCGTGGAGGCGTCGTTGGCGGCGTAGGTGTAGGCGACGCCGTCGCGGGTCGTGCCGCCCGGCGGCTTGTCGAGGGGGATGTCGAGACGGCCGGAGGCCCATACGCCGGCCTTCTCGCCCGGCTGCTCCACACCGCCGACGACGGCCCGGAGTTCGTACGAGGAGCCGGTGCTTCCGGCCGTGTCGAGGTAGTTGGTCTTCTTGGTCTGCTGGATCAGCGTCCCGCCGCGGTACAGCTTGAAGGACACGTCCTCCGTGTCGCTGCCGAGCATGCGCCAGGTGACCAGGACGCCTCCGCTCGCGGGTACGGCGACGGGCCCGCGGCCGAGCTTCTCGGCCACGCGTGCGGCGGCCAGGGCGGTGGTGGCCTTGTTGGCGGGCCGGGACATCTCTCCGGGGGTTCCGGAAGCTCCAGCCGCTCCGGCGGACTGGCTGACGGTCAGGGCGCCGGCGGTCGCGACGAGCGCGGTGGCGAGCAGTCCCGCGGTCTTCATGACGCCTCGGCGGCGCCGGCGGGCGAGGTGGGGGGATCTGGGCATGGAGTCGTCCTCGTCGTGTGGTGGGTGGAGGGGGAGGAGGAGATGCACAGCCGCCGCCGCGGCCTGTGGAAAGGCTGCCGCGGCGACCCGGTGCCCGCGGGGCGCGGGGGATCAGCTGGAGGAGACCGTCAGGTTGTTGGTCCGGAAGTCCAGACCGCCCGGCGAGCCGCTGATCTCGTAACCGAACTGGACGTCTCCGATGGTCTCGTTGCCCATCCAGCGCTTGGTGTCCTTGATCCACTTCAGGACGGGCAGGATGTTCACGGTCCCGGAGGCGGAGTCGGAGGTGCGGAGGAAGGAGAAGACCTCGTTGGCACCGTTGTTGCCCTTGTAGGTGGCCCAGGTGTGGCCGCCGAGGGTCACGGTTCCCTGGTACGAGCCGAGGGCGCCGACGTTGCCGTTGTGGTTGACCCAGAGCATGATCTCGTAGTCGTAGTCGGTGTCCCAGATGTCGTACGACGTGTTGTAGTCGCCCGACGACGGGACGGTGACGTTGTAGTTGCTGGAGAGCGAGGAGAGGGCGGTGATCGACTTGCCGATCACCTTCTTGGAGTTGGGGTAGGACTTGATGCCACTGGTGGCCGGGTGGTCGGCCCGGACGCCCCATGTGGTGCCGGAGTCGGCCCACACGCACTGGCTGCCGGCGCCGGATCCCCAGATGTTGTTGTAGAGCGTGTAGCCGTTCAGGCTGGTGTTGCCCCACTTGTCGCAGGTGTTCCAGACGGCGGCGTGGGCGGGGGCCGACGCGAGGCCGACCAGGCCGGTGAGGGCCAGTGCGGGGGCGAGGAGGGCTGTGGCGAATGTGCGACGTGCCATGGGGGTTCCTTCCATGGGAGTGGGGGGACGCGCTGCCGCGTGGTCAGGGGGACCACACGGTGGTTCGGGGATGTATGAGCGGGTGTGAGAGGTGGCGGGGAGGAGCGACGGAGGGGAGGAAGGGGGAGGAGGGGGAGGGAAGGGTTACGGGCGGAGCACCGCCACGCCGTAACGGGCCAGCACCAGCGAGCCCTTGATCGAGGCCGCGCTGAGCAGGTCGTCGTGGCTGCCGGGCAGGCTCACCGTCACCGGCTCGCGCCCGTGGTTCAGCAGGAAGAGGAGTTCGCCGCGGCGTACGGCCTCCACCCCGGCGGGGAGACCGGTGAGCGGAGGCCGTACGCCGGCTTCCCGGGTGACGCGCGCGAGCAGTTCACGCAGCGCCTCCGGCTCGGGGAGGGTGGAGACGTACTGCGCGCGGCCCTTGCGCAGGACGGCCGGCAGACCGTCGAGTTCGCCACCCTTGTAGCGGACGAGTGTCTCGGCGTCCGCCGCGGCTTCCAGTTCCTCGGACCACAGCGTGCCCCGGAAGCCCTCGCACTCCACCGTCTCGCCCGCGTCCAGCGGCCACCACTCGTGGACCGTGCGGATGCCGAAGAGCTCCCTCAGGCGCGGATCCATGCCACCGGGGCGGATGCGGTCGTCCTCGTCGGCGGCTCCCGTGTGGAAGCCGCACACGAGGGTGCCGCCGTCGCGCACGTACGCCAGGAGGTTGTCGATCGCGGCGTCGGTGAGGAGGTAGAGGTGCGGGACGACGACCACGGCGTACCCGCCCAGCGCGCCCTCGGGACGGGCGAAGTCGGTCGCGACGCCCTCCTCCCACAGGGCGCGGTGCCAGGCCCGCACGACCTGCGGGTACTCGACGTGGACCGAGGGGCGGCCCTCCTGCTGGTCGGCCCACCAGGACTCCCAGTCGTGCAGGATCGCGACCTGGGAGGGGGAGTGGGTGCCGGTGACCGCGGGGGCCAGCCGGGCGAGCTCGGCGCCGAGGCGGCCGACCTCCCGGAACGTACGGCCGTGCTCGCCCGCGTGACTGACCATCCCGGAGTGGTACTTCTCCGAGCCCTGCCGGGACTGCCGCCACTGGAAGTAACAGATGGCGTCCGCTCCGCGGGCCACGGACTGGAGGGAGAACAGGCGGTTCAGGCCGGGCGGCTTCGGGTGGTTGACGCCGCGCCAGTTGACCGGGCCCGCCGCCTGCTCCATCACCATCCAGGGCCCGCCCGCCTGGGAGCGGGTCATGTCGCCGATCATGGCGTTGTACTGGCCCGCCCACGGGTCCTTGGGGTCCGGGTAGATGTCGACCGAGACGATGTCCTCGTGGCGGGACCACTTCCAGGCGTCCTGACCCGTCCAGAACGGCATGAAGTTGGTGGTGACCGGGATGTGCGGGGTGTGGCGGGCGACGATGTCGCGCTCGGCGAGGTAGCACTCCAGGAGCGCGTCGGACGTGAAGCGCCTGAAGTCGAGCACCTGGGCAGGGTTCTTCATGTACTGCGCGCGGCGGGGCGGGAGGATCTCCTCCCAGGAGTCGTAGCGCTGGCTCCAGAAGGCGGTGCCCCAGGCCTCGTTGAGGGCGTCCGTCGAGGTGTACTTGGCGCGCAGCCAGTCGCGGAAGGCGCGGGCCGCCTCGTCGCCCCAGTCGTGGGTGCAGTACTCGTTGTTGATGTGCCACATGGTGAGCGCCGGGTGGCTGCCGTAGCGGGCGGCGAGGTCCTCGGTGACGGCGGCCGCGTACCGCCGGTAGACGAGGCTGGAGTGGGAGAACTGCTGGCGGGAACCCCACCAGACGGTCCGGCCGTCCTCGTCGCGCGGCAGCGTCTCGGGGTGCAGCCTGCCCATCCACGGCGGCGGGGAGGCGGTGGGGGTCGCGAGGACCACTCCGATGCCGTTCTCGTGCATCAGGTCCATCAGGCGGTCCAGCCATCCGAACTCGCGCGCCCCGGGGCGCGGTTCGATCTTCGCCCAGGAGAAGACGCCGAGGGTGACGGAGTTGACGCCCGCCTGCTTCATGAGGCGTACGTCGTCGGACCAGACCTCCTCGGGCCACTGCTCGGGGTTGTAGTCACCGCCGAAGAGCAGTCGGTCGTTGATCACTTGGGGTCTCCGTACTGGATGCCGCGGCCGTTGGTGCCGAGGTAGACGCGGCCGTGGATTCTGGGGTCGCCGGTGATGGTCTCGCCGGTCCAGCCCCACTGGTGGGCGTCGTCGTTGATGCGGATCCAGGTCTTCGCCCCGTCGTCGGAGCGGTAGACGGCGGTGAGGTCGTCCACGGACCCGACCTGGTAGACCGCCGGGTACGAGGCGCCGTCGGCGGCCCTGCCGAAGCCGAGGTTGTACGAGGCCCGGCAGCTGGTGACCCTGGTGAAGGACGCGCCGCCGTCCGTCGACCGGTACAGGCCGTTCTCCTTGGCGGACAGCCACAGGTCGCCGCTGCGCCCGGGGGCGGCCGCGATCTTGAACTGGGCGTCGCCGGACGGCAGTCCGGTCGCCCGGGCGGTGAAGGTGCGGCCGCCGTCCGTACTGGCGTACAGGGTTCCCGCGTCGGAGTCGTACGCGTAGAAGAGCGCCGGGCGGACCGGGTCGGCGACCGGTGTGGCGCCCTTCGGGAAGGAGGGGACCTCGGACCAGGTGGCGCCGTTGTCGGCGGAGCGGTGCGCGGGGTGTCTGGTTCCGTCCCAGTGGACGAAGGACCACAGCAGGGTCTTCCCGTCGGCGCTCACGGCGATCGGCCCCGGCGCACTGGTGGCGAGGTCCGGCTGGGCCGCGAAGGGCGCCCAGGTCCGGCCGCCGTCGCGGGAGTACGCGCCGTTGCCGTGGTCGCCCCAGCCGGCCCGCACCACGTACGAGGGCCTGAGCGCGGCCTGGGCGAGCCCGGTGGCCGTCCCCATGACGGGGTTCGACGCCATGCCGCGTGCGGGGGAGGCCGTCAGCCGCTCGTGGTACATCACGCCGAGGTCCCCGAGCCCGCTGATCAGATGCGCCTCGCCGGCCGGGGGCGAGATCAGCTGACGGACGGAGGCCTCCTCCAGGCCCCGGATCTGCGGTGCCCAGTGGACGAGGTCGCGGGTGCCGAAGAGGGTCGCGCCCGTGCCGTACACGATGTGCTTGGAGTCGTACGGGTCGATGGCGACGGTCTGGATCCACCAGCCGAACTTGGGCTTGTCCTCACCCCACTTCAGGTAGGGGGTCTCGGAGACGTCGAGGACGGCGGTGTCCTTGAGGGAGGTCCAGGACTTCCCGCCGTCGGTGGAGCGGAAGAGGGTGTCGACCTCCGACCAGCGGTTGTTGGTCGACACGACGACCGTGCCGGAGCGGCGCGCGTCCACGGCGAGACCGCCGTAGCCGAAGGCGCCGCCCTCCCGCACCGGGGTGACGTCCGTCCACCGGCCGGTCACGGTGTTCAGCTTGTGGACCGAGCCGCCGGTCTGGTTGTTGGGCCCGGGGCCGTCGGCGTACGTGACGTACAGCGCGCGGGTGCCGGCGTCGTACGCGGCGTGGATCGGCACCTTGGCGCTCTCGCCGGCCGGCTGCCCGGGCACGGCCTCCCAGCCCGTGCCGGTCTTCCGGTACAGGTTCGCCGCGCCGCCGTCGCCCCAGCCTGCGTACACGGCCCGTCCCGCGGCGGCGAGGAAGGTGATGCCCTGGCCGGAGGCGGACGGCGTGGCCGGGAAGTCCGCCGCGGCCCAGGTGGCGCCGCGGTCCGTCGACCTGAGCAGGCCGTCGTGGCGGGTGCCCAGCCACAGGGTGTCGCCCGCGCCCGGATCGACGAGCAGGCGCTCACCGGTGCCGCGGCCGTCCTCGTTGGCGCCGAGCTTGACCGTCAGGTCGGTGCGGGACCACGTGGCGCCCCTGTCGTCCGAGCGCAGTACCGCGCCGTATTCGCTCCAGGGCTGGGAGTACGTGCCGAGGGCGAGATAGAGGCGGTTGGGACGGGCGGGGTCGACGGCGATCGCCTCGACGCCCAGCAGGTTCCAGTCGTCCCAGCCGAGGTGGTCGGTCAGCGGGGTCCAGGTGCCGGTGGTGTCGGACCACCGGTACGCGCCGCCGATGTCCGTACGGGCGTAGGCCAGCCCCTTCACCCGGGGGTGGAAGAGCACACCGGTGATGAAGCCGGTGCCGCCGATGACGGCATTGCGCCGACGGTACGGCCGGGTACCGGCGGCCGCGCCGGCGGGGGCGGGCTTCGTGGCGGACGCGGCGTGGGCGGAGCCCGGGGCGGCGGGCAGCGCGGCGAGCGCGCCGCGGCCGAGGCACCGGCGAGCAGGGAACGTCTGCTGGGCGTGCTCGTCGATTCCGGCATGGTGGTCTACTTCTTGCGGGCAGGAGGGGGAGAGAGGGAGCACGAGTGAGGGGTGCCGCCGCGCGCGGCGGTTCCGGTGCGCTCGCGCACGGCGGGCGGTCCGGAGTCCCGGCCCCGGGAGCCGGGGCGGGGCAGGTCCGTCAGCCCTTGATCGCGCCGGTGAGCATGCCTTGCTTGAAGTGCTTCTGCACGAAGGGCGAGAGCACCGCGACCGGCACGAGGGCCAGCACCATCACCGCCATCTGGATGGCGAGCGGCGACAGCTGCCCGGTGTTGATGACCTGCGCCAGACCGGTGGGCCGGGTCTGCTTGATGACCAGCTGCTGCATGATGTTCTGGAGCGGCAGCATGTCGGGGTCGCTGATGTAGATCGAGGCGTTGAACCACGCGCTCCAGTAGCCGACCGCGTAGAAGAGCGTGATCACCGCGATCACCGCCCGCGAGAGCGGCATGACGATCTGCCAGAGGATGCGGAGGTCCCCGGCCCCGTCGATGCGGGCGCTCTCGATGAGCTCCTGCGCGGTGCTCATGAAGAACGCGCGCAGCACCAGGATGTTGAAGACGTTGAGAGCGCTCGGCAGGATCAACGACAGATAGGTGTCGGTGAGCCCCAGGCCCTGCACCACCAGGTAGGTGGGGATCAGCCCGGCGCCGAAGAACATCGTGGCGATCAGGAACACGAGGATCGGCCGGTGGAGCACGGACCCGGTGCGCGAGAGGCCGAAGGCGCAGAGCACGGACACCGTCATGCTGAAGAGCGTGCCGACGACGGTGACACCGACGCTGACCAGTGCGGCGCGGGTGACCTGTCCGCCGCTCAGCAGCTCCTGGTAGGCGATGAAGGTGATGTCCCGGGGGATCACCACCAGGCCGCCGGTCTCGGTGATCGTCTTCACCGAGGACAGGCTGGTGACGATCACCACCCAGACCGGGAAGAGCACGCCCAGGCAGACCAGGACCAGCGTCACCCCCTTGGTGGCGAGCCCCGCCCGGCTGGGCTCCTCCTCCCACGCCGGGCGCAGCCGGCCGCGTACGAAGCGGCCCTGTGTGGTTCCCATGAGCGCGCTCATCGCTTGTACACCCCCTGCTCGCCCATCAGATGGGCGACCTTGTTGGCTCCGAGCACCAGCAGGAGGCCGAAGATCCCCTTGATGATCCCGACGGCGGCCGCGTAGCTGAAGTTGCCGTTCTGGATGCCGATGTTCCAGACGTAGGTGTCCAGGACTTCGGCGGCGGTCGGCCCGACCGCGGTGCGCTGGAGGAGGATCTGCTCGAAGCCGACCGTGAGCGCGTTGCCGACCTGGAGCACCAGGAGCAGCGCCACGACCGGACGCAGGGCGGGCAGGGTGATGTGCCACATCCGCCGCCAGCGATTGGCGCCGTCCATCGCGGCGGCTTCGTACAGGTCCGGGCTGACGGCGGCCAGCGCGGCGAGGAAGACGATGACTCCCCAGCCCGCGTCCTTCCAGATCATCTCGAAGGTGATCAGGAATTTGAACAGACCCGGGTCGGTCATGAGGTCGAACCCGTCGTGGCCGTGGTCGCGCAGCGTCTGCGCCACCAGGCCCGCCCCGCCGAACATCTGCTGGAAGATCGTGACGACCAGGACCCAGGAGAAGAAGTGCGGCAGGTAGAGGATCGCCTGGGCGACCGCCCGCACCCGGGGGCGTACGAAGCTGTTGATGAACAGCGCGAGCAGGATCGGCACCGGGAAGAACAGCGTCAGCTGGATCAGGAAGATCGCGAGGGTGTTCCTGAGCGACTGCCAGAACAACCGGTCCTCGACCATGTGGCGGAAGTGTTCGATCCCCACCCACGGGCTCTGCGCGATCGCCTGGAACGCGTTGTCCGCGATGTACGGGTCGTAGTCCTGGAAGGCCACGACATTGCCGATCAGCGGCACGTAGTTGAAAACCAGCAGCAGCAGGAGGGCCGGCACGACCATCAGCAGCAGGGCGCGGTCCCGCCGCAGCCGGTGCCGCAGCGTGATGCCGCCCGCTGCCCCGCCGGAGCCGGGGCGTTCCTCCTTGGTGCCTGCCCGTCCCCCGCTCCGGCCGGTTTCCTCCCCCTCGTCGACAGCGGCTGCCGCGTGTCGCCGCGGTCCGCCCGGGTCACCCCCGTTGCGCTCTCCCCGGGGGCGACCCCCGGGTCCTTGGCCGAAGTGCTGTGGGCCATCGTGTCTCCTCGGTGCCGCGCGGCGCTGGTCAGGTGGCCGAGCTGCCCGTCTCGTCGAGCAGCTTCTTGTACCAGTCGCGCAGCTCGTCGCCGCCGCCGGACTTCCAGTCGGAGACCGCCCGCTGCATGTCGCCGATCTTCTTGCGGCCGCGCACGATGTCCTTCTCCAGGTCCTCGAACTGGCTGTTGAGCTCGGTGTACCGGTTGGGCTCCTGGATCTGCATGCCGTAGAAGAGCGGCTTCTTGAGGTACGCCCCCATGCGCTGCTGCCACCCGGTCATGCCCTTGACCACGTCGGGCTGGTCGGGATAGGCGAGGAAGGGTGCGGAGGACGCGATGTACTCGTACGTCCCGAAGACCTCGTTGTTGCCCTTGCCGTTCTTGGTGAGCACCCCGTTCTCGAGGGTGTGGTGGACCCCCTCGACACCGAACTGCCGCAGCCGCTGCTCCTTGGAGCCGTACGGCGCCGCGGTGAAGTTGGCGAGCGCGAGGACGTCCCGGACCGTCTTCTCGTCGGCCTTCTCGTTGATGAAGCACCACATGCTGGAGGGCGCGGCCGCGTAGAGGGTGGGCTTGCCGCCGTCGTGGGCGAAGTAGTCCATCGCCGCCATGGCGAACTTCTTGTTCTCCACGCGCTGGACCGCGGTCTTCCCGTACCAGTCGGACAGGTCGGCGTTGTACATCATGACCTTGCCGCCGGCGAAGAGGTTGCCGATGTCGCCGCTCTCGGACTTGGCGTCCGGGTGCACGAAGCCGGCCGAGTACAGCGACCGCGACCAGTCCAGGGCTTCCAGGAACTCGGGGGTCTCGTAGCGGTTGACCAGCTTGCCGTCGACGAGCTGCCAGTAGTGCGGCTTCTCGGGCAGCACGCCGAAGAAGGCGTAGGCCGCCCAGGTCATGTCACCGCAGGCCCAGACCTTGCTCTTCGGAGCGTTGAGCTCCTTGCAGAGGTCGTAGAACTCCTTGGTGGACTTCGGCGCGGTGATCCCCTTCTGGTCGAAGAGGTCGGCGCGGTAGAACGCCGCGATGTTGGGGGTGTCGGCCCCCGGCATCGGCAGCCCGCGCAGCTTGCCGCCGAAGACCGACCGCCGCCAGGCCGGGGTGGGGATCGCGGCGAGGTTCGGGTACTCCTTGACCTTGTCGCCCGACAGGTACGGGCCCAGGTCGGCGAACTTGTTGCTGATGGCGCTGGGGATCTTCCCCATCAGCTCCCAGCCGGGGATGACGACCGCGTCCGGTATGGAGCTGGAGGCGAGGACCGCGCCCAGTTTCTGGCCGTAGGTGGCGCCGTCCTGGTTCTGCCACTTGACGCGGACACCGGCCCCTTCGTCCATCGCCGTCCAGTACGGATTGCCCGCCTGGGGGGACGTGCCGTAGATCGGGGACATGATGGTGAGTTCGCTGCCCCTGCCGAGCTTCTTCGGGACCGACACGACGAGCTTGTCGGTGGGCAGCGCGGTGGTGAAGCCGGCCGCGGAACCGTTCCTGCTGGGGAAGTCCGGGGTGACCAGGGCCGATGCCGCGTAGGCGGGAAGCAGGTCCTTCAGCTTCTTCCCCGTCGTCGTGCCCTCGTTCTTCGACCCGCCACTGCCGCCGCAGGCGGTGAGCAGCGGCATGCCGCCGGCCACCGCCACCGCGGCGACCGCGGTGGACGAGAGGAGGCTTCTCCGGCTCAGGGCAGAGCGGGAGGATGGGGAGTTCGGCGTCATTGCGTCAACCCTTCGTGGCGCGCCTGGACACACAGCGGTAACCGCCGGTCGGCTTTCGAAGCGCTTCAATGTTGCTGCGAGGTTAAGTGAAGCTGCGAGCCGGAACAAGGCTCGATACGCACATTCTTCGGTCAGAGCACGGAAGTGGAGCGGCCCATCCGTTGTTTGAGGTGGTCGTGATGCGCCGGTGTGAGTCCTTGACACGCGAACCGTCGAGCACCGAGCATCGAAGCGCTTCGAAGACTTCTTCCTCCAGCGCCGCAAGGGGATATGTACGTGACGACAAGCCCGCCACCGTTCCGCGACCCCGCTCTTCCCTTCGGCAAGCGCATCGACGACCTGCTGACCCGACTGACGCTCGACGAACGCATTGCGATGCTGCACCAGTTCGCACCCGCCGTGGAACGGCTCGGCATCGGCCCCTTCCGCACCGGACAGGAGGCCCTGCACGGTGTCGCCTGGATGGGGCCCGCGACGGTCTTCCCGCAGGCGGTGGGGCTCGGCGCGAGCTGGAACGAGGACCTGGTGCGCAGAGTCGGCGAGGCGGTCGGCACCGAAGCGCGGGCCATGCGCTCCCGCGACGACCGCGTCGGCCTCAACGTCTGGGCGCCCACCGTGAACCTGCTGCGCCACCCGCTGTGGGGCAGGAGCGAGGAGGGGTACTCGGAGGACCCCGTGCTCACCACGGCGATCGCGGTCGCGTACACCAGGGGCCTGCGCGGCGACCACCCGGTCTACTGGCGCACCGCGCCCGTACTCAAGCACTGGCTGGCCCACAACAACGAGACCCTCAGGGACACTTCGTCCGCGTCGGTGCGGCCGCGCGTGCTGCACGAGTACGACCTGCGCGCCTTCCGGGGAGCCGTCGAAGCGGGCGCGGTCGCCGGGGTGATGCCCGCGTACAACCTGGTCAACGGCCGCCCCAACCACGTGTCGCCCCATCTGTCCGAGCACTTGCGCACCTGGACCGACGAGGAGCTGCTGGTGTGCTCCGACGCCGGTGCGCCCACCAACCTCGTCGAATCCGAGAAGTACTTCGACACCCACGAAGAGGCCACCGCCGCCGCGCTCCGCGCCGGCGTGGACAGCTTCACCGACCACGGCACCGACGCGTCGGTCATCACCGGCCGGATCCGCCGCGCCCTGGAACAGGGGCTGCTCACCGAGGCGGACATCGACACGGCGGTACGCCGTCACCTCTCCGTCCGGCTGCGGCTCGGCGAGTTCGACCCCGGTCTCGACCCGTACGCGGGCACCACCCTGCGGGACTTCGACACCGGTGAGCACCGGGCCCTCGCCCAGGAGGCCGCCGAGCAGGCGATCGTGCTGCTCAAGAACGACGGGATGCTGCCGCTCGCCGAGGGCACCCGGATCGCGGTCGTGGGACTGCTCGCCGACGAGTGCAAGACCGACTGGTACAGCGGCTCGCTGATCCACCGCTCCACGGCACTCGACGGCCTGCGCGAACGCTTCGGCGCCGAGAACGTCACCTTCGCCGAGGGCGTGGACCGGGTCCGCCTGAAGTGCTCCACGGGCTGGCTCCAGGTGCCCCAGGCCCCGGCGGGCGGCGAGGAGCAGGCGGTGGAAGGCGCACTGGACCCGGCGCTGCTCACGGGCCGTACCGATCTGCCGCCCCTGACCACGGGGCCCGAGCCCACCGAACTCGCCCTGATCGACTGGGGCGGCGGAACGCTGACGCTGCGCGCCCCCGACGGCCGGTACCTCTCGGCCGGCGCCGACGGATTTCTCCGCGCGTCCGCCGACCGGCCCGGAGGGTGGGTGGTCCAGGAGACCTTCACGCTGGAGAGCCGGGGGGAAGAGTCCCTCCTCAGGCACACGGGTACGGGCGGGTACGTCGGTGTCGCCGCCGACGGCACGGTGGAGGTCGCCCCCGAAGGGGAAAGCTTCACGATCGAATTCCTGGAGCGGGGCGAGGAGGCGGTGACCCGCGCCGCGGCCACCGCGGACGTCGTGGTCGTCGTCGCCGGAAACGACCCGCACATCAACGGGCGCGAGACCGAGGACCGTACGACGCTGGCCCTGCCGCCGCACCAGGAGCGGCTGTGGCGTGCGGCCCGGGACGCCAATCCGCGTACCGCGCTGGCCCTGGTCTCGGCCTATCCGTACGCGGTCGCAGACGCCCACGCCGAGCTGCCCGCGCTGCTCTGGAGCGCGCACGGCGGCCAGGCAGCGGGCACCGCGCTCGCCCGCGTACTGGCCGGCGACGTCTCCCCGGCCGGGCGGCTGCCGCAGACCTGGTACGCGGCCGACGCCGATCTCCCGGACCTGTTCGACTACGACATCATCGGCTCCCGCCAGACGTACCTGTACTTCGAGGGCTCCCCGCTCTACCCCTTCGGGCACGGCCTGGGCTACTCGTCCTTCGCCTACGGGGACCTGGCGGCCGAGCGCGACGGGGACCTGTTCCACGTCGCACTGACCGTCACGAACACCGGTCCCGTCGACGCCGACGAAGTGGTCCAGCTCTACACCCGGGCGGTGGACGCGCCGGTGCTCCGGCCGTCCCGGCAGCTCGCCGTGCACCGCCGCGTGCACCTCGCCGCAGGGGCGGAACGGCGCCTGGAGTTCCGGCTCCCGCTGTCGGAGCTGGGGTTCTGGGACGTCGCCCACGCCCGCTGGACCGTGGCGCCCGGCACGTACGAACTGCTCGCCGGGGCCTCCAGCGCGGACATCAGGCTCACCGCGTCCGTGCGGGCCGAAGGCGACCCGCTCACCGCCAGGCCCGTACGGGAGGCGGGCCTCGATGCCGCGTCGTACGACGAACAGCGCGGCACCGAGATCGTCGACCGCACCAGGACGTCCGGTGACGCCGTGACACCGGCCGACGGCGCCGACGAGGGGCAACTGGTCTTCCGTGACTGCGACTTCGGGGAGGACGGCGTCCGTTCCGTCACCGTCGAGGCGTCCGGCGGGGGATCCGTCGAACTCACCTGGGGTGCCACGTCCACCACCGTCGCCGTCACCCCGGCCGGCGGACCGTACGACTACGCGACCCGCACCGTCCCCTTCACCGCCTCCGGCGTGCACGACCTGGCCGTGCGGCTGCGCGGCTCCGTCCGCCTGGCACGGCTCACCTTCCCGTCCGCACCGAATCCGAGGAACACCACTCGATGAAGTTCACCGACGGCTTCTGGCTCATGCGCGACGGCGTACGGGCCTCGTACGCGACCGAGGTACGCGATCTGCGCGCGGGCGACGACCACTTCACGGCGTACGCGTCCGTCAAGCGCGTACGCGACCGCGGCGACACCCTCAACTCCCCGCTCATCACCGTCGAATGCTTCTCCCCGGCCGAGGGCGTCATCGCGTCCGCACCACCCACCACGCCGGCCGGGCGCACCGCGGCCCCGACTTCTCCCTGCCGGGCGCGCAGGTGGAACCCGGCGCCGGCAAGGTCCGCCGTGAGCGGACGTCACCGAGCTGACCATCGGACCGCTCACGCTGCGCCTGAACACCGGCGCCGGGGCACCCTGGGGCCTGGAGTTCCTCGACGCCGACGGGCAGCGGCTGACGGCCGTCGAGCGCCGGGGCACCGCCTTCGCCACCACCCCCGACGGCGCCCACCACATGATCGGACAGCTCGCGCTCGGCGTCGGCGAGCACATCTACGGCCTCGGCGAACGCTTCACCCCGTACGTCAAGAACGGCCAGAGCGTCGACGTCTGGCAGGCCGACGGCGGCACGAGCAGCGAGCAGGCGTACAAGAACATCCCCTTCCACCTCTCCTCGCGCGGCTACGGCGTCTTCGTCAACCACCCCGGCAAGGTGTCGTACGAGATCGGCTCCGAGTCCGTCGGACAGGTGCAGTTCAGCGTCGAGGACCAGTCGCTGGAGTTCTACGTCGTCGCGGGGCCGACGCCCAAGGACGTGCTGCGCCGCTACACCGCGCTGACCGGCCGTCCCGCGCTGCCCCCGGCCTGGTCGTTCGGGCTGTGGCTGACGACCTCCTTCTGCACGCCGTACGACGAGGAGACCGTCACCTCCTTCGTCGACGGCATGGCGGAACACGACATCCCGCTGAGCGTCTTCCACTTCGACTGCTTCTGGATGCGCGAATACCAGTGGTCGGACCTGGAGTGGGACCCGGAGGTCTTTCCCGACCCGGAGGGCATGCTGCGCAGACTCACGGAGCGCGGCCTCAAGGTCAGCATGTGGATCAACCCCTACATCGCCCAGAAGTCCGCGCTGTTCGCCGAGGCCGCGGCCCGGGACTTCCTGGTACGGCGCCCGAACGGCGACATCTGGCAGTGGGACCTGTGGCAGCCGGGCATGGCCCTGGTGGACTTCACCCACCCGGGCGCGCGCGAGTGGTACACGGACAAGCTGCGCGTCCTCCTCGACCAGGGCGTGGACTGCTTCAAGACCGACTTCGGCGAGCGCGTCCCCACCGATGTGGTCTGGCACGACGGCTCGGACCCGGAGCGGATGCACAACTACTACACGCACCTCTACAACAGCACGGTCTTCGAACTCCTGGAGAAAGAACGGGGCCCGGGCCAGGCGGTGCTCTTCGCCCGTTCGGCGACGGCCGGAGGGCAGCAGTTCCCGGTGCACTGGGGCGGTGACTGCTTCGCGTCCCTGGGCGCCATGGCCGAATCCCTGCGCGGCGGTCTGTCCCTGTCCCTGAGCGGCTTCGGCTTCTGGAGCCATGACATCGGCGGCTTCGAGGGCACACCGGAACCGGAGGTCTTCAAACGCTGGCTCGCCTTCGGGCTGCTGTCCTCGCACAGCCGGCTGCACGGCAACGTCTCGTACCGGGTGCCGTGGGCGTTCGGCGAGGAAGCGGTGGCGGTCGCACGCAAGTTCACGCTGCTCAAGCACCGCCTGATGCCGTACCTCTACGGCGTTGCGGTCGAGGCGCACCGCACCGGCGTCCCCGTGATGCGCCCCATGCTGCTGGAGTTCCCCGACGACCCCACCTGCCGCACCCTGGACCGCCAGTACATGCTCGGCCCCGATCTCCTGGTGGCCCCCGTCTTCACCGCCGAAGGAGACGTCGAGTTCTACCTCCCCGAAGGCGCCTGGACGCACCTGCTGACCGGTGAGACGGTCCAGGGGCCGGGATGGAGGCGCGAGGTCCACGGCTTCGACAGCCTGCCGCTGTACGTGCGCCCGGGGGCACTGCTCCCGCTGGGCTCCGACGACCGGCGCCCCGACGGCGACTGGCTCGACGACCTGACGCTGCTCTCGACCCCGGACACGGACGGCGCCGTGGTCACCGTTCCCGACCTGGAGGGACGCCCCCGCGGGCGTCTTCCGCGCGGTGCGCGAGGGCGACGGGGTGCGGGTCACGGCGGAGGGGTCCCAGCGGGCGTTCCGGGTCCAGGAGGTGGGGACGGGCCTCCTGCCTCGGACCGGCCCGTGAGGAACGGCCCACCACGGCAGCGCCGCCGCGACGGCCGGTGCGGGCTGCCGGCGCCCGCGTGTACGTGGCGGCGGACGGCCGGCCGCGTCCGGCCTCGTGGACGCGGTGCGCCCCGTGCTTCTTCGGGCGCGAGGACGCCGCGGCACCGGCCGGTGCGGTGCTGGACGGCGCCGGCGCCAGGGCGTCCGGAACGCGAGCGTCCCGGCGTCGCCGGACCCGTCCGCGTACCGGAACCGCAGGAGCTCGCCGCTCGGCGGTGGCCCCGGTCCACGCCGCCGAACGCGGCGCGCCGTGGCGCCGCTCCGCGGGCGGGGGAGCGGCCGGTATCACCCCTGACGCACATGCGTGCCCCGCCCGGATCCGGGGCACGCGCTCACCATGCCGATTCTGAGGAAAGCCGCACGCCCCCTGCTCGCCTCCGTCTTCCTCTCGGGCGGACTGCGCACCTTCCGCGACCCGCACTCCGTGCTCTCCGCCGCCGACCCGGTCGTCCAGCCCGTCAC
The DNA here is from genome assembly GCA_003719395.1 of Streptomyces altiplanensis. GTDB lineage: Bacteria > Actinomycetota > Actinomycetes > Streptomycetales > Streptomycetaceae > Streptomyces > Streptomyces altiplanensis. The sequence continues at coordinate 23,978 of RHMC01000057.1, forward strand.
GGACCGGATCCCACAGCTGCCGGACGACACGGTCCGGCTCGTACGGATCAACGGAGCCGTCCAGCTGGGGGGCCGGCGCCCTGCTCGCGACGGGGCCGCCTCACGCGCGCCGCCGCCCTCGCGCTGGCGGTCTCGCTCGTCCCCACGACCCTCGCCGGGCACGCCTGGTGGAAGACCGAGGACCCTGATGAACGGGCCCGTCAGCGCACCCAGTTCACCAAGAACCTGTCCCTGCTCGGCGGGCTGCTGATCGCCGCCGAGGACACGCACGGGAAGCCGTCCCTGGCCTACCGTTCGCGCGCCGCGGCCTCTTCCGGCCGTCGCCGCGTCCGCCGGGCCGGGCGCGAGGCGGGCGCCGGCGTCTCCGCGCGGCGCACGGCGTACGCTCCGCGGCCGCCTCCGTGGGAGACCGGCTCCCGGTCGGCTGACCCCGGACGCCGGACTCCCGCGCGAAGGCGCCCCGGTACGGGCGGACCCGGCCCGGCAGCGGGGAACCACAACGGCCGGGACGGGACGGTCAGCCCGCCGCGTACACGTCCTCGACGTAGCGGCCGGAGGCGGTCAGTTCGCGCAGCCATGCCTCGGACTCCTGCGCAGAGGCGCCCGTGTGCGCGCCGTGCAGGTCGCGGAACGCGGCCCGCACCCCGGGCGCCATCCGGCTGCCGTCGCCGCAGACGTACACCCGCGCACCGGCCCGCAGCAGCTCCCACACTCGTCCGCCTCGGCGGCGTTGCGGTGCTGGACGAAGCGGTGTCCGTGCTCGGGCCGGGCGCTGAAGACGGGGCGTACGCGGACGGCACCGGCCTTCTCCGCGGCGGCGAATTCCGCGGCGTGCAGGAAGTCGCCGTCGGGGTCGTCGCAGCCGAAGTAGAGCCGTGCGGGCGCGGTCGCGCCGGCGGCGCGCGGTCGGCGCGGCGCCGCGGAAGGGCGCGAGGCCGGTGCCGGCCGCGACCATGATGACGGCGGCGGGGTCGGCCGCATCCAGGCGGAAGACCTCGCGGCAGGGCTGGACGCGGGCCAGGACGGTGTCGCCGGGCCGCAGGGTGTGCAGGTGCGTCGAACCGGTGCCCCCGGGCAGCAGCGAGACCATCAGGTCGGCGTGGCGGGGGTCGTCGCGGGCGACGACGAGACGGAGTAGTGCCGGGTGCGCATCGGCGGCAGCAGCTTCAGGACGACCGGCCAGGGCAGGGCGCCGCGCAGTGCCGGGTGGGCCTCGATCAGGTCGAGCACGGTGCGCGGATCGTCCTCGGCGAGGGCCTCCAGGGACGCTCGCTCGGGCGGACACGGGTTGTGGGCGGCCAGCAGGGCCGCCTGTCCGGCGGCCGGCCGTGTGCCCAGCTCCAGGTGGTACGTGAGGAGCTGTCGTACCGTCAGGGGACGGTCGACCGGGAGGGTGCCGCGGCCGGGACGGTCCGGGTGCAGCGCCAGGACGGCGTCCGGGTCCGCGCCGAGGGCGCGGGCCGCCCGCTCGACCGCGGCGGGCGCGTTGGCCGGCAGCACGGCGAGGTGGTCGGCGGTGCGGTCGGCGACTCCGTCGGGGCAGCGCGATCCGCAGGAACCGCTTGGGCCGGGGCCAGTCCGGGGCGGTGAGGTCGTAGGCCTCCGTGACGGTCATCGAGGCGAGGCCGTGCCGGGCGGCGAGCGCGTCCAGCGGTCCGCCGGTGATCTCGGTGACGGTGTAACCGGCGTCCCCGGCGTCCCCGGCGGTCGGTGCGCCGGCGCTCTCGGGATCGCCGTACCGCGCCAGCAGCCGTGTGCGCAGCGCCGCCGTGAACTCCTTGACGGTGCCGCCGAGATCGCCCGAGGCGTCGGCCTCGGCGCGCTCCAGCAGGCGCCGACCGCCCAGCGCACCGAGCCGGTCGTCGATCAGCTTCGGCACGTGCTGGTACGTCGCGGCCCAGTTGCGGTCGCCGACGCCGAGGACGGCGTACGGCACGTCGGCCGCGGCCCCTTCGGGCGCGGCGCCCAGCCACCGGACGAGGGCGGCCGCGTCATCGGTGGGCTGCCCGTTGTAGGAGGCGGCGACGATGACGACGGGACGGTCGGCGTCCAGCCCGTCGGCGAACGCGTCCAGCGGTGCCACGTCGGCCGAGAAACCCAGACCGGTCGCCTCGTGGCGAGCCGCTCGGCGAACTCGCGGCAGGTGCCGTAGTTGGTGCCGAGCAGCACCAGCAGCCCGGGTACCCTGCGGGACGCGGGCCGGCAGCCCTTCCGCAGGGCCGGCCGCCGCGTCGTTTGCGGCGGCTGGGGCCGCCGCCCGGGAGCACGGCGAGTGCGGCGCGGACCGCGGCCCGGTCCCCGGGCGTACGGGCGGCCAGGGTCAGCGTGAACCCGTCGGGCTTGAGGGTCAGCGTCTCCTTGACGCGCAGCCGGTAGTCGGTGTGGTCGATCAGGCGGTAGCGGTGCACCAGGAGCGCGAGCAGCATGGTCGCCTCGTGCAGCGCGAACTGCCGCCCGATGCAAGCGCGTTCACCGGTCCCGAACGGCTTGTACGCGTGCGGTGAGCGCGCCGCCTCGGCCTCCGGGCCGAAGCGGGCCGGGTCGAACATCTCGGGATTGTCGCCCCAGGACGGATCGCGGTGCAGCATCGGCGTGAGCACCGTGACCATCTCCCCGGCCCTCACCGGGAAACGACCGCCGATCAGGGTGTCCTCGCGGGCCTGGCGGCTGAAGGCGGCGGCGGTCGGCCACAGGCGGAGCGCCTCGTTGAGGACCTGCCGGGCGAACGGCAGCCGGCCGATGTCCTCGAAGGACGGGTCGGGGTCCGCCTCGTCGCCCCACAGCTCGTCGGCCTCGCGCTGGGCCATGCGCAGCGCGACCGGGTCCTTGAGCAGGTAGTACAGGGCGAAGGAGAGTGCGCCAGAGGTGGTCTCGTGGCCGGCGATCAGGAAGGTGATGATCTGGTTGCGTACGTTGGCGGGATCGAGAGCGGGGCCGGGGCGCGTCGTACCGTCCCCGTCCTCCCCGGCGCCGAGCATCAGGCCCAGCAGATCGTCGTCCCCCGTCTCACCGCTCGCGGTCCGGGCGGCGATGACCTCGTCGACGACGGACGCGAGGTACTCCGCGTCGGCGCGGAACGCCGCGTCCTGCGCGCAGTGGTCGGAGCCGGGCCTGCGGGCGAACTTGGTCATGCTCCACTGGAGGCAGCGCACCATCGACTCGACGAACGGGTGCGGGGTGTCGCGTGCGAACGATTCGAAGTCGAATCCGAAGCCGGCGAGCCCGATGGTGTCCAGCGTCATCCTGGTCATGTCGTCCGCGACGTCGACGGGTGAACCGTCGGCCGCCCGCCGGTCCCAGCAGGCCGTGACCCGGCGGGCGACCTTCAGCATCGCCGGGTGGTAGGTGCGCATCGAGCCGAGCGCGAAGGCCGGCATCAGGATCTCGTGCGCCTTCGCCCAGTTCGGTTCGTCGTTGTACGCGGTGAACAGGCCGTCACCGGCGAACTCCCGGACGTTCTCCAGGACGACGGACACGCCCTTGGCGAAGCGGCTCTCGTCGGCCACCTCGGTGACCAGGTCCAGCGAGGAGACGAACAGCGTCTCGTGGCCGTTGAACCTGCGCTTGAAGACCGGACCGTGCGTCCGGGCGAGGTCCATCGCCTGCTGGAGGGGCGTCGTGGTGAGTCCCGTCGCCGAACTGTCGGCGACCGGGATCGTGTCCTCGGGAGCGAGTTCGTCGGGGCGGGGCGCGATGGTGTCGGTCATGTCTCCAGCGTCACCGGGCCGGTGTGTGCGTCATGACCGGGCGACTACATGATTGTGCAGTGGTTTGTCGCTGCGGGCTCTTGCGCGCGGACCGCGGAAGAAGCAGGGAAGAAGCAGGGGAAGAAACGGGAGAAGGAGCAATGGACAACGGGACGGCGGACGGCGCGGCCGGCGGCGCGGCGGAACCGCCGGGAACGGACGGAGCAGCCGGAACGGCCGGCCCCTGGCGCAACCACTTCCTGATCCTGCTGGACCGGATTCCCCTCCCCGTCGCGGTGTGCCACGCCTACGGCGAGGTGCTGATCGCCAACCCGGCCATGGCCGCGCAATGGGGCACGGTTCCCGGCCGGCTGCGCGGCCGCAATCTGCTGGACCTGTTCAGGCCCCGGGACGGGGCCCAGGTCGAACGGCTGACCGAAGCGCTGCGGCTGGGACACCGGTCGCGCTACCCGTTGGAGGTGCGCTGGCGCGCCGGGCCCGACGAAGCCGAGCGGGAAGGGGAACTGACCGTCGATCCGGTCGGCGACCCCTCGCTGCGGCCGCCCGCGCTGGCTGCGCTGCTGCGGATCGCGACACCGGCCCGCCGCCCGCACCCAGGGGCCGGGCGAGCCCCGTGGAGGCCCGGATCCTGGCGCTGGCCGCCGGGGGCGCCACCACGGCGTCGATCGGCGCGGCGCTGGGGCTGACGGTGGACGGCGTCAACTATCACCTCACCCGGCTGGCCCGCCGCTGGCGGGTGCAGGGCCGCACCGCGCTGGTCGCCAGGGCGTACGTACTGGGCGTGCTGTCCCCGGGCAGCTGGCCGCCGACCCCTGCCTGAGCCGCCCGGCCGCCCGGCCGTACGCACCGGCTCTACGCACCCGGTCGTATCCGCCCGGCCGGCCCGGTCCCGGTCGTCTTCGCGCGAGAGCGGCCCGGCCCGCCCAACCGCCGTCGCCGGAGCCGCGTCGATGAGGCAAGAATGGCCTTATGGGCGGATTCAACCGGATCGGGGCGCAGCTCGGCGGAGCCGGCCGGCGGGCCGCACCGGAGCGGCGGCGGACGACGCCGCGGCCACGGGGATTCCGCACCGCCCGGCCGGGACAGGCCGCCCCGGCCGCCGGGCCCGCGCTTCTGGTCCCTCTTCGGCGTACGCAGTGTGGCCGGGCAGGTGTTCCTGCTCCTGCTGGTCTTCGTCGTGCTGCTCATCGCCGCGGCAGTGGTGTCCCAGGTGTTCCAGGCGCGGCGCGACAGCATGGATGAGGCCCGCCTGCGCACGCTCGCCGTCGCCGAGACGTTCGCCCGCTCCCCGGTGATCCTGCCCGCGCTGAACAGCGGAGATCCCACCGCCGTTCTCCAGCCGTGGGCCGAGGAGACCAGGAAGGGAGCGGGCGTCGACTTCGTCGTCGTGTACTCACCGGACGGAATCCGGTACACCCATCCGGACCCCTCCCTCATCGGAGAACACGTGAAGGGCCCCGGAGAACCTCCGGCCGAGCCCGTCACGCGGATCACGGAGACGGCCGCGGGGCCCTCCGTGATCTCCGTGTCCGCCGTCCGCCGGGAGGACGGCTCGGCCGCCGCGCGGTGACGGTCGGGATCGACGGTCGACCGGGTCCAGGGCACGGGGGGGCCGCCAGCTGCCGGTCCTCCTCGGTTCCGCCGCCGTGGCGCTGGTACTGGCCTCCGGCGGAGCGGTGCTGGTCAGCCGGCGCCTGCTGCGGCAGACCCGCGGCCTGGATCCGGCCGAGCTGGCCCGGCTGTACGAGCACCACGACGCGGTGCTGCACGCCGTCCGGGAAGGGGTCCTCATCATCGGCGGCGACGGGCGGCTGCTGCTGGCCAACGACGAGGCGCGCCGACTGCTCTGCCTGCCCGCGGACGCCGAAGGCCGCGCCGTGACGGATGTGGGTCTGGCCCCAGCCGTCGCCGGACTGCTGATCTCCGGCCGGGCGCCACGGAGAGGTCTGCAGGGCCGGTGACCGTCTGCTGGCCGTCAGCCTGCGGCAGACCGGCGAACACGGCGGACCTCCCGGAACCGTCGCCACCCTGCGGGACACCACCGAGCTGAGAGCTCTCGCCGGAAAGGCCGAAGACGTACGGGAGCGCCTGCTCCTGCTGTACGAGGCCGGCACGCGCATCGGCACCACCCTCGATGTCACCCGGACCACGGAAGAGCTGACCGAGGTGGCGATCCCGCAGTTCGCCGATTTCGCCACGGTCGACCTGGTCGAACCCGTGCTGCGCGGAGAGGAACCGGGAACCGGGCCCGGAACGGTCACGAGGATGCGCCGCACGGCCTCGCCGGCCTGAGCGCGGACCACCCCTTCCGCCCGCTCGGCAGCGTGACCGGCTTCGCCCCCGGCAGCCCGCCGTCCGCGGGCATGCGCAGTGGCCACGCCATCCTGGAAGCCGATGTGGCGGCGTCGGAGACCTTGCGCCGGCGCGATCCCGAACGGATGGAGCAGATCCTCGCGTACGGAGTCCGCTCACTGCTCTCGGTGCCGCTGCACGCGCGCGGCGTCGTCCTGGGCATGGCCAATTTCTGGCGCTCGCAGAACCCGGACCCCTTCGACGAGGAGGACGTGTCCTTCGCCGAGGAACTGGTGGCCCGGGCCGCAGTCTGCGTCGACAACGCCCGCCGCTACACCCGCGAACACGAGACGGCGGTGGCGCTGCAGCGCAGCCTGCTGCCCAGCGGTGTGCCCGAGCAGGACGCCCTCGATGTCGCCTTCCGCTACCTGCCGGCGCGGGCCGGGGTGGGCGGGGACTGGTTCGATGTCATCCCGCTGCCCGGTGCGCGTGTCGCCCTGGTAGTCGGTGACGTCGTCGGGCACGGTCTGCACGCGGCCGCCACGATGGGGCGGCTGCGCACGGCGGTCCAGAACTTCTCCACGCTGGACCTGCCGGCCGACGAGCTCCTCGCACGCGTCGACGAACTGGTCGCCCGGATGGACCAGGAGGAGGGGGCCGGGCCCGAAGACGTGGAGGTCACCGGTGCCACCTGCCTGTACGCGATCTACGACCCGGTCACCGGGAACTGCTCCGTCGCCGGAGCGGGCCACCCGGGACCCGCGCTGGTCCTGCCCGACGGCACCGTGGAGTTTCCCGGGATTCCCACCGGCCTCCCCCTCGGGCTGGGCAGCCTGCCCTTCGAGGCGGTCGAACTGCACGTGCCGGAAGGCAGCCGGCTGGTGCTCTACACGAACGGTCTCGTCGAGGCGGGGGAGCGGGACATCGGCACCGGCCTGGAACTGCTGCGCACCAGCCTGAGCCGCCCCGGGCGCAGCCCGGAGGAGATCTGCGCCGACGTGCTCGAAGCGATGCTGCCCGCGCCTCCGAGCGACGACGTCGCTCTCCTCGTGGCCGGTACGCGCCTGCTCGACCCGGAGCGGATCGCCGACTGGGACGTGGCGCCGGCCCCTTCCGCCGTCGCGGAGGTCCGCAAGGGAGTCGCCCGCCGGCTCGCCGACTGGGGACTGGAGGAGGAGGCCTTCACCACGGAACTGATCCTCAGCGAGCTGGTCACCAACGCCATCCGCTACGGCGCCGCCCCGATCCGGGTCCGTCTGCTGTACGACCGCACCCTGATCTGCGAAGTCTCCGACACCAGCAGCACCGCGCCGCACCTGCGCTACGCGGCGACGACCGACGAGGGCGGCCGGGGCCTGTTCCTCGTCGCCCAGTTCGCCGAACGCTGGGGCACCCGCTACACCGACAACGGCAAAGTCATCTGGTCCGAACAGACGACGGGCGCGGGTGAACCGGCGGTGAGCGGCTGAGCACGCCGCGGCTGCCCGACCGGTGCCGCCGGGCCGGTGCCACCGCCGGTCTCCGGAGGTCGGCAGGACGCCTGCGTACGCCCGTGAGCGTCCTGCCGGAGCAGGTTCCCGCGCCGGTGACTTCGCTCCTGGCTTCAGTGGACGGGGGCGGCTTCGGCGGACAGGGGCGGCTTCAGTGACGAGGGTGCCCGCTTTGGCCGGCCCGCGCTCTGGCCCGGTGCAAGGGGGAGCGTTCCTCCTCGCCCATCCCGCCCCACACCCCGCTGCGCTGTCCGGACCGCAGCGCGTAGGCGAGGTAGTGCCGGGTCACCGGGCAGCGCCCGCACACCTCCTTGGCCGCGGCCTGCTCGTCCAAGGCGGGGCCTTTGACGCCCACGGGGAAGAAGAGTTCGGGGTCGGTGTCCGCGCAGGCAGCCCTGCGTAACCACCTCTGGTCCAGTGGCAGCCCATCCATGAGCCGCCGGGTGCCCGCCCCGCCCCGGGCCAAACCCGGCGCGCCCGGCCTCCGCCGCGTACGGCGGCCGGGCATGACGGCGGCAGGAGGGGGGACCCGGAGCGTCAGAGAGACTCGGTGACGAGGAGAGAGATCATGCGCGCACTGACCTGGCACGGAAAGCGGGACGTACGGGTGGACACGGTGCCCGACCCGGAGCTGAAAGAGCCGACCGACGTGATCGTACGGGTCACCTCGTCCGGCATCTGCGGTTCCGACCTCCACCTGTACGAGGTGCTGTCCCCCTATCTGGATCCGGGGGACATCCTCGGACACGAGCCCATGGGTGTCGTCGAGGAAGTGGGCGCCGGTGTGACCGCGCTCGCGCCGGGCGACCGGGTCGTGATCCCGTTCAATGTCTCCTGCCAGCACTGCTTCATGTGCGAACAGGGACTGCACTCGCAGTGCGAGACCACCCAGGTGCGGGAGCGCGGCACCGGCGCGGCGCTTTTCGGATACACCAAGCTCTACGGCCAGGTCCCGGGCGGGCAGGCCGAGTTCCTGCGGGTGCCGTTCGGTGACAGCCTGCCGGTCAAGGTGCCCGAGGGGCCGCCCGACGAACGGTTCGTCTACCTCTCCGACGTACTGCCCACCGCCTGGCAGGCCGTCGAGTACGCGGCGATTCCGCCCGGCGGCACCGTGACCGTCCTCGGCCTGGGACCGATCGGTGAGATGGCGGCCCGCATCGCCCTCCACCGGGGCGCGAGCCTGGTGATCGGCGTCGACCTGGTGCCGGAGCGGCTGAGCCGCGCGGGCGCCCGGGGCGTCCGAACGCTCGACCTGCGCAGTTACGGGAAGGGCCTCCCCGACGCCGTCCGCGATCTGACCGGCGGCCGGGGCACCGACTCCGTGATCGACGCCGTCGGTATGGAGGCCCACGGCGCGCCCGTCGCCAAGGCCGCGCAGTGGGTGGCCGGCCTGCTGCCCGACCCGGTCGCGCAACGGGTGATGGAACACGCCGGGGTCGACCGGCTGCACGCCCTGTACACCGCGATCGACGTGGTGCGCCGGGGCGGGACGATCTCCCTGTCCGGTGTGTACGGCGGCATGGCGGACCCGATGCCGATGCTGACGCTCTTCGACAAGCAGATCCAGTTGCGGATGGGCCAGGCCAACGTGCACCGCTGGGTGGACGACATCCTGCCGCTCCTCGGTGACGAGGACCCGCTGGGGGTCGAGGGATTCGCCACTCACACCCTGCCGCTGGAGGACGGGCCCCAGGCGTACAAGACGTTCCAGGCGAAGCAGGACGGCATGATCAAGACCCTGCTCAAGCCGTGACCGGGGCCGAAGGCGCCGTGGCGGACGGCGGGGCGGCGCCGGGGGAGGCCGCGAACCGTTCGGGTGACGGCGACGGGCGGCCCGGTCCGGCACGCGGCGAAGCCGAAGGCGAAGGGGAAAGCCCCCTGGGGGCGGGACGTCCCCCAGGGGGTACGGGAGGAGTACGGGCGCCCCCGGTCACCCGGCCCGGCGCGGGCGGCGACCGCCCGGCGCGTCTCCTCGGCGATCAGGTCCTCGTTGAGCGCCGCGCCGGCGCGCACGCCCGCGCCGGCGGCGCCGACGACCTGCTCGGTCAGGTTGGTGACGTTGCCGGCCACCCACACCCCCGGCACCGCCGTCGCCCCGGTCGCGTCGGCGGCGACGTAACTGCCGATGACGTGTCCGTCCTTCTTCTGCTCGGTCGCCTCCAGGCCCAGCGTGGTGAGGAAACCGGCCCGTGCGGTGAAGCGCGGCGCGACCACGGCGGCCCGGCAGGGGAAGACCTTGCCGTCCTCCAGGGTCACCCCCGTGAGCCGGTCGTCCGTCACCTCCAGGCCCGCCACCCGGCCGTCCACCACGGCGATCTCGCGGGCGGCGAGCTGCTCGTACTCCTCGTCGCCCGGCTCGGGTGCGGTGTGCAGGAAGAACGTCACGTCCTTGCTCCACTGCCGCCACATCAGTGCCTGGTGCACCGAGAGCGGCCCCGTGGCCAGAACGGCGACCGGCTGGTCACGCACCTCCCAGCCGTGGCAGTACGGGCAGTGCAGCACCTCGCGCCCCCACCGCTCGGCCACACCGGGCACGTCGGGGAGCTCGTCGACCAGTCCGGTGGTCACCAGCAGCCGGTGCGCCGTGACCGCCGGCCCGTCCTCGAGTACGACACGGAAGTCCCCGTCGTCCAGGCGCTCCGCCGCCACGACGTTGCCCGTGACGATCTCCCCGCCGTAACCGGTCACCTCCGCCCGCCCCTCGGCCAGCAGCTGAGCGGGGGCCACGCCGTCGCGTGTCAGGTAGCCGTGGGCGTGGGCCGCCGGCGCGTTGCGCGGCCGGCCCGAGTCGATCACCAGCACCGAGCACGAGCCCGGGCCAGGGTCAGGGCCCCGCTGAGCCCTGCGGCGCCGCCACCGACGACCACAACGTCAAAAGTCATGTGAAGTACCTCCCTTTCACCGGAGATACTGCGCCCGGGCCTCGCGTTTTGGGAAACCTCCTTGCCGGTACGGCAAAAGCGCCCCGCCGGAGATGATCCGGCCGGGGCGCTCTCACCGTGTGCGACTAGTCCTGCTCGGCTCCCGCCGGGAGCGTGCGCAGCTTCATCGTCGTGCGTGTCTTGAACGCCCAGTCCAGCATCTTCTTGGCGTCCGTGTAGCGGTTGGCGTCGTTGAGGACGACCCCCACGACCGTGCGGTCGCCCCGCTTGGCGGCGAACACCAGGCAGGGGCCCGCGACGGAACCGGTGCCGGTCTTGATGCCGATGGCACCGCTGTACGAACCGAGCAGCTGGTTCGTGTTGTACCAGGTGTAGACCCGGCCGTTGGTGGCCTTCTGCTTCGTGCTGGTCGCCTTCACGACCGCCCCGAAGGTCGAGTTCCCGAGGGCGCGCCGGGCCAGCTTGGCCGAGTCGCGGGGCGTGGTCAGGTTGTTCCCGGCCCGCGAAATGCCGTCGAAGGAGTCGTACGTGGTGTTGCGCATCCCCAGGTCGGAAGCCTTCTTGTTCATCTTGGAGATGAACGACTTCGTACGGGCGGCCTGGGTGCTGCCCGTGCCGAACGTGTCGGCGAGGGCGTACGCGGCGTCGCAGCCCGACGCAGCATCAGCCCGTACAGCAGCTGGCGGACCGTCAGCTTGTCACCCGTGCGCAGATCGGCCGTGCTCGCGCCGTTGCGCGCGACGTAGTCGCGGTAGCTCTGCTTGACGGTGATCTTCTTGTTGAGGTCGACCCCCCGGGTCTCCAGCACCACGACGGCGGTCATGACCTTCGTCGTGCTGGCCATCTGCCGCTTGGTGTCGGCGGACTTGCTCCACAGCGTCTTGTTCGGCTTGCTGTCGAGCAGGAACGCGCCCTTCGCGCTGACGGAAGGACCGGTGGCCGCCTGTGCGGTGGTGATGGGTGTGATCACCGCGAATGCCGCCGTCGACGCGACCAGCGCCGTCCCCCACCGGCGGAATGATATGCCCCCAGTTTTCACGTATGGTGCTCCGTTTCCCTCGTTGTGCGAATACTGCCGAACGGCATGCTCGCATCAAGTCCGCCGCGCGGGAACGGTGGGGTATGTGTGAAGTGCCGGTGATCCGTCGCCTCGCCAGGCGCCGGCGAACGGGCTCCGCCCGCCGCTCGTTTTGATCCGCGACGGCCTCCGGCTCCTTGCAGCAGCCCAGCCGCACCGCGCTCTCCAGGCCCATGCCGCCGAGTTCGCCGCCCGGCCAGTCGGACGTGCGCCGCGTCCACGTCGTCCTCGGCGGGCACCGCCACGGTGCGCATACCGGATTCGGCCGCGGCGCGGAGAATCCGTACGGCGCTCTCCCCGCGACTGGCGACGAGTACGGCGGCAGAGCCCATGGAGCTTTCCGGAGAACGGGCCGGAGAAATCGGCTGGAGGAGCCGGCGCCGCCATGCTCATCGGCATGGGCGTCAACGTCCACCTGCTCGGAATCGGAGCCGCGCCGTGCCCTCACGTACCGAGGAGCACCTGACCGGTCTCCGTGCCCGGCAGTCCAGGGCCCGCCGGGGCCGGCGGCCGGACACCGCCGCGCACCGCTCGGTGCGCTGCCCGTGCCCGGGTACGTCCCCCACCGGGCGGGGCGGACGCCCGCCAAGCCCGCCCTGATCACCGGGACCGGGACGGTCACCCACGGCGAACCCGGCGCGTACGCCGCCCGGCCGGCGGGGCGGGCGACGGCGACTGTCCGAGCCAGTCGTACGCGGCCCGCGCCGTGAACTCGCTCTGGCCGCCGGGGAAGAGCAGCCCGGCCGTGGCGAACGCCGGGTCGTCCGCCGTCCCGCGCACATAGGGCACGGCGACGCAGCGCATGCCCGCGGTGTGCGCCGCCGCCGCTCCCGCCGGGGCGTCCTCCAGGACCACGCAGTCGGCGGGGGCGGCGCCGAGCCTGCGGGCGGCCTCCAGGAAGACGTCGGGCGCGGGCTTGCCGTGCGGGACCTCCTCGGCGGTGACGACCGCGCTGATCGGCGTCCAGGCCGGTGCCCGCGAGCACCGCCTCGATGGCGGCGCGGGAGGAGCCCGAGGCCACGATCATCGGGGTCCCCTCGGCGTGCAGCCGCTCCACGAACTTCCGCATCTCGGGGAACACCTCGGTGGCGGCGGCCGCCAGCTCCAGGTAGAGCCGGTTCTTCCCGGCGAGCATCTCGTCGAGCGGCGCGGTGATCGCGTACTGCTCCCGCAGGGCCGCCAGCGTCTCGCGGGTGCCGATGCCGATGAAGCGGGTGTGCTCCTCCCAGGTGAAGTCCGGGACGCCGTACTGGGCGAGCAGCCGCCGGCCCGCCCGGTAGTAGTTCGGCTCGCTGTCCACGAGGGTGCCGTCGAGATCGAAGATGACCGAGGCGCGGGGCGGGGTGCTCATGGCTCCAGCATGCCAAGCCGCCGGTCACCGCTGCTTCGCGGCCGCCCTGCCCACCGACTCGACCAGCGGGAGCAGCCGGTGCGGCACCCGCTCGCGCAGCGCCACCTCGGTCCGCGTCCGCACCACGCCGGGAATCTGGATCAGCCGCTGGATGACGTCCTCCAAGTGCCCGTTGTCGCGCGCCGCCACCCGCGTCAGCAGGTCGCCGCCACCGGTGATGGAGAACGCCTCGATGATCTCGGGCACGGCCGCCAGCGCGTCGCCGACCTCGTCCAGGTGCCCCTGGGTGACCTCGACGTGCACGAAGGCGAGCACCGGGTGGCCGAGCGCGGCGGGGGACAGGGCCGGGCCCGTGCCGGTGATCACGCCGTCGCGCTCCAGCCGGTCGAGCCGGGCCTGGAGCGTCCCGCGGGCGATGCCGAGAACCCGGGCGTACTCGCGCACGCTGGTGCGGGGCTGCTCGATGAGCAGCCGCAGGATACGGGTGTCGAGCTCGTCCACCGCCATGATCCGTTGGTCTCCTTCCGGCGCGGACCTCCGTCTCTCGACTGTACCAATGGCCCACTACGGGCGATGTGCGCTGAGCCAGGGCGCCCCCCGGCCCTCCTTGGAGAAGCAGTCCCCCCGTACCCGGGTGCGGGGGGTGTGCCAACCCCAACTCACTGAAAAAACACGGAACTTGTCGTGTGCGAAGCATTGACGAAACACAAGTGCGGTCCTAGTTTCATCGCGTCGTACTTCGTACGTCATATACGAGACGCGATACGTGAGATACGGAAGAGCGCCGATGCCCTTCGTCCCCAGGACGCCCTCCCCTGCCCGCAACCGACCGAATTCGGAGGAAGAACCGGCCACGCAGATGAAGCACCACAGGGTGGGAAAGGCGGCGGTGGCGTCACTGACCGCGGTGGTGCTGGCCCTGACTGCGACAGCCTGTGGTGACGACGGCGGCGGCTACAACAGCGGAAAAGAGGGTTCCGGCAAGGGCGGGATCACCTTCTGGGACAACAACGGCGGCGCCCGCACGGCGGTGTGGCAGAAGATCATCGACGCGTTCGAGAAGGAGAACCCGGACATCGACGTCACGTACGTCCCGGTCCCCATCACGGACGTGCAGTCGAAGTACGACACGGCCATCGCGGGCGGCGGCCTGCCCGACGTCGGCGGTGTCGGCACGTCCTACCTCGCCGGCATGGTGGCGCAGGACGCGCTCGAGCCGGTCACCCGGCGGATCGAGGACAGCGGACTGCGGGGCAGGCTCTCGGAGAGCATGGTCGAGAGCGTCGCGTCGGCCGGGGGCAGGGGCGAGGAGCTGTACTCCGTACCGACCTCCGGGAACCAGGGCGTCCTCTGGTACCGCACCGACCTGTTCCGGGCGGCGGGTCTGAAGGCGCCCGGCACGTGGGACCAGTTCTACAGCGCCGCCGAGAGGCTCACGGACACCGAGCGGAACGAGTTCGGCTTCACCCTGCGCGGCGGCGCCGGATCGGTGGCCCAGGCGCTCGACATGATGTACGCGCAGTCGGGCGTCGGCACCTTCTGGAACGGCGACAGGGCCACCGTCAACCACCCGGAGAACGTCAAGGCGCTGGAGAAGTACGTCGGCCTCTACGAGAAGGTGACGCCGTCGCCGACCTGAACAACGACTTCGCCGCGATGGTCACCCAGTTCGGCCAGGGCGAGATCGGCATGCTGCAGCACAACCTCGGGTCGTACGCCGACCATGTGGAGGCGTTCGGCGAGGACAGGATCGACGGGTCCCCGCTGCCCCCGGCCACCGACGGCGGCCCGCGCACCGTGGTCTCCCACCCGTCGACGGTCTCGGTCTCTTCAAGAGCAGCAAGAACAAGGCGGCCGCCTGGAAGTTCATCGAATTCGCCGCCTCGCACGAGATGAACAGCCTCTGGAATCAGGAGGCCGGCTCCATCCCCGCGAACAAAGACGCCATGGGCGACGCCTGGATCAACGACGTCAAGCCCGTCAAGGCGGCCATGAGGTCGCTGAACGACCCGCGGACCAAGGTCGTTCAGCCTCCGTACCACCTGCCGGACTGGAACCACATCAGCAAGGCCGGCACCGAACTGGACTTCCAGGAGCTGCTGCTCGGTGAGGTCACCGCCCAGCAGTTCGCGGACACGCTGGCCGACCTGCTCAACGAGTCCCAGGCGGAGTGGAAGCAGCAGCAAAAGCAACGACAGCGACAGCAGCAGTAGCGACAGCGCCCGAAGAGGCCGCACTGGTCCGAGAGCCCGAACACAGTCCCGGAAAGGCACCCGACATGCAGATCTCCCGCAGGCGGCTGGTGGCGGCGGCCGCCGCGCTGCCCCTGGCCCTGGCCGTCTCGGAACCCGCGGGCGCCCTCACCCGTCCCGGCGGCGGAGGCGACAAGCACTCCCGCCGCCGTACGATCCACATCGCCGGTGACTCGACAGCCGCGCAGAAGACGGCGGACGCGGCCCCCGAGACCGGCTGGGGCATGGCCCTGCCGGTCTTCCTCACGCCGCACCTCGCAGTCGCCAACCACGCGGTGAACGGACGCAGCTCGCGCAGCTTCGTGGAGGAGGGGCGTCTCGACGCGCTGTCCGGTGCGCTGCGCCCCGGCGACTGGCTCCTCATCCAGTTCGGTCACAACGACGCGAAGGACGACGACCGGCACACCGAGCCCTGGTCCACCTACCAGGACTACCTGAAGCGGTACGTGAAGGAGGCGCGCGACCGAGGGGCGCGGCCCGTACTCCTCACCTCCGTGGAACGCCGCAGGTTCGACGCCGGGGGCAACGCCCTGCCCACCCACGGCGAGTACCCGGCGCGATGCGCGCACTCGCGCCGCCGAGGGCGTGGCGCTCGTCGACACGCAGGCGGCGAGCCTCGCCCGGTGGCAGGTACTCGGCCCGAGCGCACCAAGGACCTCTTCCTCTGGCTTGCCCCCGGCGAGTCGTCCCACCACCCCGGGGGCAAGCAGGACAACACCCACTTCCGTCCCGCGGGCGCGATCGAGGTGGCACGGCTGGTGGCCGCGGGGCTGCTCGGCCGCGGCGTGATCACCCGCGCCACGTCCGGCGGCTGGACGAGACGGTCCCGCCCGAATGGATCACCTGGCCGGCCGCCGGCTGAATCGCGGCCGGCCCGCCGAACACGCGCCGGCCGGCTGCCTCGGCGGCCGGGGGCCGTGCCGTGCCGTCGCCGTGCCGTCGCCGTGCCGTCGCCCGTGCCGTCGCCGCTCCGGCGCGGCCCCGGAG
>RHMC01000058.1 GCA_003719395.1 Streptomyces altiplanensis
GTCCACCCCCTGGGCGACCACCACCTGCGGCGCGCGGCGCGGCGGCCGTCGTCGTGGTGCCCGCGCGCCGTGGTGCACGACGGCGGCCACCCGGCCGAACAGCGCCTGGTGGTTGGCCTCGCCGACGCCGAAGCAGTCGTCCCGGTCGTCGATCAGGCCCAGGCCGGCCCAGCCGCGGGAGACGACTGCACGGCGGCCCTGCGCGCGGACCGCCTCGACGGCCACCCGGGCGGCGTCCTGCGAGGCGCGCATGGGCATGCTGCCGAAGCCCACGTACACCGGTGGTTCGCCGGCCTCCAGGAACGCCACCAGCTCGGCCGGCAGCGGGCGTTCGTCCGGCAGGATCCACGCGCCGGTCTGCACGACGTCGAGGCCCGGCGTCTCCTGCCACGGGTCCAGGACCGGGTCCGTCGCCAGCCACGGCCGGTCGCCGATGACGTAGTCGCGGACGTTGTCCACCGGGGGCAGGCCGACCGACGCCCGGTTCGTGTTGAGCGCCTCGCCGAACAGCGCGTTGATGCTCCGGGCGTCCAGGTCCCACAGCACCCGGTTGTCGGTCACCTCCGGCGGGAACGGCCGGCCCGGATACGCCAGCGGCGGGTGGTGCGGCGAGGGCAGGGTGAGCTGCTGGAAGGTCACGGACACGGAACGGATGCCCAGTTTCTCGGCCACCGACCGCGCGCCGGCCGCGGCCGGCATCGCGCCGGTCGCCACCAGCACGTCACATCCCTCGGCCGCCGCGGTGACCACCTCGAAGTGATCGGCGATCAACTCGGCCGCGCGTTGGGGCAGGTTCGCCGGCGACGGCGGTGCCCCGGTCATCAGCGCGCGCGCCGACCGGCCGACCGGCACCATCTCCACGCCGACACCGGCCAGCAGCTGCGCGAAGTCCTCGTCCGGCGGCGCGCACACCCGCACCTCCGCGCCGAGTTCCCGCAACCGCACCGCGAGTCCCACCAGCGGTTCGACGTCCCCGCGCGACCCGTACGTCGACAACAGCACACGCATTCAGCGACTCCTGATTTCCGCAGATCCTGGCTTAGGCCGATGATTCTGCGGCACCACGGGGGCCTTGCCGCAAGCCCCCCAGTGCGCTATAAGTTAAGAGTGGCAAGGGAGTGGGTACTCTCCTTGCCTTTTCTTTTTGCCGGTACCGGAGGCTGTCAGGCCGTTGCCGTTGCTGTCGGTTCGCGACGCGAGGGCAGGGCGGTGAACGTGACGTCTGCGGCGTGAGCGGTGATCTCGGCCTCGCTGCCGAGGGCCCATTCGGCGACCCGCGCGACCATGGCGGCAGGGACCCGGTCGCTGATTCCGGGCGCCGCGGGTATGTCGTGCGTCGCGTGGGCGTCGTGCGGGACGACGACCCGGTACCCCAGCGCCAGGGCCGTGCGGGCCGTCGCCTGGACGCACATCTCGGACATCAGGCCGCAGACGGTGAGCGCCCGTACCCCCGCGCCGTCCAGCAGGCCGCGCAGAGAGGTCTCTTCGAAGCCGTCGTCGTGGGTCTTGCGGATCACGGCCTCGGTGGGGCCCGTCTCGACGGGGTGGTGGAGTTCCCAGCCGGGCGTGTGGGGCTCGTCGTCCGCTCCGGCCGGCCCGTCGTTCTGAAGGTGGACGACGAGCGCCCCGCTCCTCCGCGCCCGTGCGATCAGGTCCGTCGTCCGGTCCAGGAGCAGGGCGGCCCCGGGCACTGCCCCGTCACCGGAGACGAAGGCGGACTGAACGTCCACAACGATCAGGGCTTCCACGGGAAGCGTGCGATTGCTCATGCGGTCATCATGACCGTCGGCGCCGCGTACCTCCACATGAATTCGTGCGCCCCCGCCCTGCCCCCGCACGCCCCTGCCCTACCCCCGCCCGCGCTACGCGCCGAGCGCGTCCAGTGCCACGTCCGCCTCCTTCAGGGCGTCCGCCCCCGCCTTGAGCGAGTCGTACACGAAGTGCACCTTCGCGTCCTCGATGCCGCAGTACTCCGAGATCCCGACCCGCAGCTGGCGGCCGACCAGCTCGTCCCACCCCGCCTCCGTGAACGCCTCCTCCTCGTAGGCGGCCAGAGCGAGCCACAGCATCCGCTTGCCGCGCAGGCGGGGGACGGAACGCCCGTACGCGAAGCCGTGGTTCCACACCCGGTCGATCCAGCCCTTGAGGACGGCCGGCAGCCCGAACCACCACAGCGGGAAGACCACGACGACCGTGTCCGCCGCTTCGACGCGGCGCATGTGGGCCCGTACCTCGGGGGAGTACTCCTTGTCCTGGTCCGCCCAGTCGGGCTCGTCGGCCGGGGCCATCCGCGGATCGAAGTCCTCGGCGTGCAGGTCCAGTACGTCGACGCTGTACCCGTCCGCCGTGAGACGGACGCGGGCCCGCTCCGCGAGCTGCGCGGTGAGGGAGCCGGGCCGGGGGTGAGCGACCACCAGCAGTGCGTGCTTGCTCATCGCCGACCGCCCTCGAGACGGACCAGCATCTTGCCGGTGTTCGCACCGCGCATCATGCCGAGGAAAGCGGCCGGCGCCTGCTCGATGCCGTCGGCCACGGTCTCCTCGGTGTGCAGTGAACCGTCCGCGAGCCAGCCCGCCGCCTTGCCGGTCCACTCGGGGAAGAGCGGGAAGTGGCTGCTGACGAGCATGCCGCGCAAGGTGACTTCCCGGGCGGCGGCCCGGAAGAGGTTGTCCGGGGCCCGGCGCCGGTCCGGTGGCGTCGTGCCGCTGATCGCGCCGACGAGCGCGATCCGGCCGCCGGTGCGCATCGCGCCGATCGCGGCCTGGAGGTGGTCGCCGCCCACGCTGTCCAGATAGACGTCGATGCCTTCGGGGGCGGCCTGCGCGAGTTGCTCGGCGACGGCGCCCTGACGGTGGTCGACGGCCGCGTCGTAACCGAAACCGTCGAGCAGCTTCTTGGTCTTGGCCGGGCCGCCCGCCGAACCGATCACCCGGGACGCGCCGAGCTTTCTCGCCAGCTGTCCGGCGACACTGCCGACCGCCCCCGCCGCGGCGGAGACGAACACCACGTCGCCCTCGCGGACCGGGGCGGTCCGGGTGAGCGCGGCGTACGCGGTCAGACCCGTGGTGCCCAGTGCGCCCAGGTAGTCCTGCGGGCGGGCCAGGGACAGGTCCACCACGGTCGCGGCCGCCGCGTCGAGGACGGCGTACTCCCGCCAGCCCAGGAAGTGCGAGACGGTCGCGCCGACGGGGACGAAAGCGTCGCGGGAGGCGATCACTTCGCCGATCGCGCTGCCGTCCATCGCGGTGTCCAGCGCGAAGGGCGGGATGTAGGAGGGGACGTCGTCCATCCGGCCGCGCAGGATACGGGTCCACCGACATCCAGGTGTTGCGGACGAGGATCTGACCCTCGGCGGGCTCCGGAACGGGGGTGGCGACGAGGGCGAAGTCCTCGGGGACGGGGGCGCCGGCAGGGCGGGAGACGAGCCGGATCTCCCGGGAGACGGGGGCGGTGTCGGACATGGTGTCTGCTTCCTCTTCGGCCGGTACTGCTTCGGTCGGGCTGATGTGACCACCTTGGAGCGGGCCGCGCACGGACCGCTGACGGACCGCGCACGGCGGCGCACGGCCCGCCCCGACTCCGGTGCCGGCGCGCGCATTAGCGTGGGCGCCATGCGATTCGAAGTGCTGGGCCCGCTGAACGTGACGACGGACGACGGCTCACCCGTCGTCATTCCCGAGCCCAAGGTCCGCGCGCTGCTCGCCCGTCTGCTGGTGCACCACGGGCGGCCCGTTCCGGTGGACCGGCTGATCGACGACCTGTGGGGCGAGGGCGCCGTGCCGGGCAACCCCGGCAACGCCCTCCAGACCAAGGTCTCGCAGCTGCGCAGGGCGCTGGAGAAGGCCGAGCCCGGAGCCCGGTCCCTGGTGGCGTACGGTCCGGCCGGTTACGCGCTGCGCGTCGCGGACGAGGCGGTGGACGCGGCCAGGTTCGGGGCGCTGGCCGCCCGTGCGCGCACGGCCGGTGACGGCGACGGGCGTACGAAGGCGTCACTGCTCGCGGACGCGCTGGGCCTGCGGCGCGGGGACGCGTACGCCGACTTCCGCGACACCGGATTCGTGCGGGCGGAGGCCGCCCGGCTGGAGGAACAGCGGCTGACGGCGGTGGAAGAGCTCGCCGAACTGCGCCTGGAGCTGGGCGAACACGGCGCACTGGCCGACGAGCTGGCGGGCCCGGTCGCGCTGCACCCGCTGCGGGAGCGGCTGCGGGCCGCCCACATCCGGGCCCTCTACCGCGCCGGGCGTCCGACGGAGGCACTGGACGCCTACCGCGACCTCAAGGACCGGCTGGCCGAGGAGCTGGGTCTCGACCCCGGCCCCGGACTGACCGCCCTCCACCAGGCGGTCCTGGAGCAGGACCCCGCGCTGGCCCCCGCCCCGGTCCGCGCACCGGCCCCCGCGTCCGCGCCGGCCACCGCCGAGGTCCGGCGGCCGCGTACGAACCTGCCCGCGCCGGTGACCGGGCTGGTCGGGCGGGACGACGCGGTGGACCGGGTGTGCGCGCTGGCCGCCGAAGCCCGCCTGGTGACGCTCACCGGCCCCGGCGGGGTGGGCAAGACGCGCCTGGCCCTGGAGGCGGCGGCGCGGCTCGCGGGCACCTTCGCCGACGGCGTGCGGCTCGTCGAACTCGCGGGCGCGCGGGGCGGCGGGACGGCCTCGGTCGTGGAGAGCGTGGCGGCGGCCCTGGGCGTACGCGACGACATCCCGGGCGAGGGGGGAGGCGGCGGCGCCGGTGCCGGAGCCACGGCGGACCGTCTCGCCGAAGCGGTCGGTCCACGGCGGCTGCTGCTCGTCCTGGACAACTGCGAGCACGTCGTCGGGCCCGTCGCCGCCCTCGCCGAGCAACTCCTGCGCCGGGCGCCGCATCTGCACATCATCGCCACGAGCCAGGAGCCGCTGGCCATCGCGGGCGAGACCCTGGACGCGGTGGCGCCACTGACCGAGGCCGACGCGGTACGGCTCTTCGCGGCCCGCGCGGCGGCGGCCGCGCCCGGCTTCGTCCTGGACGACGGCAACGCCGAAGCCGTCGCCCTCATCTGCCGCCGCCTCGACGGCATCCCGCTCGCCCTGGAACTCGCGGCCACCCGGGTACGGGCCCTGGGCGTCCACGCACTCGCCGACCGCCTGCACGACTGCCTCCGGCTCCTCAACCAGGCACGCCGCGACGCCCCCCGCGCGCCAGCGCACCCATGCGCGCGGTGATCGACTGGAGCTGGGAGCTGCTGACCGCCCCCGAGCAGAGCGTCCTGCGCCGGCTGGCCGTGTTCCGTGGCGGGTTCGGCCTCGACGCGGCGGAAGCGGTGTGCGCGGCCGGGGACGTACGGGCCGACGAGGTCCTCGACCTGGTCACCCGCCTCGTGGACCGCTCGCTGGTGGTCCCGGTCGAGGACGTGCCGTCCGCCGCGTACGACGCCCGCTACCGGATGCTCGAATCCGTGACGGCGTACAGCGGGGAGCGCCTGGAGGAGGCGGGCGAGTCCCTGCCGGTACGGCTCCGCCACGCCGCCCACTGCGCCGACCTGCTCGAACAGGCCGAGCCCCGCCTCTACGGCAGCGAGCAGCACCGGTGGCTGCGCAGGATCGACGGCGAAGCCGGCAACGTGCGCGCCGCGCTGGACACGGCGGTGGAGCGGGGAGACGCGGCGCTCGCGCTGCGGCTCGTCACGCGATGTCCTGGTACTGGTTCCTGCGCGGGCGCCTCGGCGAGGCGTGCCGGGCGCTGGACCTCGCGCTGGGATGCGCGGGCGGACCGGCGGGGGCCCGGGCCGGCGCCGGGGCGAGACGCGCGGCCTTCGCCCTGCTCACCGGGGACGATTCGCTGCTGGGCGGAGACCTGGACGGGTCCTTCGGCGCGGCGGATCCGCGGGCCCGTCTGCTGCTGGAGTTCGCACGGTGCGGCTTCGACAGCGTGGAGCTCCGGGACGGCGGACTCGGCGCGGTACTGGAGGAGTTCAGGGCGGCCGACGACCGCTGGGGCGTGGCGGCGGTACTGGCCGCCCGCGCCACCAGGGCCGGCTACCGGGGCGACCTGCCCGCGATGCGCGCCAGCGCGGAGGAGAGCGCGGCGCTGTTCGGTGAACTGGGTGACCGCTGGGGTCAGTTGCGCTCTTCGGAGCACTTGGGCGTACTGGCGGAGATCGCCGGATCGTACGAGGAGGCGGCCCGCCTGCACCAGGAGGGCGTACGCAGCGCGCAGGAACTCCAGCTGTGGACCGACGTGTCCTTCCTGCTGGCCCGCCTCGGCCGCGTCGCGCTGCTGACCGCGCGACGACGCGCGCGCCACCGACTACCACGAGCGGGCGCAGCGGCTCGCGGCGGAGCAGTCCCACCGCCCCGCCGAACAGTTCGCCGAGACCGGCCTCGCCCTCGGCGCCCGCCGCCGGGGCGACCTCGACACCGCCGAGAAGCACCTGCGCCCCTGGCTGGAGTGGAACCGCCGCCTCGGTGTCGACTCCGGC
Source organism: Streptomyces altiplanensis (assembly GCA_003719395.1). Taxonomy (GTDB): domain Bacteria; phylum Actinomycetota; class Actinomycetes; order Streptomycetales; family Streptomycetaceae; genus Streptomyces; species Streptomyces altiplanensis. The sequence goes on from RHMC01000058.1 coordinate 6,458, forward strand.
ACCGCGCTGATCCTCGCGCAGCTCGGCTACGTCGCCGAACAGCGCGGGGACGCGGAGCGCGCGCTGTCGTTGCACCTGGAGGGCCTGGCGGCGGCCCGCAGGACGGCGGATCCCCGTGCGGTGGCCCTGGCCCTGGAGGGCCTGGCGGGTGCGCGGGCGGCGATGGGCGAGGCAACCCGCGCCGCCGAACTCCTGGGCACGGCCGCCGCCCTCCGCGAGTCGGTGGACGCGAGCCTGCCGCTGTCGGAACGCGCCGACGTGGACAGGGCGCAGGCGCTGGCGAAGGCGGCGCTGGGGGAGGGGGCGTTCGGGGAAGCGACGGCCCGGGGGCGAGGGCTGTCGCCGGACGTGCACGGCTGACCCCGCGGGGCGGGCCCGCGTCCTACTTCCCGTACGAGTCCGCCCACCCGTCAGCCACCGCGTACGCCGGCACGCCCGCCCCGTCCACCCCGCCGCTCCGGGCCACCGCCCCCGCCACGTCCACCGCGTGCTGAACGGCCGCCCGGAACAGCAGGGACCCCGTGCTGACCCTGGCCACGCCCAGCCCGGCCAGCCGTGCCACCGTCAGCCGCCCCGGTGCGTAAAGGATGTTCAGCGGTGTCTCGTACCCGGCCGTCAGGGCGGCGATGACGGACTCGTCCTGCAGCCCCGGTACGAACAGGCCGTCGGCGCCCGCCTCCTGGTAGGCGGACAGCCGGCGCGCCGTCCCGTCCGCGTGGCCCGGCAGCCAGTACGTGTCCGTGCGCGCGTTGACGAAGAGCGCCGGCGCCGCCTCCTTCACCGCGCCGATCAGCTCCTGCTGGTACGCCACCGGCGCGAGCGTGCCGCCGGGGCGTCCGTCCTCGATGTTCACCCCGGCCACCCCCGCCCGCAGGAGATCCGCCGCCAGCTCCGCGACCCCGGCCGGGTCCATACCGAATCCGCCCTCGATGTCCACGGTGACCGGTACTGGCAGCCGGGCGAGCGAGGTGCCCAGGCGGAGGGTCTCCTCGCGTGCCGTGCCGGTCGCGTCCCGTTTTCCGGCGGCCGACGCGACCCCGAGGCTGGTCGTCCCGATGGCGGCGGAACCGGCCTCGGCGAGCGCGGCGGCGGAGGCGTGGTCCCAGGCGTTGGGGAGGACCAGCGGGGCGCCGGGGCGGTGATGCAGGGCGCGGAACGTTTCGCAGCGGTTCATGAGGCGGTCTCCTCCAGCAGTACGCCGAGTACGCCGAGTACGCCAGTGCCACGGCGTGCCGGGAGCCACCGCACGGTCCCGGATGCGCCGTCGGCGGGCGCTTCGGGCACGAGGAACCGGGGGTCACGGAGCACGGCACGTGCGTTCGGTACGGGCGTTGTCATGCCTCCGAACGTAACGCCGTGACAGTTCGGCGCTCACCGAAGAGTGCGGGAGCTCTTCCCCGCCCGCCGGGGCCGACGGGCTCGTACGGGCCACCGGCGACCGGGACATCGGCCGACGGGGTGCCGGCCTTCGCGGCGGCCGACGCGCCGATTGCCCGGTCACAGGGCACCCTGCACTCCGCGTCATGACGATCCTGAATGCTGCCGTCGCCGGGGACCTGGCGCCGAAGGGCGTGCTGCGCGCCTCCATCAATCTGGGCAACCCGGTCCTGGCCCGGGGCACGCCGACGGCGCCGGCCGGCGTCACGGTCGACATCGCCCGCGAGATCGGCGCGCGGCTGGACGTGCCGGTGGAACTGGTCTGCTTCGACGCGGCGCGGAAGTCGTACGAGGCGATGACGGCGGGCCGGGCCGACCTGTGCTTCCTGGCCGTCGAGCCCGCACGTGAGGCCGAGGTCGCCTTCACCGCGCCGTATGTCGTGATCGAGGGGGTGTTCGCCGTGCCCGGCGACTCGCCCTTCGTCACGGCCGCCGACGTCGACCGTGCGGGGGTGCGTATCGGCGTGAAGCGCGGGTCCGCCTACGACCTCTTCCTCTCCCGCACCCTCCGGCACGCGAGCGTCGTGCGCGGAGAGGAAGGAGTCGAGGAGTTCCGCGCCCAGGGCCTGGAGGCCGCGGCTGGCATCAGGCAGCCGATGACCGAGTTCGTCGCGACGCATCCCGGAGTCCGGCTGGTCGAGGACCGGTTCATGCAGATCCGGCAGGCGGTGGGCACGACCAGGACCCGACGGCCCGAGACCGTCCGGTTCCTCAGGGACGTCGTCGAGGAGCTGAAGGCCGGCGGTTTCGTCGCCGAGGCTCTTCGGCGCGCGCACCAGTCCGACGCCCTGGTCGCCCCGCCCGGGCAGCCACAGTCCCAGGGCTGGAAAGCCGTGCCGTGTGACCCACGGCCTCAGGATCGGCAAAGAGCCGGGAGCGTGCCGGACCGGAACCGCGAAGTCCCGGCCCGCCTCAGTCGCGGGCGCGTCCGCAGGAGCGTTCCGGCTCGATCCCCAGCTCTTCGTGCAGCGCCCGTTCCCCCTTCGGCGTCACCTTCACCGCCCGCCCCGAACCGATCCGTACGCACCACCCCGCGTCCAGCGCATGACGGCACAGCGCCGCTCCCGCCACCCCCGCCAGGTGCGGTCGGCGCTCCGTCCAGTCGAGGCAGGCGCGCACCAGCGGCCGTCGGCCCGTGCGCTCCAGGCCGATGCCCAGCGCGCCGAACCAGCCCACTCCCCCGTCCGTGAGGGCGAAGCCGGCGTCCTGGCGCAGCAGGCCGGCGCGCCATCGCGTCCACGATCACGGTGCCGATCCGCCCGGCCAGGTGGTCGTAGCACGTGCGCCCGCGCGCCATCGCGCTGCTCGCACTCGCCGCCCCGCAGTGAACGGGGCGGGTCGCCGCTCGCCGGCCGGTGGCGCCGCCTGTGCGGCGAGGTCCTCGACGAGGTGCGCCGCCCGCGCGTCGGCGAGCCGGACGTACCGGTGCCTGCCCTGCCGCTCCTCGGCGAGGAGCCCGCCGCCGACGAGCCTGCCGAGGTGCTCGCTCGCGGTCGACGCGGCCACCCCCGCATGGCGCGCCAGTTCGCCGGCCGTCCAGGCCCGGCCGTCGAGCAGTGCCAGGCAGAAGGCGGCCCGGGTCTCGTCGGCGAGGAGGGCGGCGAGCGCCGCGAGGCGGCCGGCGGGGGGAGGGGGAGGGAACGGGGGAGTCGTGGTGCGCCATGGTCCCAGGGTGCGTCAGGAACGGTTCGGTGCGGGCCGAACCGTCCCCAACTGCGCGCACTGGAGCGCCAAGCCGTCGACGAGCGCCCGCAGCCCCGTCTCGAAGGCGCCCTCGTCGACCTTCTGCCGCCGCTCGGCGAGCAGATGGGCCTGACCGAGGTGCGGATAGTCCGCCGGGTCGTACGCCGTCTCGTCGTCGACGAAGCCGCTCGCGAACGAGCCGAGCGCCGAGCCGGTGATGAAGTACCGCATCAGCGCACCGATGTACGTCGCCTGGGCCGGCGGCCACCCCGCCCTGACCATCGCGCCGAACACGGCGTCGGCGACCCGCAGCCCCGCGGGCCGCCGCCCCGGCCCCCGGGCCAGCACCGGGACGATGTTGGGGTGCTCGGTGAGTGCCGCGCGGTAGGAGACGGCGTAGTCGTGCAGCGCGGTCCGCCAGTCGCGGCCGTCCGCCGGGTCGAACATCGACAGGTCGACCTTGGCACTGACCGTGTCGGCTACCGCGTCGAGGATCTCGTCCTTGTTGCGGAAGTGGTTGTAGAGGGACGGCCCGCTGACCCCGAGCTCGGCGGCGAGCCGGCGCGTGGAGACCGCGTCGAGCCCTTCGGAGTCCACGAGCGCACCTGCCGCGCCCACGATGCGGTCACGGCTGAGGAGGGGCTTGCGCGGTCGGGCCATGCGGCACATAGTAGGCGTGCCAACAAGAAACTAGCAGTGCTAATTAAAAGCTCATGAAAAGTGGGGTGCCGGGATGAATCTGGAGCTCAGCGAGGAACAGACCGCGGTGCGGCAGCTCGCCAAGGACTTCGCCGACCGCGAGATCGCACCGCACGCCGTCGCCTGGGACCGGGCCGAGAGCGTCGACCGCGCAGTCGTGAAGAAGCTCGGCGCCCTCGGCTTCCTCGGTCTGACGATCCCCGAGGAGTACGGGGGCTCCGGCGGCGACCACCTCGCGTACTGCCTCGTCACCGAGGAGCTCGGCCGCGGCGACTCCTCGGTGCGCGGCATCGTGTCCGTATCGCTCGGTCTGGTCGCCAAGACCGTCGCGCACTGGGGCACGGAGGAGCAGAAGCGGCAGTGGCTGCCCGGCCTCACCTCCGGCGATCTGGTCGGCTGCTTCGGGCTCACCGAACCCGGCACGGGCTCCGACGCGGGCAGCCTCGCCACCCGCGCCGTGCGCGACGGCGACGAGTACGTCATCAACGGCTCCAAGACGTTCATCACCAACGGCACCTGGGCCGACGTGGTGCTGCTCTTCGCCCGCTCCACCGACGCCCCCGGCCACAAGGGCGTCTCCGCTTTCCTGGTGCCCACCGGCACCCCGGGGCTCACCCGCCGTGAGATCCACGGCAAGCTCGGCCTGCGCGGCCAGGCCACCGCGGAGCTGTTCCTGGAGGACGTACGGGTCCCCGCCTCCGCGATGGTGGCGCCCGAGGGCAAGGGCTTCTCGGTCGCCATGTCCGCCCTCGCCAAGGGCCGCATGTCGGTCGCGGCGGGCTGTGTGGGCATCGCACAGGCGGCCCTGGACTCGGCGGTGGAGTACGCGACCGAGCGCGAGCAGTTCGGCAGGACCATCGCCCACCACCAGCTCGTCCAGGAACTCATCACCGACATCGCGGTGGACGTGGACGCCGCCCGCCTGCTGACCTGGCGCGTCGCCGACCTGATCGACCGCGGCGAGCCGTTCGTCACCGAGGCGTCCAAGGCGAAGCTCTTCGCCTCCGAGGCCGCCGTGCGCGCCGCGAACAACGCCCTCCAGGTCTTCGGCGGTTACGGCTACATCGACGAGTACCCGGCCGGCAAGCTGCTGCGCGACGCCCGTGTGATGACGCTCTACGAAGGCACCAGCCAGATCCAGAAGCTCGTCATCGGCCGCGCCCTGACGGGGGTCTCCGCTTTCTGAACCGGCGTACGTTCTCAGCTCCGTGACGGAGGGACGACGATGAAGCTGCGCTGTGCCGTGCTCGACGACTACCAGGGCGTCGCGCTGTCCACCGCCGACTGGTCCCGTGTGGCCGACGCGGTCGAAGTGACGTCGCTGCGGCGGCACTTCGCCGACGAGGACGAACTGGCCGAAGCGATCGGCGACTGCGAGATCGTCGTCGTGATGAGGGAGCGCACACCGTTCACCGGCCGGCTGTTCGCCCGGCTGCCCCTCCTCAGGCTCCTGATCACCTCGGGAATGCGCAACGCCTCCATCGATCTCGGCGCCGCCGCGCTCCACGGAGTCACGGTGTGCGGGACGGCGAGCAGCTCCGAGCCGCCGGTCGAGCTCACCTGGGCGCTGATCCTCGGGCTGGCCCGGCAGGTGGTCCGGGAGAACACGGCCCTGCGCGAGCACGGCCCGTGGCAGAGCACCGTCGGCACCGATCTGTACGGCCGTCGCCTGGGCCTGCTGGGCCTCGGCAGAATCGGCAGCAAGGTCGCACGGATCGGCCAGGCCTTCGGCATGGACGTGACGGCCTGGAGCCAGAACCTGACCGCCGAGCGCGCCGACGCCGTCGGCGTCCGGCTCGCGCCCACCAAGGAGGAGCTGCTCGAAACCAGCGACTTCGTCTCGGTCCACCTGGTGCTCGGCGACCGGACCCGCGGGCTGCTCGGCCCGGACGAGCTGAAGCGGATGCGGCCCTCGGCCTACCTCGTCAACACCTCGCGCGCCGCCGTCGTGGACCAGACGGCGCTCGTCCGGGCGCTGCGCGAGGGGTGGATCGCCGGCGCCGGCGTGGACGTGTTCGAAACGGAGCCGCTCCCCGGACGGCCACGCGCTGCGCTCGCTGCCGAACCTGCTCGCCACGCCGCACCTCGGCTACGTGACCGCACGCAACTACCGCACCTACTACGAGCAGACCGTGGAGGACATCGCCGCCTTCCTGGAGGGGAACCCGGTCCGGCGGCTCTGAGTACGCGAAGTGAGTACGGGAGCGGATGCGGCCCGCGCCGCCCCCCGCCCATGCTGGCGGCCATGAGCGACACACCGGTGAAGCAGCAGAACACGACGGCGTACTACGGGCAGGCCGTCGCCGCCTTCGTGATGGCCCTGGGCGCGGTGTTCCTGGGCATCCTCTCCATGGACGCCGACCCCTGGGTGCGCGCCTTCCTCGGCGTCGGCGTCCTGTACCTGGTGACCTCCGCCTTCACCCTCGCCAAGGTGGTCAGGGACCGGCAGGAGGCCGGGCAGATCGTGAGCCGCGTCGACCGGGCCCGCCTGGAGAAGCTCCTCGCCGAGCACGACCCGTTCCAGAAGCTCTGAGCCCGGGCAAGCTCTAAGCGCTTGCTCACCTTCGGGGTATGGTGTGCGTTCCTGCGGGACGGAAGACGGAAGGGGCGAGCCATGAGTGCGGCGGACGAGACGGCCGGCGAGACGGCCGAGCGGCGTGGACAAGCCGTGGGGCGAGGTCACCCCCGAGGCGGCCAGGAAGCTGCTGGTCGCCGCTGTCGAGGCGTTCGCCGAGCGGGGCTACCACGCGACCACGACCCGCGACATCGCGGGCCGCGCGGGGATGAGCCCTGCCGCGCTCTACATCCACTACAAGACGAAGGAAGAGCTCCTTCACCGGATCAGCCGCATCGGGCACGACAAGGCCCTGAAGATCCTCCAGGCCGCGGCGGAGGGCCCCGGCACGGCCGCCGAGCGGCTCGACGGCGCCGTACGCTCCTTCGTCCGCTGGCACGCGGAGCGGCACACCACGGCGCGCGTCGTCCAGTACGAGCTCGACGCGCTCAGCGAGGAGCACCGCACGGAGATCGTCGAACTGCGCCGCCGCAGCGACGCCGCCGTACGCCGGATCCTGAACGACGGTGTGAAGGCGGGGGAGTTCGACGTCCCGGACGTCCCGGGCACCACCCTCGCCGTGCTGTCGCTGTGCATCGACGTGGCGCGCTGGTTCAACGCGCAGGGGCGCAGGACGCCCGACGAGGTCGGCGAGCTGTACGCCGACCTCGTCCTGCGGATGGTCACCGCTCAGAAGTAGTTCAGAAGTAGTAGCGGGACACCGACTCCGCCACGCACGCGGGCTTGTCGCCGCCCTCGCGCTCCACCGTGACGACGGCCGTCACCTGTACGCCGCCGCCCGCCTCCGTGACCTCCTTGAGCACCGCCGTCGCGCGCAGCCGCGAGCCGACCGGCACGGGGGACGGGAAGCGCACCTTGTTGGTGCCGTAGTTGATGCCCATCTTCGCGCCCTCGACCCGCATGACCTGCGGGACGAGCGCCGGCAGCAGCGACAGCGTCAGGTAGCCGTGCGCGATCGTCGTCCCGAACGGGCCCGCCGCGGCCTTCTCCGGGTCCACGTGGATCCACTGGTGGTCGCCGGTGGCCTCGGCGAAGAGGTCGATCCGCTTCTGGTCGACGTCCAGCCACTCGCTGTGCCCCAGCTGCTCGCCCACCCCGGCGCGCAGTTCCTCGGCGGAAGTGAAGATCCTCGGCTCTGCCATGTCCCGGCCCCTGCCTCTCATGCGGCTGCATACTCGCGTTCCGACCGCTTGTCTAAGCGCTTGCTCAGCATGGTTCGGCTCCTGTGTTCTGTCAACGACGGGGCCAGTAGGGTTCGAGGAGTGCCGCAGATACCAGAGAAGATCCACGAGCTCACCGTCGGCCAGCTGTCAGCGCGCAGCGGCGCCGCCGTGTCCGCCCTCCACTTCTACGAGTCCAAGGGCCTGATCACCAGCCGCCGGACCACGGGCAACCAGCGGCGCTACAGCCGTGACGCGCTGCGCCGCGTCGCCTTCGTGCGCGCGGCACAGCGCGTCGGCATACCGCTCGCGACGATCAGGAACGCCCTGGCGGAACTCCCCGAGGAGCGCACCCCCAACCACGAGGACTGGGCACGGCTCTCCGAGGCGTGGCGCTCGGAACTGGACGAGCGGATCAAGCAGCTCGGCCGGCTCCGCGACCACCTCACCGACTGCATCGGCTGCGGCTGTCTGTCGCTGGAGACCTGTGTGCTGTCCAACCCGGACGACGTCTTCGGCGAGCGCATGGCCGGCTCCCGGCTGCTCCCCGAACGCCGGAGCGCGGCGCAGGACTGCAGGAAGCAGCCGAGCGCCTGAGCCGCGGCAGCGCCCGCCGGTGACGCGGCGGGCGGTGACGCGGTGGAGGGCGGGCGGCGGTACGGGGCGCGCGGAGGCACGGCGGCGTAACAAGCGGCGCCGCGCCCCCCGCGCGCTCACGCCACCGACGCGAGTTCCCGGCGCCGTACCCTCTTGGACTCCGCCAGGGCCTCGGGCGTCAGAACGGGCTGCGGCACCAGAATGCCGCAGCCCGTGCAGACCGGCCCGAACCACGGCTCATGGACCAGCCCCTGCTCCCACACGATCTCGCTCTCCGCGCACACGGGGCAGTTCGCCCCGGGCCCGCTCTCCAGGGCGGAGATCAGGCGGCGCAGTACGTCGCCGAGCGGCGCCACCGGATGGACCGAGGGATCGTCGCACCAGGCCACCCCGCACCCTCCCCAGGTGCGGCGGTGCCAGTCGTCGAAGGAGCCGGGCCGCCGCAGCCCGTCGTGCTTCTCGCGCTTGCGGCGCCGGGCGAACTCCGCTTCGTACGCGAGCCAGACGGCCCGCGCCTCCTCCAACTCGTCGAGCGCGGCCACCAGCCGCGCCGGATCGGGCGCCCTGTCCTCCGGTTCGATCATGTGCCGTGAGCACAGATGGTCCCAGGTCGCCCGGTGCCCGTAAGGGGCGAAGCGTTCCAGGCATTTGCGCAGCGAATACCGCCGCAGCGCCAGATCGCACCGCGGGTCGCGCACCTGTCTCGCAAGACTTCGGAAACCGGCCATTGCACTTGCCACCTCCGTCGCTGGTACTTCGGCGTCACAGAGTGGACGTACGGGTGCCCCGTTCGGCTCCATCGAAAATTGAATGGGCGTCATCAGTGGGAAAAAGCACCAGAACGGGCCGGCGCACCGGGCCGGCCGTCAGTCCAGTTCGCGCTCCCGCGTCTCCGGAAGAGCCAGCACGCACAGCAGCGACACGACGGCCATGGCGCTGACGTACCAGCCGACCGAGGCCGAACCGAACCCCGCCTGCAGCCGGGTCGCGATCAGCGGGGACACCGCCCCGCCCAGGACGCCGCCCAGGTTGTACGCGAGCGAGGCACCGGAGTAGCGGACGCGGGCGCCGAACAGTTCGGGCAGGTAGGCGCCCATCGGGCCGTACACCACGCCCATGCAGAACAGCGCACCGCCGAGCGCCAGCGCGATGAGCACGGGCTGTCCGGTGTCGAGCAGCGGGAAGAGCACCAGGCCCCAGACGACCGCGAGTCCGCTGCCCGCGAGGACCAGCCGGCGCCTGCCCGCCCCGTCCGAGCGGTGGCGGCCAGCCACGTGCCGGCCGCAGAGGAAGAGCAGGCCGACGAGCGACAGGCCCAGCATCGCCGCGTCCAGGCCGAGCATGGTCGTCGCGTACGCGAGGCAGTAGGTCGTCGCCGTGTAGAAGAGCCCGTACGCGACGATCATGCCGCCCGCGCCCAGCAGCAGTTCCTTGGGGTGTCGCCTGAACACCTCCAGGGCGGGTGCCCTGCTGGCCTCCTGCTGCTCCATGACCCGGGCGAACACCGGGGTTTCGCTGATCTTCAGCCGTACGAACAGACCGACCGCGACCAGCAGGAACGACAGCAGGAACGGGACCCGCCAGCCCCAGCTCGCGAACGCCCGGTCGTCCAGCCCGGCCGACAGCAGCCAGAAGATGCCGGTCGCCGCGAAGAACCCGACGGAAGGGCCGAGCTGGGGGAAGGCCGCGTAGAGCCCGCGCCGTCCGCGCGGCGCGTGTTCCACGGCGAGCAGCGCGGCCCCGCCCCACTCGCCGCCGAGGCCGATGCCCTGGAGGAAGCGCAGGAACACGAGCAGCAGGGGCGCCCAGACCCCCAGCGTGCTGTAGCCGGGAAGCAGGCCGACGCACGCGGTGGACAGGCCCATCAGCAGGAGCGAGGCGACCAGTACGGACTTGCGGCCGACGCGGTCGCCGAAGTGGCCGAAGACGAGCGACCCGACGGGGCGGGCGGCGAAGGCGACCGCGTAGGTGGAGAAGGAGGCGAGGGTCGCGTTGAGGGGCGAGAGGTTCGGGAAGAACGCCTCGTTGAGCACGAGCGCGGCGGCCGTGCCGTAGATGTAGAAGTCGTAGAACTCGATGGCGGTTCCGACGAAGCTGGCGACGGCCACCCGGCGCAGGCTCTCGGAACTCTCGTCCCCCGAGGGCGCGTCGGGGGACGAGGCCCGCTTCGTCGCTGTGGTCATGATGTCGTCGGTCACGACCGGCACTTTCACGTTTCGTGTACTGTGCAGTCAATCCGTGGGACGATTGGTCCCGCATGCTGAGACCGGCTGTCAGCGGTACAGCAGGTACTCCCGGCGCACCGAGTCGAACGCCGCGAGGCCGGACCGCCAGGCGTCCACCACCTCGTCCGTCCCGGCGCCCGCGTCGATCATCGTGCGGACCCGTGTGCTGCCCGTCAGCTTGTCGATCCAGTTGTCGGCCCGCCACGCGAAGCCGCTCCAGCTCTTCTTCGCCGTCACGAGCAGCGCGATGCCCGTGCGCACCGGGTCGTACGCCTCCCGGTCGTGCACGTGCAGCTGTACGCCGCCGACGGTCTTCCCCTGGAACTTGGAGAACGTCGGCGTGAAGTACGCCTCGCGGAAGTGCACACCGTCCAGCCCGGCGGCGTTCGCGGCCCGGGCCCACCCGTGGCCGACGCCCTCCGCGCCCAGCAGTTCGAAGGGCCGGGTCGTGCCCCGCCCCTCCGACAGGTTCGTGCCCTCGAAGAGGCAGGTGCCGGAGTACACCAGCGCGGTGTCGGGCGTCGGCATGTTGGGGCTCGGCGGCACCCACGGCAGACCGGTCGCGTCGAAGAAGTCGCCGCGCCGCCAGCCCGTCATCCTCACCGTCTCCAGCGCCACGGGCCGCGCCAGGAACTCGCCGTTGAAGAGCCGCGCCAGCTCACCGACCGTCATCCCGTGCGCCTGCGCGATCGGTTCGCGCCCCACGAACGTCGCGAACGCCTTGTCGAGCACGGGCCCGAGCGCGGCGCGCCCCGACACCGGGTTCGGCCGGTCGAGCACCACGAACCGCTTGCCCGCGAGCACGGCGGCCACCATGCAGTCGTACAGCGTCCAGATGTACGTGTAGAAACGCGCGCCCGCGTCCTGGATGTCGAACACGACCGTGTCCACGCCCGACGCCGTGAAGATGTCGGCGAGCGGCTGCCCGCTCTTCACGTACGTGTCGTACACGGGCAGCCCGGTCGCCGGATCGTCGTAGCGCCCCTCGGAGCCGCCCGCCTGCGCGGTGCCGCGAAAACCGTGCTCGGGCCCGAAGACGGCGGTGAGGTTCACCCGGTCGTCGGCGTGCATGACGTCCACGATGTGGCGCAGGTCCGAGGTGACGCCCGTCGGGTTGGTGACGACGCCGACCTTCTGCCCGGCGAGGAGGGCGTACCCGTCGGCGGCCAGCCGGTCGAAGCCGGTGCGCACCCGGAAGCGTCCGGGGCGGCCGGCGGCGGCCGAGGGGGCCGCGGCGGCGAGCACTCCGGCGGCCCCCGCTGCTCCCGCCGCCCCCGTGGCGGCCAGCAATCCGCGTCTGGACAGGCTCATTCCCGTACCTCCGTGATCGGCGCCGTCTGTCATGGTCACGCACGCTAGCGCGCGTGGCGGCCCCGGGGAACGAGGCGGGCACGGCGGGTTCGGGCCGCCTCACCCCTTCCGCCGGTCCATACCGACTGGTTAGTCTGCTGAGGTTGTCGGCAGGAGAGGCGGGCCTCAGGGATGAGCCAGTTCCAGGACGCGGGAGTCGTCGTCACCGGTGCGGGAGGCGGCATCGGAGCCGCGCTCGCGCGCAGATTCGCGGCCGGGGGCGCACGCGTCGTCGTCAACGACCTCGACGCGCAGAAGATCAAGGCGATCGCCGACGAGACCGGCGCCACCGCCGTCGCGGGCGACGCCTCCGCGATCGTCGAAGAGGCCCGTGAGGCGCTCGGCGGCACGGTCGACGTGTACTGCGCCAACGCGGGCCTCGCCTCGCCCGGCGACGCCTTCGCCGACGAGGCGGTCTGGGCCGCTGCCTGGGACGTCAACGTGATGGCCCACGTCAGGGCGGCCAGGGCGCTGCTGCCCGGCTGGCTGGAGCGCGGCAGCGGCCGGTTCGTGTCCACCGTCTCGGCGGCCGGCCTGCTGAGCATGGTCGGCGCGGCCCCGTACAGCGTCAGCAAGCACGGCGCGCTGGCGTTCGCCGAGTGGCTCTCGCTGACCTACCGCCACCGCGGGGTCAAGGTCCACGCGATCTGCCCGCAGGGCGTACGCACCGATATGCTGACCGCCGCGGGCTCGGCCGGCGAACTGGTCCTCGCGCCCACCGCCGTCTGAGCCGGAGGACGTCGCCGAGGCGCTCTTCGACGGCATCGCGGCCGACCGTTTCCTGATCCTGCCGCATCCCGAGGTCGCCGGGTACTACCAGGCACGCGCCGGGAGCCCCGACCGCTGGCTGGCCGGCATGAACCATCTGCAGCAGAAGTGGGAAGAGGCCGGCCGATGAGCGGGACGACGAGCGAGCAGCCGACGGACGAGCGGCCGACGGGGGCGTCGGTCTACGCGGCCAAGCCCTGGATCGCCCAGCTCAGCGAGGCCCAGCGGCTGCCCGTGGACCCGCCGGCCACCCTGCTGCACGCCTTCGCCGACGCGGTGGACCGCGCACCGGACCGCCCCGCCCTCGCCTACTTCGACGGCCGGCTGACCTACCGCGAGACCGACGCGCTCTCGGACTCCGTCGCGGGCCATCTGGCGGCCAGGGGCCTGCGGCGCGGCGACCGGGTCGCGGTCATGCTCCAGAACAGCCCGCACTTCGTCATCGCGCTGCTCGGCGCCTGGAAGGCCGGCGCCACCGTCGTACCCCTCAACCCGATGTACAAGTCGGCCGAGGTCGGCCACGCGCTCGGGGACTCCGAGGCGACCGCGCTGATCTGCTCGGACCGCGCGTGGGAGGCGTACCTGCGCAGCGCCGCCGCGGACTCGCCCGTACGCATCGCCCTCACCGCCTGCGAGCTGGACCTCCAGACCAGGAACGACACCCGGGTCCTGAACTTCGAGCGGGTGGTGCCGCAGGCCCCGGACGCCGACGACCTGGTGACCGTCGCCCGCCAGGGCCTCGCCGCCCCCGCGGGCCGCGGACTCACCGCCGGCGACGTGGCGCTGATCAGCTACACCTCGGGCACCAGCGGCACCCCCCAAGGGCGCCATGAACGCCCACGGCGGGATCATGTACAACGCCGAGCGCCAGCGCACCGGACACCCGGTGGCCGAGGGTTCGGCGTACTTCGCCCTGGCGCCCCTCTTCCACATCACCGGCATGGTCTGCGAACTGGCCGCCTGCATCGCCAACGCCGGCACCCTGGTCCTCGCCTACCGCTTCCATCCGGGCGTCGTCCTCGACGCGTTCACCGAGCACCGCCCCGCCTACACCGTCGGCCCCTCCACCGCCTTCATGGCGCTCGCCGCCACGCCGGGCGTCACCCGCGAGCACTTCGCCTCCTTCCAGGTGATCTCCTCGGGCGGGGCCCCGCTGCCGCCCGCCCTGGTGGAGAAGTTCCGGGCGGGCTTCGGCCCGTACATCCGCAACGGCTACGGACTCACCGAGTGCACCGCGCCCTGCGCGTCCGTGCCGCCCGAGAAGGAGGCCCCGGTCGACCCGGTCTCCGGCACGCTCTCCGTCGGCGTACCGGGTCCCGACACCGTCGTGCGGATCGTCGACGAGAAGGGCGAGGACGTGCCCTTCGGCGAGCAGGGCGAGATCGCCGTCAGCGGCCCGCAGGTGGTCCCCGGCTACTGGCGCCGCCCGGAGGCGACCGCCGAGGCATTCCCCGGCGGGGAGCTGCGCACCGGCGACATCGGCTTCATGGACGAGGACGGCTGGCTCTACGTCGTCGACCGCAAGAAGGACATGATCAACGCGTCCGGCTTCAAGGTCTGGCCGCGCGAGGTCGAGGACGTGCTCTACACCCACCCCGCGGTGCGCGAGGCGGCCGTGGTCGGCGTCGCCGACGCGTACCGGGGGGAGAGCGTCAAGGCGTACGTCAGCCTGCGCCCCGGGGCCGAGGTGGCGCCGTCGGAGATCTCGGCGTACTGCGAGGAGCGGCTGGCCGCGTACAAATACCCGCGTGAAGTGGAGATCCTGCCGGAACTTCCCAAGACGACGAGTGGGAAGATCCTCAGGCGGGAACTGCGTTCCCGTTCCTGAACCCTCAACCGGTTGTTTCGACGAAAGGCAGGTGGCGGCAATGGCCAGGACGACGGACGGGAGCGGTGTCCCCGTCCCCCAGCGACTGCTGGCCGCCGCCACCCGCCTGTTCGCCGAGCGCGGCTACGACCGCACGTCGGTGCAGGAGATCGTCGAGGCGGCCGGAGTCACCAAGGGCGCGCTCTATCACTACTTCGGCTCCAAGGACGACCTGCTGCACGAGGTGTACGCCCGTGTCCTGCGCCTCCAGCAGGAGCGCCTCGACGCGTTCGCCGACGCCGAGGCGCCGGTGGAGCAGCGGCTGCGGGACGCGGCGGCGGACGTGGTGGTCACGACCATCGACAACCTGGACGACGCGTCGATCTTCTTCCGCTCCATGCACCACCTGAGCCCGGAGAAGGACAAGCAGGTACGGGCGGAACGCCGCCGCTACCACGAGCGGTTCCGTGCGCTGGTCGAGGAGGGCCAGAAGGCGGGCGTCTTCTCGACGGCGACCCCGGCCGACCTGGTGGTGGACTACCACTTCGGCTCGGTCCACCACCTGTCGACGTGGTACCGCCCGGACGGCCCGCTCACGCCGCAGCAGGTGGCGGACCACCTGGCGGACCTGCTGCTGCGGGCGCTGCGGCCGTAGGGACGGCGGCCTTCCCGGCCCGTCCGGGAGCCGGGGCCTTCCCGGCCCGGGAAGGGGCGGTCGGGGCAGAAGCCCGCCGCAGGCGCACCGCAGGCCCCGCCCCGCCCGCAGGCCCTACACGTACTTCTTCAGCTCGCGCCGTGCCAGCGACCGCTGGTGCACCTCGTCCGGCCCGTCCGCCAGCTTCAGCGTCCGCGCCCCCGCCCACAGCTCCGCCAGCGGGAAGTCCTGGCTGACCCCGCCCGCGCCGTGCAGCTGCACCGCCTTGTCGAGGATGTCGACGACCGCCCGCGGCGTAGCGATCTTGATCGCCTGGATCTCGGTGTGCGCCCCGCGGTTGCCCACCGTGTCCATCAGCCACGCCGTCTTGAGCACCAGCAGCCGCAGCTGCTCCACCGTCACCCGCGCGTCCGCGATCCAGTTGTGCACGACGCCCTGCTGGGCGAGCGGCTTGCCGAAGGCCGTACGCTCCACCGCCCGGCGGCACATCAGCTCGATCGCCCGCTCCGCCATGCCGATCAGTCGCATGCAGTGGTGGATCCGGCCGGGGCCGAGGCGGGCCTGGGCGATGGCGAAGCCGCCGCCCTCCTCGCCGACGAGAGCGGACGCGGGCACGCGCGCCCCGTCGAAGACGACCTCGGCGTGACCGCCGTGGGAGTGGTCCTCGTACCCGTACACCTGCATCGCGCGCCGGACCTCGACCCCCGGCGTGTCGCGCGGCACCAGGATCATCGACTGCTGACGGCGGACGTCCGCACCGTCCGGGTCGGTCTTGCCCATCACGATGAAGATCTTGCAGTCCGGGTTCATCGCCCCGGAGATGTACCACTTGCGCCCCGTGACGACGTACTCGTCACCCTCCCGCTCGATCCGGTCTCGATGTTCGTGGCGTCCGACGAGGCGACCTCCGGCTCGGTCATCGCGAACGCCGACCGGATCTCGCCCGCGAGGAGCGGCTCCAGCCACTGCTTCTTCTGCTCCTCCGAGGCGAACTGGGCGAGCAGCTCCATGTTCCCGGTGTCCGGAGCCGCGCAGTTGAGGGCCGTCGGCGCCAACTGGGGGCTGCGGCCGGTGATTTCCGCGAGCGGCGCGTACTGGAGGTTGGTCAGCCCGGCGCCGTACTCCGCATCGGGGAGGAAGAGGTTCCACAGGCCCTGCCGACGCGCCTGTGCCTTGAGGTCCTCCACCACCTGCGGGGTGTCCCACGGCGAGGCGAGCTGCGCGCGCTGCTCGTGGGCGACGGCCTCGGCCGGGTACACGAACTCGTCCATGAAGGCGAGGAGTTTGGCGCGGAGCTCTTCGGTCCGGGCGTCGTATGCGAAATCCATGATGGTGCCTCAGCCTTCCTGGAGGGTGGTCAGACCGTGCTCGATGAAGATGGGCACGAGGTCGCCGATCCGGTCGAAGCCGGCGCCGACGGTCTGCCCGAGCGTGTAGCGGTAGTGGATGCCTTCGAGGATCACGGCGAGCTTGAACCAGGCGAACGCCGTGTACCAGGCGATGCCGGAGGTGTCCCGGCCGGACCCGGCGGCGTACCGCTCGACGATCTCGCGCGCCGACGGGTGGCCCGGGGCGCCGGACGTCGTGGAGACGGGGGAGTCGGGCAGGCCCAGCTCGGAGCTGTACATCACGAGCAGCCCGAGGTCGGTCAGCGGGTCGCCGAGCGTCGACATCTCCCAGTCGAGGACGGCGTTGATCCGGTCGCCCGGGCCGCCGATCAGGACGTTGTCGAGCCGGTAGTCGCCGTGCACGACCGTGGGCGCGGGGGATTCGGGCAGCGAGCGCCCGAGCGTGGCGTGCAGCTCGTCGATGCCCGCCAGCTCGCGGTTGCGGGAGGCGTCGAGCTGCTTGCCCCAGCGGCGCAGCTGCCGGTCCAGGAAGCCCTCTGGGCGGCCGAAGTCACCGAGACCCACCTCCCCCGGATCCACGGCGTGCAGGGCGACGAGGGTGTCGACGAGCCCCAGCACGGCGCCGCGGGTGCGCTCGGCGCCCAGCGCGGCGAGCTCGTCGGCCGTGCGGTAGGGAACGCCCTCCACGAACTCCATGACGTAGAACGGCGATCCGAGGACCGACTCGTCCTCGCACAGCAGCACCGGCGCGGGCACCGGCACGTCCGTCGGATGAAGGGCGCTGATCACCCGGAACTCGCGCTTCATGTCGTGCGCGGTCGCCAGCACGTGGCCGAGCGGCGGCCGCCGCACCACCCACCGGGAGGCGCCGTCCGTGACGGCGTACGTCAGGTTCGAACGGCCCCCCTCGATGAGCCGTGCGCTGAGCGGTCCGCGCACCAGCCCCGGCCGCTCGCGGTCGAGATGACCGCGCAGCCGATCGGGATCGAGACCTGGCGGGTGGACTGCGCTCACTGCGCTCATGGGGGCACCTCCGGGGGCGGACAATCGTCGCGCCTCATCATGCCGACCAGTCGGTATGCCGTCCAGTGTGCCGACGCGCCCCGAGACGGGGATCACGCGTGGCAGGCGACCGGTTTCCCGCCGTTCATGACCGCCATGTCACCGAAGACGAGCACCGGATCGAGCGGCGAGCCCTCCGGCAGGCCGTCCAGTTCCGCGTACGCGCGGTGCAGATTGGCGACGAGCCGCTCGCTCTCGCGCAGTTCGGCGAAGGCCCCGGGGCCGGCCTCCTGGGCGGTCTCCAGCGGCGTACGCCCCTTGGCGTGCCCGGCCTCGGCGAGCTCGGCGACGTACGCAGACTAGCGTTCGGTCGCGTCGTACGCCGACGGGTCGGTGACGGGGCCGTGGCCGGGCACGACGGTGTCGGCGCCGAGCGAGCGGAGCAGGTCGAGCGCGCGCAGGGAGCCGCTGAGCGACCCCATGGGGAGGAAGGGCGTGCCGCCCTGGAAGACCAGGTCGCCGGTGAAGACGATCCCGTACTCCGGCAGGTGGACGACCGAGTCGCCGGTGGTGTGCGCGACACCCGGGTGGAGGACCCGCACCTCGGTGCCGCCCGCGTGGACGGTCAGCCGCTCGCTGTAGGTGAGGGCGGGGGCGGTGACGGTGATGTCGCCGAAGTCGTTGTGCGGCCACACCTGGTGCAGCTGGAGCCCGGCGGCCAGGACCTCGGCGCGGCAGGTGTCGTGCCCGACGACGGTGGCCTCGGGCAGGAAGACGCTGTTGCCGTAGGTGTGGTCGCCGTGGTGGTGGGTGTTGACGACGGTGCGGGGGAGCGGCGCGCCGGTCGCCAGGAGCGCTTCGCGCAGTGCGTGCGCGCGGCGCTCGGTGGCGGCGGTGTCGACGAGGAGGGTCGAGGCGCCGTCGCTGACGAATCCGGCGTTGTTCAGGCACCATCCGCCGTCCGGCTGGATGTAGGCGTGCACGTGGGGCGCGAGCCGGACGGTGTACGGGGCGGTGGCAGGCAATGGGGTTCCCCCGGTCGGTGGCCGAACTGGTCGGACCGAGCCTGCAGCCCGCGCCCGCCCGGGGGAAGGGATCCCGGGTGCCGGACCGCGATCCCGTGCTCAGTGATCGTCCCAATGGCCGTCGTGAGCGGCGTGGCGGTGGCCGTCGTGGACGTAGTCGAGGTGGTCGCCGTGGGTGACGGCGCCGTGCCCGCAGTCCTGGCCGTGCTGATGCGTGTGGCTGCCGTGCGTGATGTGATCCGCGGACTCGCACTCGTCCCAGTGCCCGGAGTGCTCGCGGTGCATGTGCCCGTTGTGCGCGTAGTCGGTGTGGTCGCCGTGCGGCACCGCGGTGTGTCCGCAGGCCGGTCCGTGCGTGTGCCCGTGGGTGGCGTGCTCCTGGTGGAGGGGGGTCATCACATTCACCTCTGGTGCGGTTCCGGGTGCTTTGCGGTACTTCAAGGCTAGTCCCGAACGCCCGCTTCATCCGGGGCCGGGGCCGGAGCCGGGTCAGACCACGATCGCCACGGCGAACCCGGCGAGGGCGATCGTGCAGGCCGTCGCCGCCAGTGCGGCGCGCACCGGCATCGGGGCCGGCCGGGCCGCGTTGCCGACGGCCTGGATGCGGCGGTGGGCGACCCGCAGGAACCCCAGCCAGACGAGCGCGCAGAGCGCCGAGGCGATCACGGGGCCACGCCGGTCCCGTCGTGGAGCGCCTGCTTCGCCGCGAGTACGGCCACCACCGTGCAGGACAGCGTGGTCCTGCGCCAGGCCAGCCGGGTCCGCTCCGGCTGAAGGCCGGGGTCCCTGGCGGGGGCGGGGGCGGTCAACGGCTGCCTCCCCAGCCGAAGAGGACGACCACACCATGGCGTACCGCGACGACGGCGACCACGAGGCTCAGCAGCGTCGGGAAGCGGGTGACGGGAAGATCCTCGCCGCGCCGCATGGCCCGCTCGCAGCGCACCCAGTGGTTGACCGCCCGCAGCGCGCACAGCACCCCGGCCGCCAGCAGCCCGAGCGCCATGCCGGCCGCCCCCCCCAGGCCAGGTCCGGCAGGAACTGGTCGACCGCGAAACCGCCGCCGATGAGAGCCAGCGCGGTACGGATCCAGGCGAGGAAGGTGCGCTCGTTGGCCAGCGAGAAGCGGTAGTCGGGGGTCTCGCCCTCTTCTCTGATGCGCTGCGGCGCGAACCACAGCCGCAGACTCCGCACGAACTCGATCACCCGTCGCACCCTACCGGCCGGATTCGGTCGAACCGTCCCGGAAGGCGCGCAGCCGTTCCCACGCCGCCAGGCCGTCCGGCACCCACTCCCACCCCGGGCCGGCGAGCCGCTGCTCCAGCTCCGCCCGGGTCAGGAAGGCGTGCCACGCGACTTCCTCCGGCTGTGGGTTCACCGGCGGATCGCAGCGCACCTCGTAGACGTACGACCACCAGGTCCGCGTGGCGTCGCCGCTCTCGTACAGGAACTTGAACAGCGGCACGGGCGCGGGCAGCCCCGGGACGCCCAGCTCCTCCTCCGCCTCCCGCAGCGCCGCCTCGTCGTACGACTCGCCCGCGCCGACGACCCCGCCCACGAACATGTCGTACATCGAGGGGAAGACCAGCTTCACCGGCGTCCTGCGGTGCACGAAGTACCGGCCCTCGCCGTCCCGCGCCAGGACGAAGACGCAGCGGTGGCGCAGACCGCGCGCGTACGCCTCACCGCGCGGGGCCTGCCCGATCACCTCGTCGTTCTCGTCGACGATGTCCAGGATCTCGTCAGCGGGGTTCGCCGGACTCGCCGGACTCACAGGATTCATGCGGCCATCCAATCCCACCCCCGTGGGCCTGTTGACGCTCCGCCCGCCGCTGCCGAAGATCTGACGCACGAGTAACTTCCCGCTCGGATCGTTCCACTCGCCCCGGCAAGGACGGAAACCATGGCGTACGACGCTGATGTGATCGTGATCGGGGCGGGCCTCGCCGGTCTGGCGGCCACCGCGGAACTCGTCGACGCGGGCCGCAAAGTGATCCTGCTCGACCAGGAGCCCGAACAGTCCTTCGGCGGCCAGGCGCACTGGTCCTTCGGCGGGCTCTTCTTCGTCGACTCTCCCGAGCAGCGCCGCATGCGCATCAAGGACAGCCGCGAGCTGGCCCTCCAGGACTGGCACGGCACGGCCGGCTTCGACCGGGAGGAGGACCACTGGCCGCGCAAGTGGGCCGAGGCGTACGTCGACTTCGCCGCCGGTGAGAAGAGGGCCTGGCTGCACGGGCAGGGCGTGCGCTTCTTCCCGGTCGTCGGCTGGGCCGAGCGCGGCGGTTACGACGCCACCGGACACGGCAACTCCGTACCCCGCTTCCACATCACCTGGGGCACGGGCCCCGGCATCGTCGCCCCCTTCGAGCGTCGCGTGCGGGAGGGGGTGGCGCGCGGCCTGGTCCGGCTGAGGTTCCGCCACCGCGTCACCGGGCTCGCCCGCAGCGCCGGATCGGTGGACACCGTCACCGGGGAGGTCCTGGAGCCCTCGGCCGCCGAGCGCGGCGCCGCCAGCAGCCGGGAGGCGACCGGGTCCTTCGAGCTCAGGGCCCAGGCGGTGATCGTCACCTCGGGCGGCATCGGCGGCAACCACGATCTCGTCCGCGCCAACTGGCCGCAGCGGCTCGGCACGCCGCCCGCCTCGATGCTCTCCGGCGTCCCCGCGCACGTCGACGGCCTGATGCTCGGCGTCACGGAGGCGGCCGGCGGCCGCATGATCAACCGCGACCGGATGTGGCACTACACCGAGGGCATCCAGAACTGGAACCCCGTCTGGGCCAGGCACGGCATCCGCATCCTGCCGGGCCCCTCGTCCCTCTGGTTCGACGCCCGCGGCAGGCGGCTGCCCGTGCCCCTCTTCCCCGGCTTCGACACCCTGGGCACGCTCGACCACATCATGAAGACCGGGTACGACTACACCTGGTTCGTCCTCGATCAGAAGATCATCGGCAAGGAGTTCGCGCTCTCGGGGTCCGAGCAGAACCCGGACCTGACGGGGAAGTCGGTGCGCGACGTCATCGGCCGGGCGCGGGCGGACGTACCGGCGCCGGTCAAGGCGTTCATGGACAGGGGCGCGGACTTCGTCGTCGAGAAGGACCTGGCCTCACTGGTGCGCGGCATGAACGCGCTCACCGAGGAGCCGCTGATCGACGAGGCCGCGCTGCGCCGCGAGATCACCGCCCGCGACCGCGAGGTCACCAACACCTTCACCAAGGACCTCCAGGTGATGGCGATCCGGGGCGCCCGCAACTACCTGGGCGACAAGCTGATCCGTACGGCGCCGCCGCACCGCATCCTCGACCCCCAGGCGGGCCCGCTCATCGCCGTACGCCTGCACATCCTCACCCGCAAGTCACTCGGCGGGCTGGAGACCGACCTGTCCTCGCGGGTGCTCACGGAGGGCGGCGGCGCACTGCCCGGCGTGTACGCGGCGGGCGAGGCGGCGGGGTTCGGCGGAGGCGGCGTGCACGGCTACCGCTCCCTGGAAGGCACCTTCCTGGGCGGCTGCCTCTTCTCCGGCCGCACGGCGGGCCGAGCGGCGGCGAAGGCGGTGGCGTAGGCGGCGGCACGGGGGCGGCGAAGGCGGTGCGGACGGCGGCGCAAGGAGGCGGCGCGGACGGCGGCGCGGGCCCAGCCGCCGCGGGCGCACCGCCTACGCCGGCTCCGCCCCGTCCAGCCGCTCCACGACCCGGAAGCGCTCGGCGACGACCAGCGTCGTGTCGTCGACCGTGAACTCCGGGTCGCCCAGCGCCTCCCGCATCTCCTCGCTGTGCCAGAACCTCTCGTGCCCCGCGCGCCAGGCGGCGACCGACGTGTACCCCTCGCCCTCGTCCAGCGCGTGCTGGAGGTCCACGTCGCCGAGCGCCAGCACCCGCACCTCGGTCAGCTCGACCACCGCGACCTCGCGGCCGTCCGAGTCGATCACCACGGAACGCTCACCGGCCGGCGGCAGCTCCTCCTTCTCCGCTCGTACTCGGCGAGCAGACCGGTCGTCGACACTTTCTCGCCGGCCAGCACGGCGGCGACCAGCCGGTCGCGCAGCGGCCCGGGAAAGGCGAACAGGCACGGCGGCAGCGGTGAGCGTTCAGACATGCGACAAGACTAGGTGCTGGGGGAAGCGGGGCGCGGGAGATCGGGCCGAGTTCAACTACCGCACCGCAGCTCAAAGTTGGTCCAGACCGGCCTTGACGTGAAGCGCCCCCTACCGCTTTGCTGTGCGTGATCAGACGCTCGCACTCTGCGCCGTGGAGGACTCGCGGATGCCCCCACCTCCGCCACCCCTCGGCCGCTCCCGCCGCCGGACCGACCACTCCTTCGACCCTGCCCTCGACGACGCCGAACTCGTCGCCGTACGTGCCCAGCTGTCCCAGGGCCGCTGGAGCAGGGCCCGTTCCCTGATCGCCGCGACCGGTAACGACTGGGACCGCCGGGGCCACCGCCTCGTCGTGCTCGCCCAGGCCGCCGGCGCCGCCGCCTGGGCCGGGGACTGGGTGCTCGCCGAGCCCGAGAGCGCCGACGCCGTCACCCTCGTCGCCTGCGCCGCCGTCCTCGGTGCACTGCGCGGCAAGGAGCCCGAGGCCCTGGCGCGCGAGGCTGTGCCGCCGCGCCGCCGAGCACGCGCCCGCCGACCCGACTCCCTGGCTGGCCCTGCTGCTCCTGGCCCGTTCCCTCGGCACGGAGGAAGAAGTCACCCAGCTCTTCGACCAGGTGCGGCTGCGCCACCCCGAGCACCACCACGCCCACCACCTGATGGCGGCCCGCCTCGCCGAACGCAGGCCGGACACCGGAAGCGACCCGCTCCACGAGGTGTACGACTTCGCAGCCTGGGCCGCCGAACAGGCCCCGGCCGACTCCCCGCTCGCCGTACTCCCCGTGGTCGCCCACGCCGAGCGCTACCGCAGCCCTCGCCGTCGCGGGCCGCGAGTCGAAGGACCCCGGGGCGTCCGGCCACTGGACGGGCCGCCGCGCCCGCCAGGTGATGAAGGCGGCGTTCGACTGGTGGCTGGAGTGGGAGCACGAGGGGCACCCGGCTCGCCTCGTCGACCTCAACTTCCTGGCCCACGCGAAGCTCTGCGAAGGCAGGCCCGCCGAGGCGGCCGCCCTCCTGGGCCGCATCGGCCCGCACGCCACCGAAGCCCCGTGGTCGTACCCCGGCCGGGACCCGCAGCAGGCTTTCCGCGCCGCGCGCCGTGCCGCGCTCGGCATCGCATGACTCCGCACGACACGTCACCGAAGCGAAGGGACAACCCCGCCATGTCGACGGGCAGTTCGAGCACGAGCGAGAAGAGCAGAAGCGCCGGCGCAAGCGGCGAGATCCGTACGTACAAGGGGCAGGAGCGCGCGCTGCGGGCCGGCCGCCTCGGCACGACGGGTCTCCTGCTGTCCGTGCTGGCCGCGAGCGCCCCGCTCATGGTCGTCGCAGGTGTCATGCCCACTACATACGGCGTGACGGGCATCGTCGGGCAGCCCCTCCTCTTCGTCATCCTGGGCGTCGTCCTGATGCTGTTCAGCGTCGGATACGCCGAGATGAGCCGCCACGTCCACAACGCCGGCGCCTTCTACGCCTACATAGCCCGCGGCCTCGGCCCGACCGCCGGCGCCGGAGCCTCCCTGGTCGCCCTCGTCGCGTACAGCGCCATGCAGGTCGGCATCTACGGCATCCTCGGCTTCGAGATCTCCGGGATCTTCGCCACCTACCTCGGCATCACCCTCGCCTGGTGGATCCCCGCGCTCCTCGCCGTGCTGGTCGTCGGCGCGCTCGGCTGGCTCAAGATCGACCTCAACGCCAAGGTGCTCGGCGTCCTGCTGGTCGTCGAGTGCGCGCTCGTCGTGATCTTCGACGTGGCCGCGATCGCCGACCCGGCCAAGGAGGGCCTGTCCCTCCAGGCGTTCAACCCCGAGACCCTCTCTGGAGCCGGACTCGGCACCGCGCTCTGCTTCTGCATCGCCGCCTTCGTCGGCTTCGAGCAGGCCCCGGTGTACGCCGAGGAGACCAGCCGCCCGCAGATCGTCGTCTCCCGCGTGATGTTCCTCGCCGTCGGCTACGCCGCGCTCTTCCTGGCGCTGAGCGCCTGGGCGCTCAGCGTCGCGGCCGGCCCCGGCCAGATCGTCAAGGTGGCGGGGGAGCAGGGGCCCGGCCTCCTCTTCGCCCTCACCGAGAGCAGGCTCGGCTCCACCTTCACCGACGTACTCCACATCCTCTTCGTGACCGGCATGTTCGCGGCGCTGCTCAGTTTCCACAACGTCGTCGCGCGGTACGCCTTCGCGATGGGCCGCGAGGGCCTGCTGCCCGCCTCCTTCGGACGTACGAACAAGACGAGCGGCGCGCCCGCCGCCGGCTCCCTGCTCCAGTCCGGCGTCTCCGCGGCCGTCGTCTCGCCTTCGCGCTCACCGACGACAAGGCCGGCCGGCGACCCGACCGTGCCGGTGCTGCACCTGTTCACCTGGATGGACGTCGGCGCGCTCGGCGTCATCGTGCTGATGGCCGCGGCGTCGCTCGCGGTCATCACCTTCTTCGTACGCCGCGGGGCCGGCCGGGCGCAGGCGGGACGTCTGGTGGCCTCCGGCACCGCCGGGGCGGCCCTGCTGGTCATCGCGTTCTACACGGTCAAGGACTTCGGCGTGCTCGTGGGCGCGGGCCCGGGTTCCGCACTGAGCTGGGTCCTGCCGGGTGTCATCGGCGCCGCACTCGCCGCGGGCCTGGTGTACGGCGCCGTACTGCGCCGCGCGAAGCCCGAGGTGCACGCCCGGACCGGCCTGGGCAACGAGGCGTTCCAGCTGGAGAAGCAGGCCACCGAAGCCTGACGGCGTCCGGGGCAGGTCCGGCGGAAGTCTGACGGGCACCCGCGGTCCCCGGCCCCCGGCGGCCGCGGGTGCCCGAATCGTCCTGTGACTCCTCAGCCGGCCGGCGGCCCGGACGGCGGTGGCGCTCCCGTCGGCCGCCGCCCCGTCCTCGGCATGCCGGGCCCGGGCGCCGCGGGCCTGGTCACCGCGCCGTACCTCCAGAGCGGGATCGACTCCTTCCCCGGCCCGGCCGCGGAGAAGGACCCCACCGGCCTGACCGGCCTCCTCCCCGGCAAAGGCGGCTTCCGCTGCTGCTCGGCCGGCCTCCTGCGTACGCGCCAGGGCCCGGAGCACTGCCGGCTCACGGCGGGCGGTCCCGTCGAGCGGCCCGCCGCCCGCACCCCCCCGGCGACCTGCGTGCGACGGAGCAGAACCACACCGTGCGTGACGCCCGGTGCGTCACCGGGCGGCGGGTACCGGACACGCCCTTCGAAGGCGTACGGCTGTCGCGGCCACTGACCGCGGCGCGTGCGAGACCCCGAGGGCAGGGCCGTCCGCTTCACCTGCTTCGACGGTACGTACAGCGGGAGCCGCACCCTCCAGCCAGGCCCGCAGGGCGGACGTACTGCTCGCGCTGCGCATGCGGGACAAGCCGCTCGGCCACGCGCACGGCGGCCCGGTGCGGCCACCTTCGTCCACGGCCGGCTCAACTTCCGCCGCAGGGACGGCGATCGCCGGACACGCGGGGACGGCCCTGATGCGCCCGCAGTCCCGGCGCGGCATGCGCACCGGGACTGCGGACCGTCAACGGGCGGAACGGGAAGGCCCGTCGGGGGCGGTGGAGCACGGAGCCCCGCCGGGCCAGGGCCTAAAGGACGAGTGACAACAGCAGCACGAAGACCAGCGAGACCACCGAGATGATCGTCTCCATCACCGACCAGGTCTTGACGGTCTGGCCGACGTCCATGCCGAAGTACTCCTTCACCAGCCAGAACCCGGCGTCGTTGACGTGGCTGAAGAAGAGCGAGCCCGCACCCACCGCGAGCACCAGCAGCGCCGTGTGCGACGTCGACATGTCGGCCGCGAGCGGGGCGACGAGACCGGCCGCCGAGATGGTGGCCACGGTCGCCGAGCCCGTCGCGAGCCGGATGGCGACGGCGATCAGCCAGGCCAGCAGCAGCGTCGGGATCGCCCAGTCCTTGGAGAAGTCCAGGATCATCTGGCCGACGCCCACGTCGATGAGCGTCTGCTTGAAGCCGCCGCCCGCGCCGACGATCATCAGCATGCCCGCGATCGGGGCGAGCGACTTCTCGACGGTCGAGGAGAGGCGGTCCTTGGTGAACCCGGCGGCGCGGCCCAGGGTGAAGAGTCCCACCAGTACGGCGGCGAGCAGCGCGATCAGCGGCGAGCCGATGACGTCCGTGACCCGCTGGACGACGTTCTCGGGATCGTTGACCACGATGTCCACGAGCGCCTTGGCCAGCATCAGCACGACCGGCAGCATCACCGTGGCGACGGTCGCGCCGAAGCCGGGACGGCGCTCCAGGTCCTCGGACGGACGCTGAAGAACCATCTTCTCGGGCACCGGTACGTCGACCCAGCGGGCGGCGTACTTCGAGAAGAGCGGCCCCGCGATGATCACGGTCGGGATCGCGACGAGCACACCGAGCGCCAGCGTGACGCCCAGGTTGGCGCCGATCGCGTCGATCGCGACCAGCGGACCGGGGTGCGGCGGGATCAGCCCGTGCATCACGGACAGGCCGGCCAGCGCCGGGATGCCGATCCGCATCAGCGAGTAGTTGCCGCGCTTGGCGACCAGCAGCACCACCGGGATCAGCAGCACGATGCCGACCTCGAAGAAGAGCGGCAGACCGATGATGCTCGCGATCAGCACCATCGCCCAGGGCATCGCCCGGCCGCTCGCCTTCGCGAGGATCGTGTCGACGATCTGGTCCGCGCCGCCGGAGTCGGCGAGCAGCTTGCCGAGGATCGCGCCGAGCGCGATCAGTACGCCGACGCCCGCGACCGTGTTGCCGAGGCCGGTCGAGAAGCTGGAGATGGCCTTGTCGAGGGGGGCACCCGCGAACGCCCCGAGCGCCAGCGACCCGATGGTCAGCGCCAGGAAGGCGTGGAGCTTGAACTTCGTAATGAGCAGGACGATGACGGCGATGCCCGCGAGGACTGCTATCCCCAACTGGCCGTTGCCCGCCGAGGTGATCGGCTCGACGGCGTCCGCTGCCAGCGTCTCGACGCTGAGACTGGTCACGGTCTTCTTCTTTCTGAAGTTCTTCCTGAAGTCTTACTGGCCGCCGTCGAGCCGGCGCAGGGCCGCGACGGCTCGATCGGTGATGTCCTCGGGGGTGCCGGAGACGTCCACGGACACGCCCGCCTCGTCCTCCTGGAGCGGCTCCAGGGTGGCGTACTGCGAATCCAGCAGGGCGGTGGGCATGAAGTGGCCCCTGCGCTCCCGCATCCGCTCCTCGATCAGCTCCCGGTCGCCCGTGAGGTGCAGGAACACGGCGCCGGGGGCGGCCGCCCGCAGCCGGTCGCGGTAGGACCGCTTGAGCGCGGAGCTGCTCACGACGCCGCCGAGCCCGGCTCTGCCGTGCGCCCACCGGCCGATCGAGTCGAGCCAGGGCCACCGGTCCGAGTCGTCCAGCGGGGTGCCGGCGGACATCTTGGCGATGTTGGCAGGGGGGTGGAAGTCGTCACCCTCGGCGTACGGGACGCCGAGCCGTTCGGCGAGCAGGGGACCGATGGTGGTCTTGCCGGTCCCTGCCACGCCCATCACCACGACGACGTGGGGGCTGTTCATGAGTCGAGTGCCTCGCTGTCTTCTTCGACATCGGTCCGTCGCGCTACTGAAACCTATTAGGTACGACGTATTCAAGAGCCTGTGACATAAACGTCGTACTTTTTGTTCCCCAGAGGTGCCCCGTACGCTGACCCCATGACCAACCAGGCCCGGGGACTGCACGCCCAGCTGCTGGAAAGCCTCGGTCCCGCGATCACCGCCGGTGAGTACCCGCCCGGCAGCGTGCTGCGTACGGACGAGCTCGCCCAGCGCTTCGACGTCTCGCGCACGGTGGTCCGCGAGGCGGTCCGGGTCCTGGAGTCGATGCACCTGGTGGAGTCCCGGCGCCGGGTGGGCGTGACCGTGCGTCCCACCGAGGAGTGGAACGTCTACGACCCGCAGGTCATCCGCTGGCGGCTGGCCGGCGCCGACCGCCCCCGCCAGCTGCGCTCCCTGACCGTCCTGCGCTCCGCCGTGGAGCCGGTGGCCGCCGGACTCGCCGCGCAGTTCGCGACCCCGGAGCAGTGCGCGGAGCTCACCGGGCGCGCACTCGGCATGGTCGCCACCTCGCGCGGCCGGCAGCTCGACGCGTACCTCGTGCACGACATCGCCTTCCACCGCGTCGTACTGCGTGCATCGGGCAATGAGATGTTCGCCCGGCTCGGCGACGTGGTGGCGGAGGTCCTCAGCGGACGCACCCGGCACCAGGTGATGTTCGAGGATCCGGACCCCGCGGCCGTCACGCTGCACGTCCAAGTCGCCGAAGCCGTAAGGGAGGGCGACGCGGTACGGGCCGAACGGCTCACTCGCGAGATTGCCGTCGGGGCTCTCCAGGAACTCGACGTTCTCGCCCCGTGATGCACCCGTAATGTCCGCCTCATTATCCTTTTCTTTGCTTTAAATCAACTCTCCGGTCACTCTTGACGCTTGTATGTCCGACCTCCGAGCATTCTCCGCATGGTCTTGTCAGACAGCCGGACAGGTGGCGGCGCACCCCGGCGCATCAGCGCGATGGAAGCCGTCCTCACCCACCTCCGGGACGCGATAGAGCGGGGAGAGCTCGCCGTCGGTGAGAAACTTCCCACGGAGGCGGAGCTCGGCAAGCGCTTCGAGGTCAGCCGCTCCGTCGTGCGGGAGGCCCTGCGCGCCCTCCAGGCGCTCGGCCTCACGGTGTCCCGGGCCGGCAAGGGCACGTACGTCGCGGCGAGCGGGCCCGACCAGAATCCGGTCTTCGGCGCGTACTCCTCCCGCGACCTGCTCGAAGTGCGGCGGCATGTCGAAATCCCCGTCGCGGGTTACGCTGCTCTTCGGCGGACGCAGGACGATGTCGACCTGCTGACGCATCTGATCGGGAAGATGGAGCAGGAGTCCGATCCCGCCGCCTGGGTGTCGCTGGACACGCTCTTCCACACCTGTGTCGCACAGGCTTCGGGCAATCCTGTCTTCCGCAAGATCATCGAAGAGATCAGGGACGCCCTCGCCCGGCAGTCCACCTTCCTGAACCAGCTCGGGGACCGGCGACGCCAGTCGGACCTCGAGCACCGGGCCCTCGTGGACGCCATCGTCCGCGGCTCCGAGGGGGCGGCCGTACAGGCGATGGCCGCCCACCTCGAACACGTCGAGATCACTCTTCACGCGATCGTGCGGCCCGGCGCCGCACTCCCCCCAAATGAAGGCGAAAAAATTCATGAGTGACCGCACTCTGTCTGCGGCCCCGGCCGGTCCCGCCGACCCCGTGTCGACATCCCCACATGTCGACGCGGGTGACGAGGGTTACAGCAAGGACCTCAAGTCCCGCCACATCAACATGATCGCCATCGGCGGAGCGATAGGCACCGGCCTGTTCCTGGGCGCGGGCGGCCGCATGGCAGGCGCGGGTCCGTCCCTGGCCATCGCCTACGCGATCTGCGGCGTCTTCGCCTTCTTCGTCGTCCGTGCGCTGGGTGAGCTGGTCCTCTACCGCCCGTCCTCCGGCGCCTTCGTGTCGTACGCCCGTGAGTTCATGGGGGAGAAGGGCGCCTTCGCGGCGGGCTGGCTGTACTTCCTCAACTGGTCGACCACCGCTGTGGCCGACATCACGGCCGCCGCGACCTACGCCCACTTCTGGGCCATGTTCAGCGACGTGCCCCAGTGGATCCTCGCCCTGATCGCCCTCGCCGTCGTCCTCACCGCGAACCTGATCTCGGTGAAGTACTTCGGCGAGATGGAGTTCTGGTTCGCGATCATCAAGGTCGCCGCCCTGGTGGTCTTCATGGCCATCGGCATCTACCTCGTCGTCACCCAGCACCAGCTCGACGGCCACACCCCGGGCTTCTCCACCGTCAGCGACGGCGGCGGCCTGTTCCCGGTCGGCATGCTGCCGATGCTCCTGGTCATCCAGGGCGTCGTCTTCGCATACGCCTCGGTCGAGCTGTGCGGCGTCGCCGCGGGCGAGACCAAGAACCCCGAGAAGATCATGCCGAAGGCGATCAACTCGATCATGTGGCGCGTCGGCCTGTTCTACGTCGGTTCGGTCGTCCTGCTCGCGCTGCTGCTCCCGTACACGGCGTACTCCGGCGACGAGAGCCCCTTCGTCACCGTCATGAACAAGCTCGGCGTCCCCGGCGCCGCCGACGTGATGAACCTCGTCGTGCTGACGGCGGCCCTCTCCAGCCTGAACTCCGGTCTGTACTCCACCGGCCGCATCCTGCGCTCCATGGCGCTGGCGGGCTCCGCGCCGAAGTTCACGGGCCGCATGAACAAGGGCCAGGTCCCGTACGGCGGCATCCTGCTCACCGCCGGCTTCGGCGTCCTCGGCGTCGGCCTCAACTACGTCATGCCCGGCGAGGCCTTCGAGATCGTCCTCAACTTCGCGTCGATCGGCATCCTCGGCACCTGGGGAATGATCATGTTGTGCTCGCTGCTCTTCTGGCGCCGCGCCCGGGAAGGCAAGGTCACCCGCCCCTCCTACCAGCTGCCCTGGGCCCCGTACACGCAGATCGTCACGCTGGTCTTCCTCGCCAGCGTCGTCGTCCTGATGTGGTGGGGCGGCGGCATCGGCCGGACGACCGTGACGTGCCTCCCGCTGATCGCGGCGGCCCTGGTCGGCGGCTGGTTCGTGGTCCGCAAGCGGGTCGACACGATCGCGGCGGAGCGCAAGGGTCTCTAGGACGTGACTTTGCGGGCGTGCCCGCGATCACCGGACGGGCTGAAGTCGCCGGACGACTTCAGCGTCCGGCGTTCGAGCCCCGGTGGGGAAACGGGCGGGACAGGGCGGAGAACCGCCCCCAGCCGGGCCTCCGCCGCCGCCAGCACCATCTCCAGCGCCGCCGGATACCCACTGCGCCCCATCTCCGCCACCAGCACCCGCGCGGTCGCGGCGATGTGCGGATGGCTGTCCTCCGGCAGCCGCGCGTACGTCCCTCGCCAGGCCCGCTCCTCCGCCTCCCGCGCCCCCGCCGGCAGTCGCGATCGTCGCCGCGTCCAGCGCCGCGAACGACAGCGTCTGGTCCACGAAGACGTGGTAGATCCGCACCGCCTCGGTGTCCGGGAACCCGGCCCGGCGCAGGATGCCCAGGATCGTCTCCACCGCCCGGATCTCGTTCGCCCGCCCCGTCACCCGCGCGCACGTCAGCATCGCCGCCTGCGGATGCGCCTGGTAGTCGGCGTGCATCGCCAGCCCCAGCGTGCGCAGGTCGGCGCGCCATTCGCCGCTCGGCCGAAAGCGCCGCAGCGTACGCCCGATGAGCTCGTCGCGACCGCGAGCAGCAGATCATCGGTGTCCCGGAAGTACCGGTAGAGCGCACTCGGATCGGCCCCCAGCGACGCACCGAGCCGCCGCACCGTCAGCGCCGCCGCCCCGTGCTCCCCAATCAGCCGCAGCGCGGTGTCCACGATCAGCCGCTCCGACAGGACCGTGCCCTGCTTGGTGGGACGCCTGCGCCGGCGGGCCCGCTCCGCCACCACTCGCTCACTCATGCGCGCACCTTACGACAACACCGTTGACGTGTGGAGCCCCCGGAGAGTTCGATGTGCCGCCGGCGGGGCCGACGGACGAGCCCCCCGGCGAAGGAGCGACCATGACGGTTTCACCCACCTCCCCCCGCGGTGGCCCGCCCCCACTCGAGCACCCGCCGGCCGACCCGCCGGCCG
>RHMC01000059.1 GCA_003719395.1 Streptomyces altiplanensis
CGGGCGTCGAAGGCGACTCGAGCCGGCGGCGCCTTCCGTCCAGCGGGCCGGGGCGTGCGGCGCCCCGCACGCCCGGGCCACGTTCAGAGCGTCTCGCTCAGCGAATCCGCCAGCCGCCGCGCTCGCCGCCCGCGTCGCGGGCAGCGACGCCGCCGCCACCGCCCCCACCACCGCGCCGGTCACGACGGCCACCAGCACGGGCCACGGCGGCAGATGGGCGATGCCCGCACCCATCCCGCTCGAGCTGCCCTGGGCGTCCACCAGCCACACCCCCGACAGCGCACCGAGTGCTGCCCCGGCCACGGCCGCCTCCAGCGCGTCAGGCCGGCGGCGATCACGATCACCGAGCCGATCTGCCGGGGCGTCAGCCCGATCGCCTTCAGCGCGAGCAGGTCCCGGCCCCGGTCGCGAACCCCGGTGCCGATCAGCGTCAGCAGCTCGTCAGGCCGATCAGGGCCAGTACGGCGATCAGGGCCGCGATCACCCCGCGCGCGGCTCCAGCCGGTCGGCGGGGTTGGGTGTCTCGCGGATCTCCAGGGTGCCGCCCGCCGCCTCGTCGAGCGCGGCCCGTACGGCCCTCGGATCGGCGCCGCCGGCCAGCACCAGCGCGTGGAAGTCGGGCCGCAGCTGCGGATCGGCGTCCCCCAGCGCGTCGAGGGTCGTGGAGATGACCCGTCCGCCCGATTCCGGTTCGATGCTGCGGCCCACGATGTGCAGGATCTGCGGTCGGCCCTCGACCGTCATCCGTACCCAGTCGCCGATCCGTACGCCGAGGAGGTCGAGCAGCCCCTGTCCCGCGACCGCCTCGTCGGGACCACGGGCGCCCGGCCCTCGGCGACGGCCGACGGATACGGCCGTCCGGCGGTGCCGAGCCCGCGCAGCGTGATGGTGCCGGTCTGCCCGGGTACGAGGGCCGCCATCTCGGCGCCCGGATGGACGGCGGCGACTTCGGGGACCTCGGCCAGGGTCCGCAGCAGTTCCTCCTCCGTGGGCCCGCCGGGCTGCTGTGCCGTACGGTCAGCACCGCGGGCATCCCCATCTCCGCCGGCCGGCTGCGGAACTGGTCGAGTGTGGACCAGGCCACCAGCGCGACCGTGATCAGCACCAGCGGCAGCGCGAGGCGCCCCACGGCGACGGCCGTACGGCCCCGGCGCGGGAAGGCCGAGCGCCAGCCGAGGACCAGCGCCGGCGGCACCCGAAGCCCGAGCGCCCGCCGCCCGAGTGCGGTCATCGGCGCGGCCGGACGGCTGGGCGGCGCGGGCCACCGGGACCGGTGGACCGCCGGCACGCCAGGCCGCGAGCCCGGTCGCCGCCGCGATCAGCAGGATCGCGCCGCACGGCACGCCGGCCATGAGCGCCGCGTATCCGGGCAGGTCCTGCCACAGGGCGGCCGCGTCGCCGATCGGGCCCGGTATCCGCTCGCCCAGGACGGCGATCGCCGCCGTCCCGAGGGCGACGCCGAGCAGGGCGAACGCCAGATGCTGCACGAGGAAACCGCGTACGACCTGTCCCGGCGTGAAGCCCACGGCCTTGAGCACGGCGATGTCCCGCAACTGCCCGCGCACGCGGGCGCCGATCGCCCCGGACGCGGCGAACGCGGCCGCGAGCAGCGCGCCGAGACCCGAGACGGCGAAGAGCTGGCCGAGCAGCCGGTCGTCGCTGCCGACCTCCGCCCGCGCCTGCTGCCACTTGGTGACCTGGGCGACCCGGTCGGCGCCGAGCACCGTCACTGCCCGCTGGACCATGAAGTCGGTGTCGCCGGCGTTCTCCAGCCGCAGCCCCACGCTCTGTCCGGTGTCGTCGGGGGCGAGGGTGTCGAGCGTGCCGGGCAGCACCCAGCCGATGCCGGGCCCGCCGTCCGGCCGGTAGCGGGGCTCCGCCGCCGCGGACGCCGATCTCGTGCAGGGTGCTCGCGGCGCCGTCCTGCCCGGTGACCCGTACGGTGTCGCCGGGTTCGGCCCACAGCGCCCGGGCGACCGAGCTCTCCAGCACGACGGTGCCGGCCGCCGCGCCGCCGCCGGTCGGGGCGAGCCAGCTGCCGGAGGTCACCAGCGGGGCGCCCCACCTCGGGCGGCCGGGTCTGTGCGGCGCGGCAGCGCGACCGCTGCGCGCGCGCCCTGCGTCTCGACGGTGGTGGCAGCGGTCCGGTAGGGGCCGGAGAGCGCGGCGACGCCGTCGAGCCCGGACAGGGCGGCCGTGTCGGCGCCCGCCCTGGTCTGCAGCCAGATGTGCGCGCCCTGCGACTGGTTGAAGGTCCGCTGCCACGGGTTGGCGGCGTAGCTGAACAGTGCGCCCGCCAGCAGCAGCGAGGCGATGATCCCCGCGCTGGCGAGAACGACGAAGAGGGCCTCGCCGCGGTGTGCGCGGAAGTCGGCGTGCGCCCAGCGCAGGGTGGCCCGCACGGTCACCCCTTCAGTTCGAGGACGCTGGACACCCCGCCGCCCGGGCCGCTCCGCCCGGCGCCGAGTTCGGCGTCGTCCGCGATGCGTCCGTCGAAGAAGCTGATGACACGGTCGGCGGCGCTGGCCATCCGGGCGTCATGGGTGACCATCAGGATCGTCTGGCCGCGCTGGTGGAAGCGGGAGAGCAGCCGCAGTACCTCCCGGGTCCCCTTGCTGTCGAGGCTGCCGGCCGCGCTCTCGGCGAGCAGCAGGGCGGGGTGGTTGACCAGGGCGCGGGCGAGCGCGACCCGCTGCTGCTCCCCTCCGGAGAGCTCACCGGGCATGGACTTCTCGCGGCCTTCGAGGCCGAGCTCGGCGAGAAGTTCGGCGCGGGACGCGCGGGCGGCTCCGGGGGAGCGAGGCGAGCAGCGCGGGCAGTTCGACGTTGTCGGCGACGGTGAGGTTGGAGACCAGGTTGAAGAACTGGAAGACGACGCCGATGCTGCGCCGCCGCAGCACCGCCCAGCGGGCCTCGCGGTACTCGTCGACCCGCTGCCCGTCGAGCCACAGCTTTCCGCTGTCGGGCCGCTGGAGACCGCCGATCAGATGCAGCAGCGTGGACTTCCCGGCACCCGAGGGCCCGGTGACCGCGACGAACTCGCCGGGCCGGACGGTCAGGTCCACACCGCGCACGGCGTGCACCGGTGCGCCTTCGCCGCGGTGCGTCTTGGTCAGCCCCTCGGCGCGCACGATGGGCGCGGCGGCCCCGCCCGAAGGCGCTGTGGTGTCGCTCATTCCAGCTCCTCCTGGCAGCGCTCCAGCCAGTCGAGGTCGGCCTGCAGATGCAGCATGGCCCCCTCGATCAGCAGCTGGGAGATCTTGTTGTCCCGGTCCTCGGCGGCGGCCAGTTTCGACAGGTCCCGCATGGTGTTGAGGTACTGCCGCCGCTGTTTGTTGATCAGGGCGATCGGGTCGGCGAGTCCCGATTCCGGGGCGAGCGCGAGCTTCATGAAGAACTCGTCCCGCACCCTCGGCTCGTCCGTGGTCTCCTCGAACCAGGCCTGTACCGCCTCGCGCCCGGCGTCGGTGAGCCGGTACGTGCGCTTGTTGGGCCGGCCCGACTGCTCGACGTCCTCGCCGTCGATCAGACCGCTCTTCTCCAGCCGGCCCAGGGTGACGTAGACCTGGCCGACGTTCGGCTGAGGGTACGCGGCGCCGAGGAGCTGTTCAAGGTCCTGCTTCAGCTCGTAACCGTGCGCCGGGCCACGGGTGAGGAGCGCCAGGAGCGGCAGCCGCACGCGCTCCCCCTCCCTCCCGCTGACATGGTTTCCTGTTGGTCTGGCAGCGGCGTGTGGCCGGTGGCACTCACCCCGTCTGCCTGGACGTCTAGTATCGCCCATGCCTAACGGGTATATATAGGCCACGATGGCCGGCGGCGCAGCCGGATCGTGCACTGGGAGGAACCTATGCGGTGGATGCGTGCCGCGGGTAGAGGGCTCCTGGTCGCGGCGGTACTGCTGACCGGCCATGCCGGTTCCGGCGTCCGGGCCCAGCCGGCGGACCCCGAGGGCCGCGGGCCCATGACACTGGTGACGGCGGGCGATCTCACCGACTACCTCTCGCCGTTGCTCGACGACTGGAACAGGGCCCGCCCCGACGAGCGGGTGACCCTGGTCGAGCTGCCGGACTCGGCCGACGAGACCCGGGCGCAGATGACCAGCGAACTGCGCTCCGGCAGTGACCGCTTCGACGTGCTGAACATCGATGTGGCGTGGACGTCCGAGTTCGCCGCGGCGGGCTGGATCTCCCCGCTGCACCGTGGCCGTTTCCCGCTGAAGAGCTTCCTGCGGCCGGTCGTCGACACCGCCACCTTCGACGGGCGGCTGTACGCGGTCCCGTACGTCACCAACGCCGGACTGCTCTACTACCGCAAGGACATCCTCGGGCGGGAGGGCGAGAAGCCGCCCCGCACCTGGGCCGAACTGTCCCGTCAGGCCCGCACGATCGCCCCCGGGCACGGCCTGGACGGTTACGCGGGCCAGTTCCTGCCCTACGAAGGGCTGACCGCCAACGTCACCGAGGCCGTGCACTCGTCCGGCGGGTCGATCCTGCGGGACGACGGCGACCGCGTCACCGTGGACTCCGCCGCCGCCCGGGAGGCGCTGACGTTCCTGGCGGACGGGGTGCGGGATGGCTGGATCCCCCGCGAGGCGCTCCGGTACAAGGAGGAGGAATCCCGCCAGGCGTTCCAGGACGGCAGGCTGCTCTTCCTCCGCAACTGGCCGTACGTCTACACCGACGCGAGTGCCGGGGACTCGAAGGTCGCGGGGAAGTTCGGCGTGGTGCCGCTGCCCGGACCGGACGGACCGGGGACGAGCGTGCTGGGCGGCTCCAACCTCGCCGTCAGCAGCCACTCCCGCCATCCGGCGTCGGCCGCCGACCTGATCGCGTACCTCACCAGCGAGCGGGTCCAGCGCCAGGTGCTCACCGAGGGTTCGCTGCCGCCGGTCCGCGCCGCGCTGTACGAGGACCCGGAACTGATCGAGGCCCATCCGTATCTGCCGACGCTGCGCAGGAGCGTGCTGTCGGCGGTCCCACGGCCCAAGAGTCCGCGCTACGACCAGGTGAGCCTGGCCGTCCAAGCGGTGGTGCAGGACGTCATGGCACTGCGGCAGACGCCCGGGGAAGCAGTGGAGCGGCTCGCGCGCGAGCTTGCCGCGATCTCCCGCGGAGACTGACGCCACCGCTCCGCCCATTCAAGAGGCCGCTAATTACCTGTTAGGTAGCGGCCTCTTTTTCTGTTCCCTTCATTCCGGGGCAAACCACCCCAGATTTCAGTAGTTTCTGGACACATCGTTGACACCTTCCAGTCGCTGCTACTTAACATGCATGCATAACGGCGCACTCGATCCGGGGCGCACTCGCATCCAGCAGAAACAGGTCGACGCGAGATGCTCAGCACGCTTCCGGCCGGCACCGGCCACCCCGCCCGCACCGCTGCCACCCCTGATCCCTGGTGGCGCGACGCGGTGATCTACCAGGTCTACGTCCGCAGCTTCCTCGACAGCACCGGGGACGGCATCGGCGACCTGGCCGGCGTACGCGCCGGGCTGCCCTACCTCAGGAAACTCGGCGTCGACGGCATCTGGCTCAGCCCCTTCTACCCGTCCCCGCAGCACGACCACGGCTACGACGTCGCCGACTACACCGGCGTCGACCCCGTCTACGGCGACCTCGCCGAGTTCGACCTGCTGGTGTCCGACGCCCGCCGCCTCGGACTCAGGCTGCTGCTCGACGTCGTCCCCAACCACTGCTCCAGCGCGCACCCCTGGTTCCACGAGGCGCTCGCCGCGGGCCCCGGCGGCGCGCCCGCTCCCGTTTCCACTTCGCGCCCGGCCGCGGCCCCGGCGGGGACGAGCCGCCCAACAACTGGCGCGCCATGTTCGGCGGCCCCGCCTGGAGCCGCGTCACCGAGCCCGACGGCACCCCGGGAGAGTGGTACCTCCACCTCTTCACCCCGGAACAGCCCGACCTCAACTGGCGCGACCCGGCCGTCGGCGACGACTTCGAGCGGGTACTGCGCTTCTGGCTGGACCGCGGCGTCGACGGTTTCCGCATCGACGTCGCCGCAGGGCTCTTCAAGCACCCGGAACTCCCCGACTCCGACGACCCGTACGCCGACGAGCGGGCCCGCGACTCGGTCAACCAGCTGGCCTGGAACCAGCCCGAGGTCCACGGAGTGTGGCGCCGCTGGCGCTCGGTCTGCGACGAGTACGCGGCCCGGGACGGCAAGGACCGGCTGCTCGTCGGCGAGGTCTCCGTACCGACCGCCCGTGAACACGCCGAGTACGTCCGCGCCGACGAACTGCACCAGGCGTTCTTCTTCGACCTGCTCTCCGCCCCCTGGGACGCGGACGCCTTCCGCTCGACCATCGACGAGGCGATACGCGACATCGCCGGCACCGGTTCGACCGTCACCTGGGTCCTCAACAACCACGACCAGGTCCGCACCGTCACCCGGTACGCGGGCGAGCCCGGCGTGGAGGGCAGCGGCCTCGGCGCCGCCCGCGCCCGCGCCGCAGCCCTCCTCATGCTCGCCCTGCCCGGCGCCGCGTAGTCTACCAGGGCGAGGAGCTCGGCCTGCCCGAGGTCCTCGACCTGCCGGACGAGGTGCTCACCGACCCGATCTTCCACCGCACCGGCAGCCGCAAGCGCATCCGCGACGGCTGCCGCGTCCCGCTGCCCTGGTCCGGCCACGCTTCCCCGTTCGGCTTCAGCCAGGGCGCGGCCGGGGCCCGGCCGTGGCTCCCGCAGCCCGAGTGGTTCGCGGACCACGCCACCGACCGGGCCCTGGCCGACACCCGCTCCTTCTGGCACCTGTACCGCGACGGCCTGCAGCTGCGGCGCAGCCTGCCGCAGCTGGGCGAAGGCACCCTGCGCTGGCTCGACGCGCCCCCGCAGGTCCTGGCCATGGCCCGCGGCGACGGACTGATCTGCACCGTCAACTTCGGCACGGAGCCGGTCCCCGCACCCGTGGCCGGGACCCCACTGCTCTCCAGCGGCCCCTGCCCCGACGGTGTGCTCCCCGGAGCCACCGCCGCCTGGTGGACCGGCGACCACTCCGCCTCATGACCCTCACCCCCGGAAGGACCCTCACCATGCCACGAACCGCCAGAACGACCGCCAGGACGACCACCCTGCGCACGACCGCCGCGGCCTCCGCCGTACTCGGCCTCACCCTCGGCGCCACCGCCTGCGGCGACACGACCGGCACCGCGAGCGGCGGCGAACTCAGCGGCAAGACCGTGACCGTCGCCGGCGTATGGACCGGCAGCGAGCAGAGGAACTTCAAGAAGGTGCTCGACGCCTTCAGCGAGAAGACCGGTGCCAAAACCGTGTTCGTCCCCTCCGGCGACAATGTCTCCACGTTCGTCGGCAGCAAGATCGAGGGAGGCAACGCGCCCGATGTCGTGATGGTGCCCCAGGTCGGTGTCCTCCAGCAGTTCGCGAAGGAGGGCTGGCTCAAGCCGCTGTCCGACAGAACCGCCAAGACGGCCACCGCCGGGCTCGCCCCCGTGTGGAAGAACTACGGGGCCGTCGACGGCACGTACTACGGCCTCTACTTCAAGGCCGCCCACAAGTCCACCGTCTGGTACAGCCCCGAGGCCTTCACCCAGGCCGGCGTCAGCGCGCCCAAGACCTACGACGACCTCCTGAAGGCGGGCCGCACACTCGCCGACTCCGGCCGCCCTGCCTTCGCGGTCGCCGGCGAGGACGGCTGGACCCTCACGGACTGGTTCGAGAACATCTACCTCTCCCAGGCGGGCCCCGAGAAGTACGACCGGCTCGCCCAGCACGAACTCAAGTGGACGGACGAGAGCGTCGTCGAAGCGCTGGCCACGCTCGGCGAAGTGTTCAAGGACCCCCAGCTCGTCGCGGGCGGCGCCAAGGCCGCGCTGCAGACCGACTTCCCGGCCTCCGTCGAGCAGGTCTTCGGCCCTGAGCCCAAGGCGGGCATGGTCTACGAAGGCGACTTCATCGGCGGCATGGCCAAGGACGAGTTCGGCCGGAAGCTCGGCGAGGACGCCGACTTCTTCGCGTTCCCCGCCGTCGACGGCGGGGAGGCCCCCCGTGGTCAGCGGCGGCGATGCGGCCGTGGTCCTCAAGGACGGCACGAACAGCGAGGCCGGCATGAAGCTCCTCGAGTTCCTCGCCACGCCCGAGGCGGCCGAGATCTGGGCCGGCGCCGGCGGGTTCCTGTCGCCCAACAAGAACGTCGGCCTCGACGCGTACGGCGACGACACCACGCGTTCCACCGCCAAGTCCCTCGTCGAAGCCGGCAACTCCGTCCGCTTCGACATGTCCGACCAGGCGCCCGCGGCGTTCGGCGGCACCAAGGGCGCGGGCGAGTGGAAACTCCTCCAGGACTTCCTGCGCGACCCGTCCGACCCGAAGGCGACCGCCGCGAAGCTCGAGGCCGCCGCCGCCAAGGCGTACGGGAACTGAGGCCGACCGCCATGGCCGACATCCTCAAGGAGCGGGCCCCGAGCGCCCGCACCCTCCAGACCGGTGCCGCGCCCGACCCGCGCGCCGGGCCCAGCGCAGGAAACGCCGCATCGCGGTCCTCTTCGTCCTGCCGGCCCTGCTGCTCCTCGGGGCGCTCGTCGTCTACCCCGTCGTCTTCTCCGTCGGACGCAGCCTGTTCGACGCGAGCGGGGAGCAGTTCGTCGGCGCGGCGAACTACACCGAGATCTTCCAGGACCCCGCCACCCTCAAAGCCGTCCGCAACAGCACCATCTGGGTCGTCGTCGCGCCGGCCCTGCTGACCGGCCTCGGCCTGATGCTGGCCGTCCTCACCGAAAAGGTGCGCTGGGCGACCGCCTTCAAGCTGGTGCTCTTCCTGCCCATGGCGGTCTCCTTCCTCGCCGCGGGCATCATCTTCCGGCTCGCCTACGAGCAGGACCCCGACCGCGGTGTGATCAACGCGGCGGTCGTCGCGGCGCGGCGGCCTTCGAGGACCCGGCCGCCTACCCGACGGCCCGCGCCCGCGAGAACCAGGGCCTCGGGGGAGCAGGGCGGCGGCCCGTACACCACCACAGAGGCCGTCCGCCCCGGCAAGCCGGTCACCCTCGGCTTCGTCGGCGTGGCACCCGACGCGGTGCCGCCCGGGGCAAAGACCGCCGCCGTCCCGGGCTCCGGCGCGGACGGGATCGGCGGTGTCGCCTACCTCGACTTCGCACCGGGCGGCGGCGGCACCCAGGGCAAGGTCGACCCGGCGGAGAAGGGCCTGCCCGGCATGAACGTCGAAGCCGTGCGCGACGGCAAGGTGGCCGCGAGCGCGACGACCACGGCCGACGGCTCCTTCCGGTTCGAGGGCCATCACGGACGGCGAGTACGCCGTCCGGCTGCCCGCCTCGAACTTCGCCGCGCCCTACCAGGGCGTGAACTGGCTCGGCCCCGCCCTCGTCACACCGGCCGTCATCGGTGCCTACCTGTGGGTGTGGACAGGCTTCGCGATGGTGCTCATCGGCGCCGGACTCGCCGCCGTCCCGCGCGACGCGCTGGAGGCGGCCCGGATGGACGGCGCGACCGAGGGCCAGATCTTCCGCAGGATCACCGTGCCGCTGCTGGCGCCCGTGCTCACCGTCGTCTTCGTGACGCTGGTCATCAACGTGATGAAGGTCTTCGACCTCGTCTACATCATCGCGCCGGGACCGGTCCAGGAAGAGGCCGACGTCCTGGCCACCCGGATGTGGCTGGTGTCCTTCGGCGGCGGCAACGACCAAGGGCTCGGCAGCGCACTGAGCGTCCTGCTGCTCCTGCTGGTCGTTCCGGCCATGATCTTCAACGTCCGGCGCTTCCGAAGGAGCCGATCATGAGTGGCCGCACCACCGTCGAGCGCCGGCCGGCCGACCGGCCGCAGTCGCCCGCTCCGCCTGTCCCGCCCCCCTCGCGCCGCCCGCGCGCCCCCGGCGAAGGAGCCGGCTCGGCGCATGGCTGGGCAACGGCGCCGTCCAGGCCGTGCTGATCGTGGTCGCGCTCATCTGGATCACACCGCTGGCGGGCCTGTTCCTCTCCTCCCTGCGCTCTGAGCGGGACAACGCGTCCGGCGGCTGGTGGACGGCGCTGACCGACCCCTCACAGCTGTCCCTGGACAACTACACCGCGCTCTTCCGGGACTCCGGCATCGGCGAGGCCTTCTGGAACACGGTCCTGATCTCCGTCCCCACGACCCTGCTGGTCGTCGGTATCGCGGCACTCGCCGGATACGCCTTCGCCTGGCTGGACTTCCCCGGCCGTGACGCGATCTTCCTGATCGTCGTCGGCCTGCTGGTCGTACCTGTCCAGATCGGACTGCTGCCCGTCGCCAAACTCTTCGGCGCGGTAGGGCTGTTCGGCACGGTCGCGGGCGTCGTCCTCTTCCACGTCGCGTACGGGCTGCCGTTCGCCGTCTTCCTGCTGCGGAACTACTTCGCCGAGATCCCGAGGGAGATGCTGGAGGCCGCACGGATGGACGGCGGCTCGGAGTGGCGGATCTTCTCCCGCCTCGTCCTCCCGCTCGGCCGTCCGGCCATCGCGAGCCTTGCGATCTTCCAGTTCCTGTGGGTGTGGAACGACATGCTGGTCGCGCTGCTCTTCGCGGACAGCGAGTCCCAGCCGCTGACGGTGGAGCTCCAGTCCCAGATGCGGCAGTTCGGCAGCAACATCGGGGTGCTGGCGCCGGGGGCGTTCCTGTCGCTGGTGGTTCCGCTGGTCGTCTTCTTCGTCTTCCAACGGCACTTCGTACAGGGCGTGATGGCGGGGTCGGTGAAGTAACGGGGTGCGCGGGCGGGCGGTGCTGCGCAGCCGCCCCCGGCGCTCCGCCCGGCACCCCCGCACCTC
The DNA here is from genome assembly GCA_003719395.1 of Streptomyces altiplanensis. Classification (GTDB taxonomy): domain Bacteria; phylum Actinomycetota; class Actinomycetes; order Streptomycetales; family Streptomycetaceae; genus Streptomyces; species Streptomyces altiplanensis. The sequence goes on from RHMC01000059.1 coordinate 10,764, forward strand.
GGTCTCCTTCTAGCGGCCGCCTGTGACGCGCACCGTGCGATCTCTTCGAAGAGGTGCGGGAACCGGTGAAGTCCCGCTCAGGTGCCGCTTGCTGACGGGGGCTCGGCGAAGGCGCCGGCGGCTGCGGCGAGGGCGGCGGTCCTGGCCGCATGGCCGGGCAGTCGCGGGTCGGGGGGCGTGCGGAGGAGTACCAGCGAGTGGTACAGCGGCGCGGTGGCGGCGATGAGCAGTCGCCGAGCGTCGGTGTACGGCGGGAGCTCGCCGCGCCGGACAGCTCGGCTGACGCAGATCTCGCAGCGGGCGTACCGGTCCTCCCAGAGCCGCTGTTGGGCGTGGGCGGCCTTCTCGGAGCGGAACGAGGCGGCGATCAGGGCTGCGACGACCGGCGGCTGTGCACTCAGGGCTTCATGAATCTCCTGATTCAGTGCTGCCAGGTCGCTTTCCAGTGAACCGGTGTCCGGTGGCTGCCAGTCGTCGTCGCTCGCCGCGTCGAGGACGTCGGCGAGCAGGCCGCCGACATCCCCCCACCGCCGGTACACCGTGGTGCGGTGCACGCCCGCGCGGCGGCGACGGTGTCCATACCGAGTCCGTCGTAGCCGTGTTCGCCGAGTTCCGCGAGGACCGCGTCGAGGACCTGCGCACGGATACGGGCGGTGCGGCCCCCGGGGCGCCGCGCCGGAGCCGGCCGGGTGCCCTCCGGTCCTGGGGCTTCGAAAGTCATCGCTGGTCATCCGTTGCTTTGGGGACGGTGTTGTGGCAGCATCTTAATGCATCAGTTGTCGCACTAGTGGAGTGATCGATGCTCTTCCGAAGCGTTCGCCCGGCCCCGCGGCCCATGTCTGCCGCCCTGTCCTCGAATGCTTTGGAGTCCCCGCATGCCTACACAGATCACCGCGCTCGCCGTCAGCAAGTCCTACAACGGCAGGCTCGTCCTTGACTCGGTGACCTGCTCGCTCGCCGCCGGTGAGCGCACCGGGATCATCGGCGAGAACGGATCCGGCAAGACCACCCTGCTGCGGCTGTTCGCAGGGCGTGAACGGCCCGACCAGGGCGAGGTCGTCGTCCAGGCCGTCGGCGGCGTCGGCTACCTCGCCCAGGACGAGCGGCTGGCCCCGCAGGCGACCGTTCAGCAGATCATCGACCGGGCCCTGAGCGATCTACGCGCCGTCGAGCAGCGAATGCGCCGCCTGGAGGCCGCGATGGCCGACGGCGACGAGTCCGGCATGGCCGAGTACGGCGACCTGATGACCGTCTTCGAGCTGCGCGGCGGCTATGACGCCGATGCCCGGGTGGAACGTGCCCTGTACGGCCTCGGCCTGGGGCTGGTGAGCCGTGACCGTACCGTGGGCACGCTGTCCGGCGGAGAACAGGTCCGGTTGCGGCTGGCGGCCGTGCTTGCGGCAGCGCCGGAGGTGCTGCTGCTGGACGAGCCGACCAACCACCTCGACGGCACGGCCCTGACTTGGCTGGAAGACCATCTGCGCACCCGGCGGGGCACGACGGTGACGGTCTCCCACGACCGCGTCTTCCTCGAGCGCGTCGCCACCAGCCTGCTGGAAGTGGACGCCGACCGGCGCCGCGTCGTCCGCTACGGCAACGGATACGCCGGCTACCTCGCCGAGAAGACGGCTGCCCGGCAGCGCTGGGCTCAGGCGTACGACCAGTGGCGACGACGTCGACCGGCTGCGCGAGGCCGCTGCGACCACCGCCCGTCAGGTGGCCCCCGGCCGTGCGATGAAGGACGGCAACAAGATGGCTTACGACCGGGCGGGCGGACGAGTGCAGCAGTCGCTGGCCGGCCGGGTGCGCAACGCCGAAGAACGGCTGCGCCGCCTGCTCGCCGACCCGGTCCCGCCCCCGCCGGAGCCGCTGCGCTTCACCCCGGTACTGCGTGCCCGCCGCCTGCGGGGCGCCGTACTCGACGTCGCGGGCATCGCCGTCACCGGCCGGCTCGACCGCACGGACCTCACCGTCACGGCGGGCGAACACCTGCTGATCACGGGGCCGAACGGAGCGGGCAAGAGCACCCTGCTCGGCGTCCTGGCCGCACACGTCGCCCCCGACAGCGGGAGTGTCACCCGTCGCGGCAGGATCGGCTACCTCCCCCAGGAGCCGCGCCCGGGAAAACCGGACGAGACCGTACTGGCCGCCTTCGCCCGCGGACGGGCGGGAGAGAGCGCTGATCACGCCGAACAGCTGCTGTCCCTCGGCCTGTTCGACCGCGATCAATTCACGGTGCCGGTCGGCCGGCTGTCCACCGGACAGCGGCAGCGCCTCGCCTTGGCGCGACTGCTCAGCGAGCCGTCAGACGTCCTGCTGCTCGACGAACCCACCAACCATCTGTCCCCCGCTCTCGTCGAGGAGCTGGAGACCGCCCTGATGGGGTACGACGGCGCCCTCGTCGTCGTCAGTCATGATCGCCGACTGCGCCGGCGCTGGCGGGGCGCCCACCTGGCCATGCGCGCGACGTCGACGTCCGACACCAGGTGCTGAGGTCTTCCGGCCCAGCCCCGCAGACTCCCTGAACCCTCTTCACTCCCATCGCACCCGTCACAGAGGAAGCAATACGTCATGCCACCTGTTCCCGCCGACCCGACAGTGGTGCACCCGATGCCCGAGCAGCCGCGCGTGGTACTGCTGAAGCCACTGGTCACCTCGCCGCTGATCGAGGTCGGAGAGTTCTCCTACTACGACGACCCGGACGATCCCACGGCTTTCGAGACCCGGAACGTGCTGTATCACTACGGTCCGGAGAAGCTGGTCATCGGTAAGTTCTGCGCGCTGGGCGAAGGCGTGCGGTTCGTCATGAACGGCGCCAATCACCGCATGGACGGCCCCTCGACGTTCCCCTTCCCGATCATGGGCGGTTCCTGGGTCGAGCACTTCGACCTGATCACCGGCCTGCCCGGCCGGGGCGACACCGTGGTCGGCAACGACGTCTGGTTCGGATACCGGGCCATGGTGATGCCCGGCGTCCGCATCGGCCACGGAGCGGTCATCGCTTCCGGCTCCGTCGTGGCCGACGACGTTCCCGACTACGGCATCGTCGGCGGCAACCCCGCCAGGCTCATCCGCCGCCGCTACAGCGATGCGGACGTCAACCGCCTCCTGACCCTGGCCTGGTGGGACTGGCCGCTCCAGCACATCACCGAACACGTCCGCACGATCATGTCCGGCAGCATCGACGACCTGGAGGACGCGGCGGCCGCGCAGGCGGCAGAAGCACGTCAAGACCCGCCACCGGCCCGTTGAACGGTCCTGGCAGAGTCCGACCGGCCTGCGAAGGCCGGGGCTCCTCCCGGGGAAACGCTACGTGCGGTGAGGCCGAGCGGATTCACCGCCATGTCGCCGAATGCCGGTGGACGCCCCTGCACGCGGCGACCCCCTCACATTCCAGCACCGAGAATCGAGCTGTCAGCATGCCTGCTCCGTCCCACCACGACCCGTTCGCCGACTGGCTTCGCGCCCATGCCGTCCCGCTCACCCACCTCGACCCCGCGGCGCCGCTCGACGACCTGGCAGCCGCTGCGCGACATCGCGGCGAAGCCCGCGTGGTCGCGATCGGCGAGAGCTCCCACTTCATCAACGAGTTCGCAGCCATGCGTCGGCGCATCCTGAGGTTCCTGGTCGAGCGCTGCGGCTTCACCGTCCTGGCCTTCGAATACGGCTTCAGCGAAGGGTTCCTTCTCGATGCGTGGGCCCAGGGCGAGGGGACGGACGACGACTTGTCGGCCCACCTTGCCGCGACGATCCCCGTGGGGGTCGACGAGCCGCTGCGCTGGATGCGCCGGCACAACCGCACCGCCTCACCACCGGTGCGTTTCGCCGGCATCGACATCCCGGCGGCCGGTGGGTCCTTGCTCCCCGCCCTGGCCCCGGTCGCCGACTACCTGCGCCACATCGATTCCGAAACACTGCCGGCGGTCCAGACGGCGATGCGGATCGCCGAATCGTTCGCCGGCGGCTCGGGGGCCGACACCGCGCCCGCATGGGCACGCCTGCCCACTGCCGAACAGGACGCCCTCAGCGCCGCCTTGACGCGGCTGCTCATCCGCTTCCGTTCCGTTGAGCCGCTGTACGTCTCCCGCGGCGGCCGGTCGAGCTATGACATCGCCCTGCGACGCCTCGAAGGCGCCTGCCACGCCGACTACACCTTCCGCGCCCTGGCCGACCTCTTCGCCGGCAAAGGGCTGACCGCCGACACCTCGGCCCGGGACATCTACATGGCCGAGTCGGTCCTGTGGCACCTGGAGCGTTTCGAACCCGGCACCCGCGTCGTTCTGGCGGCTCACAACGCCCACATCCAGAAAACACCGGTCTCCTTCAACGGCCACCTCACGGGGTTCCCGATGGGACAGCACCTGCACCGCGCGCTCGGCGACGACTACGTCGCCCTCGGCCTGACGAGCACCACCGGACACACCGCGGACATGCCCCGCGACGAGAACGCACGCTTCGGTTTCACCATCGACACCACCGCGCTGGAGCCGCCCGAGCCGGGAAGCATCGAAGCGGCCTTCGCCGACGCCGGCCTCGGGCTCAGCATGGCCGATCTCCACCGGGCACCCCGCGAGGCCCCCGGCAGCGCCGGCCCTGCCCCGGGCCCCGACCGCATCCGGATACAAGGCGCCTATCTGCACACCCCCGTCCTCGACGCGTTCGACGCCATCCTCAGCACCCCGCTCTCCACTGTGGCCGACGGCCTCGAAAACACATGAGGTGGGCCGGTGACCAGAGCGGTGAGGCCGAGAAGGGACGAGCCCCTCGAACACGGCGCGGTCGTAGAGCCGCTGGACGCGCCTGTTGATTCCTTGTCAGATACGGGACCGTTCGCCAGGCGGGCTGTCAGGGCAGCGGCGAGCTGATCGCCGTCGGGTTCGGGTGCTGAGGGGCTGCACTCTTCGATGAGCTGCCAGAAGACGTCTTCGTTCATGTCGCAGAGCATGACCGAAGGGTGTGACAAGCCGGGACGGCAAGGTTCTCCCCGGCCGCTCGGCATGGCCGATGAGGACTGCGGCCTTGCCGGCGAAGGCGGGTAAGTGTTCGGCTTCGGGTTCGTGGACGCGGTGGAACACCCACCGGAATGAGGGGCAGCCCCGCGGTTGCCCCCCTGCCCCGGACACGCCCCGGAATCGGCCACCCGGGTTGCGTTGCGGTCCACACAGGCACATTCGGGTTCCACCCGCCTGCGTGCGCGAGCGGCGGAATGATCGAGCGCTTTACGGTGGGTTGATGCGATCTGTTCCGAGGTGGGCCCTGCTTTCGTCGGGGTGTGCCCCTGTCCTGTTGGCCGGAGGCTGGACGGTCGCGGCACTGCTGGAGGGGCCCGTCTACGATCCCGCCACTCAGACGATCAGCGTCCTGGGGGCCTACGGGGCTGCGGGGTTCTGGGTGATGACCGGAGCCTTCCTCGGCCTGGGCGTCTGCCACCTGCTTACCGCCGGGGGGCTGCGCGCGGCCGCGCTTGCCGGGCGTGTGGCGCTGGGCGGCGGTGGAGCGGTGGCGTTGGTGGTGGCGCTGCTCCCAGTGTCGAGCAGTGGGGGGTCCCTGGTCCACGGGTCGGTCGTCGCGGTCGGCTTCACTCTCCTGGCGATGTGGCCGGTTCTGGCTGCCGATCGCAGCGGAACCGCACCATGGGGACTACGGCCCGTGCCCTCCATCGTGGTGACTGTTCTGATGGGCACCGGTGCAGGCTGGTTTCTGGTCGAAATGTACCGTCACGGTGCCATTGGTGTCGCTGAACGCCTTGTGACATGCATTCAGTCCCTGTGGCCCTTGGTGGTCGTCGCTTCCTGCCTCTGTCATTCCGACAACGATGGACATCCGACGTGACCGGGGCCGACAGCTGGATGCGGCCGGGAGCAGGCGAGGCGTCGGCCCGAGCCGGGCTGCGTCAAGGGTGTGGCACCCCTCTCCAGTACGGCGGCGGAGGAGCACGGTCAGCCGGGGCGTTGCCGACAGGACGCGAGGCCCGGGAAGAATGTGGCCCGAGGTGATGCGAGGACGACCGCGTCCGCGCCGTCACCGACTGCCGGCGGCACTTCGGCCCGAACTGCGCCAACGGCGGAAAGGGATACGACGAACCGGCATCGGACAGGGAGGCGGTCCACGCGCATCTGCTGACGCAACCGCCGGAAGCGGCCGTCGGCGCCGAGTTCGGCATGCGCGGGGGAGCCCTCAGCGGGAGGAGCGAATCCAGCGCCCCGTCCCAGGACTTCAACTGCCGTCAGAACGAAGCACCATCAACAGGCTCGGCCGGGGCTCCTCCCGCAAGCGCCGGCAAGCGCCTCCCCCATGAACTGGCCAGCGGTGTACTGCACCGCGGAACGGGCGTGGAAGCGACGACCGACTCGGTCTTCCAGATGGGCTCGATAGCCAAGCTCTACACCGCCACCCTGATCATGCGGCTCGCCGAATCAGGTGAACTCGATCTGGATGCACCGGTCGTGGACGTACTGCCGGAGTTCTCGGTCGCTGACCCCGAGGTGGCCGGGACGATCACCACGCGCCGGCTGCTCAGCCATACGAGCGGCCTCACCTGCGACTTCACCTACGACAGTGGGCGAGGCGGCGACTGCCTCGCCAAGGACGTCGAGGCCGCGAAGGACGTGGCGCTCGACTGCCCACCCGGCACCGCGATCTCATACAGCAGCGTCGGCTACAACGTGCTCGGCCGCATCGTCGAGGTGGTGACCGGCCAGGTCTGGGACGAGGCACTGAAAGACCTGCTCCTGGCCCCGCTCGGCGTCACGCACACCATGACGCTGCCCGAGGAAGCGCTGCGGTTCCGCGCGGCGATGGGGCACCTGGGCGAGGCGGGCCAGGACCCGGACCCGGCACCGTCCTGGGACCTGATGCCGCGCTCGGCGGGCCCGTACGGCAGGGTCATAGCCAGCGCGGGAGACGTCGTCCGGCTGGTACGGATGCACCTCAACGGTGGTGTGGCGCAGGACGGTACGCGCGTGCTCTCCGGGGAGACGGTAGCGCTGATGCAGCGCCGGGTGGTGGACTCCCCCGACAAGTGGACGGTCGGCGCGGACGGTTGGGGCCTGGGCTGGACGCTGTACGACTGAACGGCGTCCGGGGCTACGGCCACGACGGCGCCTCCATCGGGCAGTACGGCTACCTGCGCGTCGTGCCGTCGGCGGGCGTCGCGGTCGCACTGCTCACCAACGGCGGCGGTGCGCGTGAATTGTACGCGGCGCTCTACCGCGAACTCCTGGCCGAGCTGGCCGGGGTGACGATGCCGGAACCCTTCGCCCCGCCGGCCCGGCCGCCCACGGTGGACTACACGCCGCTCGTCGGCACGTACCAGCGCGAGGGCGTGGTCATCACCGTGACCGAGCGGGACGGTGCGGGACACGTGGTGTACGAGTTCGTCGACGGTATGAAGGACTTCTCCGAGCCCTTGGAGATCGATCTGGTGCCGGTGACGGAGACGGTCTTCGCCGGTACGGGGGTGGGCGCGGCATTCAGCGAGGACTACATGCCCGTGGTCTTCTCCACACTGCGGGACGGCACGGGCTGCGTCTGCATCGGCATGCGCTGTAGCCCCAAGACCGCGTAACACGGCTGCGCCGCACCCGCGTCCTGCTCCGCTGCGCGTTACGGCGTGGTTGCAACGGCTGCCCGTGAAGTCGCGGGGCGGGTTGTGCGTCTGCGCAGCCGTCGCCTCCCGTGGGGAGGGGCCGGGAGGGGCGGCGCGGCTCCGCCCGTGCGGCAGCACACAGGGCGGGGTCGGAGGACGGGAGCCTTCGCCCGGGAGGCGAGAGGATCACCGCTGTCACAGCATTGCACTGGATTCAGCCAGACGACAGGGTCATGACTGAAACTCGTACCTCAGACCGCGCTGCCGCTGCCGTGCGCCGTCTCGCGGGCCCGGCGACCTCAGCCGGAGAAGTGCTTCGTGTCGCCGGCGACTGGCACCGGAGCTGCCCTGCCTGTCCAGGGCGGGCTGGAAAAGAGGGCTGGAGGGGAACTTCACCCGAGGGGGTGGTCCGGGTGGTACTCACGATCAATCCGGCAGTCGAGGGAAGAGCGGCCGGGAACTCGTTCCGCTGCCCGCCCCGGACGTCCGCCTGCGACAAGCGCCTCAGCGCAGCCGGGTCGCTGATCGGCCAAGTGATCGAAGTCCTGGTGCGAAGTGATCTGAATCACATGCTGTCACGGCTGTCCGTCACGCGGTGTCTTGAGGCCGAACCCCTTGAGACAGAGGAGAGATCGTGACTGAGAACACCGAGGTCGTCGTGATCGGCGGCGGATACGCCGGTGTCATGGCGGCCAATCGCCTGACGCAGCGCGACGACGTGACCGTGACCCTGATCAACCCGCGCTCGGCCTTCGTCCCGCGCCTGCGCCTGCACCAGCTGGTGGGCGGGTCCCACGACGCGGTCGTCGACTACCGCGAGATCCTGGCCGAGGGCGTCCGGCTGGCCGTCGACACCGTGACCCGGATCGACACGGCCGTGCGCAGCGTGGCGCTGCGGAGCGGCGGCACGGCCGGCTATGACTACCTGATCTACGCGGCGGGCAGCGGCAGCACTGACCTGCGCGTTCCCGGGGCGGCCGAGTTCGCTCACCCGGTCGCCACCCTGGAGGCCGCGCAGCGGCTGCGGTCGTCGTCGACGCCGCGCACGCGACGGCCGCCCCTGACGGTTGTCGCGCCGGTCCGACGGGCATCGAGACCGCCGCCCGCGCCCGGAGCGGGGCCGCCGGGTGACCCTGGTCTGCGGAGGCGTGCTCGGCCCGTACCTGCACCCTCGGGCCCGACGCACGGTTGCCAAGCGGCTCGCCCGGCTCGGGGTGACCGTGCTCGACGGTCCCGACACGAAGGCCACGGCGGTGACGCGCCACGCCGTGCACCTCGGTGACGGCCGTGAGCTGCCGAGCGAGGTCACCATCTGGACCGCCGGCTTCGGCGTGCCGGATCTGGCCGCGCGCAGCGGGCTGAGCACCGACGCGATGGGGCGCCTGCTCACGGACGAGACGCTGACCAGCATGGCCGACAAGCACATCGTCGCCGCCGGGGACTCGGCGGCACCGTCCGACCTGCCGTTCCGGATGAGCGCCTATGCCGCGGGCTGCCTGGGAGCCCATGCCGCGGACACAGTCCTCAGCCGCATCGCGGGCAAGCGGCCCGAGCCCGTCAACCTGTCGTTCCCTGCCATGTGCGTCAGCCTGGGGCGCCGCGCCGGCGTCTTCCAGTTCGCGCACAAGGACGACACCGCGATGAGGCTCTACGTCGGCGGCCGCGCCGGCGCGAAGCTCAAGGAGCTCTCCTGCCGGTTCAGCGTCAGGCATCTGGTGAACGAGGCACGCAAGCCCGGTTCGCACACCTGGCCCAAGGGGGACATGCGCCGGCAACTGCTGGAGGACAAGCGCGGCGAGGCGTCGGCCACCGCGGAACGAGCAGCCTGACCAGGCAGGCAAGGAAGAGGGACCGAGACATGACCGACCGCGCCACCGAACCGGCGACCGAGGCGTTCGTCGCCCACCGAAATCTGCTCTTCACGGTCGCCTACGAGATGCTGGGATCGGCGGCCGACGCCGAGGACGTCCTCCAGGAGACCTGGCTGCGGTGGGTCAAGGTGGACCTGGGGCAGGTGGGCGACCAGCGGGCGTACCTGGTCCGGATCACCACCCGGCAGTCGCTCAACCGGCTGCGCACCATGAAGCGCCGCAGGGAGGCGTACGTCGGCCAGTGGCTGCCCGAGCCGTTGCTCACCACGCCGGACGTGGCCGAGGACATCGAGCTCGCCGAGAGTGTGTCGATGGCGCTGATGATCGTCCTGGAGACGCTGTCGCCGACCGAACGGGCCGTCTTCGTGCTGCGCGAGGTCTTCGACGTCGGCTACGACGAGATCGCGGCCGCCGTGGACAAGAGCCCTGCGGCCGTCCGCCAGATCGCGCACCGTGCCCGCCGTCACGTCGACGCCCGACGCCCCCGGAAGGCGGTCTCCCCGAACGCTGCCCGGGCGGCTGTGGAGTCGTTCCGGCGCGCTCTCGAAACCCGGGACCCGCAGGGCCTCCTGGACGTGCTCGCCCCGGACGTCGTCCTCGTGAGCGACGGCGGCGGCGTGAAGCGGGCCGCGCCGCGGCCGGTCGTCGGAGCCGAGAAGCTGGTCCGCTTCTACCTCGGCGGCTCCAGCAAGGTCGAGGCCACGATCACTTGTTCACCCACCGTGGTCAACGGCAATCCGGCACTGGTCCTGCGCCTGGACGACGAGATCGACGGCGTCATGGGGATGCGTGTCGAGGACGGCCGCATCACGGGCGTCTATTACGTCCGCAACCCGGAGAAGCTGACCCGCGTCGAGACCGAGACCCCGCTCACCCTGCGATGAGCACGCCGGATCACCGGAATACCACCCGTCCGCTGCCACACGCCGGACGAGAGGACCACACCACGGCCGGGCGGACGACGGCCGAGCGGCGCAGCCTCACGCTCCGGAAGGCCACGATCGCCCCGCAGACCGTGACCTTCTTCTTCCAGGCGGCCACCGCCGGGAGGACGCTGTCCCCGCCCCGCCCCGCTGCACGACGTCGGACCGCGCGTGATGCACGGCTCTGCCCCCGGGCCGTGCCACGCACCGGCCGGCCCCCATCACCACGTAAAGCACGCAAACACTCCGTCCGAGGAGGAGCCATGGACACTCCGGCCCCGCGCGGCCGACAGGTTGCCGTCGCCCTGGCCGACGGTGGCCGTGCCGGTCGTCCTGCTCACGGCGATCATCAGTGTGCTGCTCACCGCCTTCGCCCGGCCGTCGGTGCGGTCGCATGTGCACGATGTGCCGATCGCCGTCGCCGGGCCGGCGTCGCAGTCGAGCAGGTCGGCGCCGCCCTCGGCCAACGCCTGCCGGACGGCTTCGTGATCACCGAGGCCGCCGACACGGAGGCCGCCGAACGGTTGATCCGTGACAGGGAGGCGTACGGGGCGATCGACGTCAGTTCCGGCACCCCGCAGGTCGTCACCGCCTCGGCCGCCGGCGCGTCGGTCGCCCAGACCCTGCAGGCGTCGGCGACCGCGCTCAGCCAGGCGCAGGGCACCAGCACGGCGGTCCCCATCCGCGACCCCGTGACCCTGCCGGCCGACGACCCGCGCGGCGCCGGCCCGGCCGCCGGAGCCCTGCCCCTGGTCATGGGTGGCCTGATGGCCGCGCTGTTGCTGACCGGACTCGTCCGCGGCACCGCCCGCCGGGTCATCGGGGCGTTCGCCTCCGCGACCACCGGCGGCCTGGCCGTGGCAGCGGTCCTGCAGTTCTGGCTCGGCTCGCTGGGCGGCTCCTGCTCGGCCAGCACCGGCGCCGTCGCCCTGACCATCGCGGCCCCCTCCCTGAGCATCCTCGGGCTGGAGTCACTGCTCGGGTACGCCGGCCTTGGTCTCGGCGCCGCCACGATTGCGTGAGCAGGTCGTCGTGGGTCAGCACCTGGCGGCGCTGTCGCTGTCGGGGTGGAGGGGGAAGATCTGGTCGAGGCCGACGATGCGCAGGATGCGCAGCGTATGGGCGGGGACGGCGGCGAGCGCGATGTCCGCGTGGGCACCGTGGGCATGGTTGCGGGCGGCGATCAGGGCGGTGATGCCGCTGGAGTCGCAGAATTCCATGCCGCCCAGGTCCAGGATGAGGCGCTGGCCGGGCTGGAGGGTGAGCGTGCCGAGCAGTTCACGCAGTGTGGTGGCGTTGGTGTAGTCGAGTGCGCCGATGACCGCCAGGACGGGACCGGTCGCAGTGTCTCGGGTGGTGATCTTCAGCGGGTTCATCGTGGGTTCTTCGTTGCCGGGCCGGGGGCGGGGACGCCGAGGGCGAGGAGGGCGGTGTCGTCGTCGAGGCCGTCGCCGAAGTCGTCCAGCAGGCCGGTCAGGGCCTGGATGACGGCATGTGGGGACTTGCCGGCGTGGCCGGCGGCGAAGGTGAGCAGGGCCTCGTCCCCGTACAAGGTGGTGCGGTCTTCGCCGGTGCGGGCTTCGGTGAGGCCGTCGGTGTAGAGCAGAAGGGTGTCGCCGGGGGCGAGAACGGTGGCGGCGGTGGCGAAGTGCGCGTCGGGGAGGATGCCGACGAGGAGGCCGCCGGGAGTGGGCAGGAAGTCGGCCGTGCCGTCGGCGCGCAGGACGAGGGCCGGGGGGGTGGCCGCCCGCAGCGAGGCGGACGGCGACCTGCCCGGTCGCGGGGCCGGGTTCGAGGATGCCGAAGACGGTGGTGCAGTAACGCGGGTCGCCGCTGTCGCTGTAGCGCTCGTGGAGCACCTTGTTGAGGGTGGACAGAGCGGAAACGGGGTCTGGGTCGTGCACGGCGGCGGCGCGCAGGGTGTAGCGAGTCAGTGAGGTGACCGCGGCTGCTTGGGGGCCTTTGCCGCACACATCACCGAGGAAGAAGGCGAAGCGTTCGCCGCCGACGGGGAAGACGTCGTAGAAGTCGCCGCCGAGCCGGTCGGGGGAGGCGGTGTGGTAGTGGGCAGCCGCCTCCATCCCGGGTACTGGCGGCAGGACGGCGGGCAGCAGTGACTGCTGGAGCACGGCCAGGGCGTCCTGCAACCGGGCGCGGTCGGCCTCCGCCTGTTTGCGGGCTTCTTCGGCCGCTTTCCGGCCGCGCAGGAGTTCCTCCTCGTAGGTGCGGCGGTCCCGGGCGTCGAAGACAGTGGTGCGGATCAGCAGTGGCTCGCCGGTACTGCCGTGCTTGACCACCGAGGAGACCAGCACCGGTATCCGGCCGCCGCCGGCCTGTTTGATCTCCAGGGCTATGCCGCCGACCTCGCCCTGCATCCGCAGCAGCGGCGCGAAGTGCGTCTCGTGGTACAGCTTGCCGCCCATGGTCAGCAGGTCGGTGAACCGCATCCGGCCCACCACCGCCTCCCGCTCCAGGCCGAGCCAGCTCAGCAGCGTGGTGTTGATCTTCGCGATGGTGCCGTCCATCAACGTGGACAGATACCCGCACGGCGCGCTCTCGTACAGCTCTTCGGCGCTGTCCTCCAGCAGCGCGGCGAACACCGCGTCCGACGTTTTCCGGTTGCCGGCATCATGAGGATCGGGCTGCTGGCCGGTGCGGCACATCACCGTAGGCCCGCCAGGAAACTGGTGATCGCCTCGTTGGTGACCTCGGGCGCGGACAGGTGCGGGCAGTGCCCGGTCGCATCGAGAGTGACCAGTTGTGAGCCGGGGATCGCCTGGTGAACGTAGGCGCCGACCTCCCGGGGGGCGATGACGTCCTGGATACACTCCAGCACCAGCGTCGGCACCTTCACACTTTTCAGATCGTCCCTCGAGTCGGACAGGAACGTGGTGCGGGCGAAGACGCGCGCCATGTCCGGATCGGTTGCGCAGAAACTGTTCTTCAGCTCCTCACCGAGCTCGGCTGCTCCGCATTCCCCATGATCACCGGTGCCATCGCCGCCGACCAGCCCAGGTAGTTGGACTCCAGGGAACCCAGCAGCTCGTCGATGTCCTGCGCGCTGAACCCGCCCCGGTAGCCGTCGTCGTCCATGTACCGCGGAGAGGGAGCGACCATGACCAGCGCCCCGATGCGCTCCGGAGCCATGCCCGCGGCCAGCACCCCGATCATCGCGCTGACCGAGTGCCCCACGAACACCGCATCGCGCAGGTCGAGGGCCTCGCACACCTCCACTGCGTCCCGGGCGTAACCGTCCAGGGAGGCATAGCGGTCCTCCGAGAACGCGGACAGATCCGAGCGGCCCGAACCCACGTAGTCGAACAGCACCACCCGGTAGTCCTCGACCAGGGCAGGCACTGTCAGCCGCCACATGTTCTGATCACAGCCGAACCCGTGAGCCAGTACCACCGCCGGCCCCTGCGGATTGCCGATGACGGTGACGTTGTTCCTGCGATTGATACCCATACCCACCAGTCTCTCAAGTCCCACTCACCGCTCGGACACCGCTCGGACACGACCTCGAGGTACCCAGAGCATCCCGGGGCAGGCCGTCCTCGAACGGCCGCTTGTCCATCCCCGGCGGATGTGGGGTGAGCCGGTGCTGCGGGGCCTCGACGGCATGAGCGAGGCCCAGGTGACCGCCGGCACGCCGGGGGAGTGGGAGCCTGTGCCCGGCCGGTGGCGGGAGACCGAGCTGCTGCGGTGGAAACCACCGGCGGCGTGGTTCGGCGTCTGCCACCGCGTCCCGCTCGCGTGGCGCCGCTTGATACCGGCCCCTGGTCATGCGGCCTGGAGCCGACGAAGGCGATCGGGACCCCCGACACACGTGTGCGCCCAGGTCGGCATGGGACTCACCGGTGCGTGGGGGAAGCCGGTGTCCATCCGGGCGGCGGGGGTCTTCGAAGACTTCCTGCGTGCATGGCTGCACGCCTTTGGCGCGGGAGCCCTGGAAGGCGTGCGGTGCCTTGCCGATCAGGCGGACGCTCAGTTCGCGCCGCAGCAGGCCGGCCGCCAGGGTGGAGCCCGTCGGGCCGGCTCCGGCGATGAGTACGCCGATGTCGTGGTGTCCGGTCATGATGATGGGCCCCAATCGATCTTTTCGAAGAAGGTGACCAGGAGCCGTGCCGTGCCGTGCGGGTCCTCGAACGGGACCATGTGTCCGCAGTGGTCGAACACGTGCACATCGTCCGGCTGGAGGAGATCCCGGACGGCGTCGAGCCGGCCTATGGGGGTGACCTGGTCGTGTCTTCCCCACAGCAGCAGCTTCGGTACGGGCGGTCGGCCGGCCCACCGGTAGAGGGAAGCCGCGCCGCGACCTCCTCGACGGCGTCCGGGGAGGAGCCGGAGCCGTGCAGCAGCACCGCAGGCCCTCGCCCCTCCCGCACGAAGCGCACGCGCATTCCGTCGGTCGTCGTGAATGACGATGTCGACCGGCTTGCCTTCAACGGCACCACCATTGAGGCCGGCACTGACTCCTGTCGCCCCGCCGGCACACGAGCCCGGGCTGAGGGAACCCGCCAAGGTCGGCTGAGTGCGACAGCTGCCGATCCTGACGTGAGCGACGAGGGCGTTGAGGGGCATCGGAACGAAGGCCGGTGCTAAAAGATCGTTGTATGTGGGTTCAGCGAGTGATCGAACTGACCGGGTGGGAGCCACTTGGGATCTCCGTCGACTGGGCGGCGATCGAGGGAGAGCTGGGGGTTCCGCTGCCGGCGGACTACAAGGAGCTCTACGAGGTGTTCGGAGGCGGTGTCTTCAGTGATTCCGTCTACTTTCTGGGGCGTGACGAGGGCGTCTCGTTCGACTTCCTGGCACAGTGGCGGGTCTGGCTGTCGGCCGACCAGGACAGCAGGCTCGGAGACGTCTCCGCCGTCGATCCCTATGCGATCTACGCGCCGGGCGGCAAGGGGCTGGTGCCTTGGGGCTCCACCGAATGGGCCGACGGGTACTTCTGGCTGATCGATGCCGAGCGGCCGGGCGACTACCCCGTCCTTGCGCGGTCCGATGACGGCGGCGCATGGGACCGGCACGACATGTCCACCTCAGAGTTCCTCTACCGCGTCCTTGCCGATGCCGATTTTCAACCTTTCGGGATCGCGCGGTACGACCTCGGCACGACGTTCAAGCCCGGTTCCGGCGGCCCCTTCGAGGGCCGGCCGCTCTGACGAGAGGCTGACCGTCCCACGTTCGTGGACACGACAGTGCCGTGGTTCCTCATCGAGATCCGTGAGCCGGGCGAGGACCCCGGCTTAATCGGGAGGCGGTACGGGAAGGGATGCGGGACACTCTGCCGGGTGATCGTGATGCACCCCGTTCTGGAGATATACGCTCCTGACGGTTTCGCTCTCTGGCCCGTCGTTGAGGGCGAGCCGTTCAGGTACTTGGCACTCAGCGGTGAGCTGACCTCTCCCGAGGTCGGGACAGCGGTGATGCGCATCGCCGGATGCAACGACATCACCCCCGATCCCGACGCGGGGGACGACCGCCCGCCTCGGCCCGCCGACCCGCTCGGATCATTCCTGCACGGACTGCTCACCTTCGACAGTCTCTTCGCGGCCGGTGGCCTGAGAGTCACGGACAGCTCCACAGGCGTCACGTTCCTTCCTGGTTGCTGCAACGGGCTGGAGGGCTGGCGTGAGTGGCGCACAGTCGTTGGCGGCAGCGGACCGGTCTCCTTCGGTCATGACCCTGACCCGGTTGCCGAGCTCTTCGGTGACACCGTCCGACTGACCGTCGACACCGAGCAGAGCGACAGCCCCGTGATTGAGCTGCCGGCCATCGAGTTCCGCCATCTGCTGGACGGGGTCGAGCGTGACCTGGCCGGCTTCCCCGCGCAGGCAGCCGACTGGGGCCCCGGGCACCTGCCCGACCACTCTGCCCTTGTCGTTGCCGCCCTCGCCCGCGTTCTCGATCTGCCTACGCCGGTCACACCGCCAAGTCGGTAGAGCCGCCAACCGGCTTGGCTGATCACAGTGGGGAGCAGTGGAGAGCAGGTGCCTTCGCCGCTGCCTTCGTCGACGGCCCGTGAACACGTTTTTTCGCGTAGCCGTGTATCTGGATGGCACGTTCACGTGTACGTCGACATCACCTTCAGCGACGCCCGCCAGCCGACCAGGCGCCGGCGCCAGTCGAGCGGGGTGATGTGAACGGCCTGGCCTGGGGAGCCGTCCCAGGTGGTGGGCAGGCGTCAGCGTCGAGAGCGGCCACCACCTCGCGGCCGACCGCCGCGGTGCTCTCCTCCGAGCCGTCGAAGCCGCCGTACAGGAGCATCAGGCCATGGCCTGCGGCGGCGGAGTCGGTGCACTGGGTGTGGAAGTAGACGAAGCCGCGGGCATCGGATGCCCCCTCTGCTCCGATCTCCGTGTTGCCGCAGGACCGGCAGCAGGTGAAGTTCTCCCGAGCCGTGATGCCGGCGGCCTCCAGTGCGGTGAAGGCGCGGGTGAGCCGCTCAGGGTCGGTCTCGCCCTGCCATGTGGCCTGTTCCGCCACGCGCTCCAGCCACATCCGGTCGACCAGCGCCTCCGCCTGCTCACGGGAGACGGGCCGACGGTCCTTGGCGACCAGGTAGTCCTCAGCGAGCTCGGCCAGTTCGGCCCGGGAGGCGTAGCCGCCGACCAGCACCTCACGGACGCGCTTCTCCAACTCCTTGCGCTCGTCTTCGTCGATGTCGAGCGGCGGCACCTCGCGGGTGGGGCCCATGTCCAGCAGCGACCAGGCCAGACCGGCGTCCCAGCCGGTCTCCTGGCGGGCCCAGCCGGCAATCGCCGCAATCACGGCCTCGGGTCCGTCGGTCGTCGCCTGGAAGTGCCGGTCAGCGGCACCGTCGCGGTGCTCCAGCGTGTAGTCACCACCGGCCTTGTGCCAGACCTGGGCGAAGACGTCAGGCAGGTCGGGTATCGGCTGGACCACCAGGAACCGGTCACCGTCACCGCCGATTCGCCGGACCAGCCCGGCGAGCTCCTCGGCAGACACGCGGACGTGTCGCTCCCAGTTCTCCGTCTTCACCACGATCTCAAGCATGCGCAGACTCTGACACACCCCTCTGACAACAGACCTCCCTGGACCTGGCACCGCCTCTGCACCACCACGTGACTCCGGGCAGCTCGGCGGAAAACTGCGCCGGCCACAGCGCTACCAAAGGCGCCTGCAACGCGTCTTCTGCATTTCCGTGCTGCTCAGCATCCGTCCTGCATCCGCACTCGCGCCGGTTTCACCGCCGCAACCGCGCCGGGGGAAAGCGTCATACCCAGGACGTGACCGTCCTTGCCCGCCGCCGCGTCGGCGTCCTATGGACCCTGAACCCTGATCTGTGACCGACGCTTTCAGGAGGTGATGCCACCAGTGGTCGTCAGTCCCACCAATGGCCTGGTGGGCCGGGTCGTGACAGGACAGGGCCCTTCGTCGTTGGCGTGGTGATCTCCCCCGTCACACCGGCGACCGAGGGGCCCTGTCGGTTTTGTACCCTTCCATGCCCGACGTCCCGTACGAGCTCGTCGAGCATGTCTCCTGGCTCATCCACGCTCGAAGGCGTGAACTCCGACCGGCCCGGCGGAAGTTGAGCCGATTCCAGCAGGCCCTGCTCACCCTTGCGCATCTGCGCAGGAACGAAACACACAGGAAGCACGGCATGGGCGTCCAGGTCATCGCACGGCCGGACGGAACCCCACTCCGGTTCTCGCGTGCCACACCGGGGCGCACCCACGGCCTGACCGCAGCGCGAGCCCACGGCATCGTCCAGGCGTGCCTGACCCGGCAGATCCTCATGCTCGCGGACCGGGCCTGTCAGAGAGCCGGCGTCACCGTTCGCACCCCCTACTACCACCACCGCGAACAGTCCGGGCACTACCAGGAGTTCAACCGTGATCACGCACGGCTGCGGCCTCCTGGAGAACGTGCCTTCGCACAGCTGAAAACCCGCCGACTGCTCCGGCGGGCCAGATGCTCCCCTCGCTGCGTCGGAACCATCCTCCAGGCCGCCCACACCCTCCTGTCCTGTACGTGTTCAGAACAGAAGAGGTTCAGTGCTCACAGAGGGAGAATTCTCGTTCGTAGAGCTGCTCGTTGTGTTCGTCGACGAAGAACTTGCGTTCCTGCATAAGTTGTTCGCGGTAGTTCTTGGCCTGTTCAAGCGTCATGGTCGAGGTGTCGGACCATGGTTGTTGCGGTGGCACATCGGATGTCGAGACGATCTTTTGCGACGGGTCGACCAGGAAGAACGCAAGAATTTTTCGATATCCCGGGCGGGTGGGGTCCTTGAGGCGGAATGAGCTGACGCGGTGTTGCAGGATGTTCGGGAACGCCAGGCAGCGGCCCGCTGGGGTCGATGCCGATCCCAGCATCTGGTTCAGTGCGTCTTCGTCCTCCAGGCCGTAGACCTCACGCAGACCGTTGTCGTCGTTCTGTTCGTAGTACGGGTCGTCGAGTGCCGCCCGGAAACTCAGCCGGCTTTCGGTGATGTTCTCGCTGTCCCAGTAATAGATGCCGGTCGAGACGATCCTCTCGTTCAACATCCCCTCGACATGCCAGGAACCGCCGGGGTAATCGGGCTTGTCCGGGGTGAGGTGAATGGTGGCGAGCTTGACGATGACCTGGAGACGGCGGCCGCGCAGGTCGACTCGGGCGGATGCATCGGGCGACTCGGGCGGGGTGAATTCCGGGGCGTCCGGGATGACCGGGCGGCGGTTTTCCCACCAGTCGTCCTGGGCCTCCTCCCACGCACGGAGGGCTTCTGCGTAGGCCCCGTCATCACTGTAGGAGGATTTGTCCGGGTGCTCCGGCTCCGAGTCGTACCACCCGTAAGGATCGGCCTCGATCCGCAGGGGCCGCGGATGACGCAGATCGGTGAGCACGTTCTCCAGCAGCGGCCGGAAGCGCGCGAACAAGTCTGGCAGGACGGAGGCCAGTTCGCGATGATTCTCGGGGTGGACGTTGTTGACGTACGAACGGAAGGCGACATCGCCGTCGTCACTGACGTCGACGTCAGTGGGCAGCCACTGGAATTTTTCCGAGAATTCGTACTTCGAGTAGCGGTCCGTCGGGTTCTGCCAAGCCCGCTCGGGCGCGCCGCTCGCCTCTTTCACCAGACAGAAAAGTGAGGGATGAACCAGATCCAGTACCTGGCCGTCGGATCCGGGATGCCAGTCCTTTTCTGCTTCGGGGACCTGTTCCAGAACCCGAACCGCCTCGCGCAGCCGGGATCTGAGCTTGTCGTCGACCAGTGTGTCCGACTGCCACACCCCGTCGACGGCGGACACCTCGGCGCCGGTTCGTCCGTCCCGCAGCGCGGCATAATGCAGGAGTTCGGCAAGCACGTAACGAACCTGCGCTTCGGTGAGGCCCTGGGCGATCGCTTCTCGCGTCCACCTGGCGACGATGCCGGCATCGTTCATCTTGTCGAACCACCCGGGCTTCGCCCGAATGTGTGAGCTGCACTGCATCATCTGAAGTTCCCGCAGCGTTCGGGGTGTCGCGAACGATATGGAACGGGAAGCATGAAAGGGCAGCGGGAAAGCAGACAGGCCAGTCAATTCTCTTGGTCCTTCCAGTCGGTGTGGGGTGGCGGGAAGGATACTTCAGCAGACTGACACCGCAGCCGTGGCCCCTGTCATCGCTGATCCGGGAGCCAGGGCATCGTCGTAGTCGCGTGATGTCCGGTTCGCGCTCATCCGAGGCCGAGGAGCGCGAGGGGGCGGGGGTTGCGGACGTTGCGGCGTAGGCCGGCCGTGGTGTTCTTGACTCCAGCCGTGCGGAGGGCCCCGACGGCGAGTCTTGGAGCTTGAGTGGGTCTGGCTGCAGTCGGCCTGACACATCGTCATGAATAGTGAAAGCAGCGTGAGTCGGGTCATGGGCACAGGAAGCCCGCAGCCGCCTGTGATCATGATTGTTCTCTACGCAGCTTGATCACCTGGACACATCCGCTGGACGACAGTGAGCAAGCAGGGCCTGCTTGAAGCAGCTCAACTTCCGCCAGCAGAAGCACCTGTCGGACCGGCCTGAGTTCGGCACAGGCCTCCCGCCTCGGCTTCTCCTGAGGTTGCGCGGTGTCTCCGACCCGACGGGTTCGAGCCCGAGGAGCGAGAGAGCAACGTCTCTTCCTGGACTCTTCGCACCACAGCCGAAAAACGGCCGTCAGGGGGCCGAGGCCCGCTACGGTGATCGGCATGAAGCGCGCTGCCACGACGACGACGCCGGAGAGGTGGCCCGGCGCGCTGACAGGCGACCTGATCCGAAGCCCCCGGGGCACGTGCCCCGGGGCTTCGGATCAGGTCCGGTCACGTGCCCCGCAGCCGGCCAGGACCGACGGGAGCGGGCGGGAGCGCCGGACGGTCAGCCCAGCGGGCTCGGGTTGTTCAGAACATCGCCGGTGGGCTTGTAAGGGCCCCCGGTCACCGTCTCCTCGGTCACCGGCTTGTACGGGCCTCCGGCCACCGTCTCCTCGGTCACCGGGACACTGTGCGTCTGGTGATGACCGGCCTGGGCCGCACCGGCGGTCAGGGCGACAAGGGTGAATGCTCCGCCTATCACTGCTGCAACAGCTTTGGCACGCACAGTCGTTGTGCTCCCTACTCTGGTACTGGACGAACTGAATCCTGACAGTCTGGCAGGGGAACCCAGGAAGGGCACAGGATTTCGAGCTGGTGCGCCATGGGCGGGGCCGAGACCGAGATCGGTCAACCGACTGGGCCGGTGGGACAACACAGCCCGGCGACAGTGCACCCCTGGACCTGTGTTGTGGCTACAGTGCCGCAAACTACCCCCACCTGCCAGTATTGAGGAGACCGTACTGGTTGCTCATGCTGTGGTCCCCGTAGGCCCCGGCAGCATTCGATGCCTCCCACGGCTGCGCGAGCTGCCCGCCGGCAACTGCGGTCACGCAGCCGCCGCTGACGCAGAGGGCGGTGTACTGCACTGTAGCCGCTGCATCACTATGCGATGCCTCCGACGACTGTGCGAGCTGTGGGGCCGAAACCAGTTCGGCGTGTCCGGTCGCGACGGCAACGCCAGAACCGAAAGCGAGCGTCGACACGACCGCCGCCGTGGTGAAGACACCTGCAAAGAGACGCTGTCGAGTACACATAACCCTCCAGGATCATCAGACTTCATATCCGCACGCCATGCCTTCCGTGACGAGTCACGTAATGCCGCCGACGCGGAGGACGGTGTACTGCCCTGCGGCAGACGCGGCCTCACGTCCTGTGCGACCTGCCGGGGGCCCTTCGCCATAGTGGTGTGACACGGCCAACGGCCCCCTCCGCAAAGCCTTTTCCCATGCTCCGGCCCTCACAGTCCATGACTGCCTGCCGGCAACCTGCGCTTGCCCGGACGACACTGGCGAGCCTTCCACCACGGGCCTGCCCCTGTCACCGCTTACCGCCATGAGACATGGCATGAGATCGATAAAGTATTCACCATGACTGCGGGCAGAGCAGCTGACGAGAGGCCCTCAACGGGCTCGGAACCCCGAACGCCAAGTCTTCATCAGTTACACCTCTTCGTCGCCCTGGCCGAGGAGCTCCACTTCTCGCGAGCTGCCGCTCGCCTGTTCATCACCCAGTCGGCACTCAGCCAGCAGATCAAGGACCTGGAAGGGCGCCTCGGCCTGAAGCTGTTCACCCGAACAAGCCGGGCCGTCACCCTCACCACGCCGGGGCAGGTACTGCTGACGGACGCGCGTGCCGCGGTCGCGGCCGTGGACCGGCTGCGTCGGAACGCTGAAACCCATACGCGCCGGCTCTCCGGCCGGCTCGTCGTCGGCAGTATCGGCGCCGAAGCCGCCATGCCTCACACACGCGCCGTACTTCGCCTGTTGCACGACCGGCACCCACAGATACACGTCGAGGTACGCAGCCTCAATTTCATCGACCACGTCGATGCTCTGATCCAGCAAGAGGTCGATGTCGTCTTTCTCCGCCCACCGGTGCCGGCAGGCATCGAAGTGCAGCACCTCGTCACAGAACCACGAGTGGCCTGCCTGCCGACGGGTGATCCCCTCGCAGGCCAGGAGCAGATCACCCTGGCCCAGCTGGCTCATCGCCCAGTGATCGACGTCCCGCCGGAAGCACCACGGGTCTGGTGGAAGTTCTGGGCCGTCGATCCGCGACCCGACCACACTCCGGTGCGTTACGGGCCCATAGCATCGGACATGGAGGGACTTCTGCACCTCGTGGCTCAGAACAAAGGCATGTGTTTCCTGCCGGCCGCCGCCCGTGACTTCTTCCCCCGACCCGGCGTCCGCTACGTCGACGTCACCGATCTCTCACCGTCCACCTCAGCGCTCGCGTGGCTGAGAACCAATCGCGCCGAGCCGGTCGTCGAAGCCGTCCGCAGGGCAGCCATGTCATTCAGTACCGGTGCGAACTCACGGGAGAGCCCCGCGGACCGAACCGGTGCGGGTCCGTGAAGTACGACTTTCAGCTCCGGGCAGATCAGCGAGGCCATGCGGGGCTCCTTGCGGGGCAAGGGCGTGGGCGGCCCGTATCAGGCGCATCCCGGCGTTGTCGGTGATCCGTCACGAAGACCTTCACACCGCCGTCATCGCCCGCGCGGGCCGGCCTCCGCCCGGCACGACCGCCGGAACGCAGGTCGGCCGCACATCACTGCCGGCCGGCGTCGCGAACCTCACGGCCCGCAACGGGCGACTGCCCGCGCCGCAAACCGTGAGCTGATGGCCCAGCTCAACCGCTGACCAAGTCATCGCCGTCACCCCGCAAACCGGGACCCGACCAGGGCCGGCATCACCGCACGGCTGAGACAACCTGAATTACTTCCCCGCGCGCATCAGCAGATGCCCCCGGCGGAACCGTTCCCCCTCGCACGGTTCACGCAGCATCCGGCCGACCTCGGTGAAGCCGGCCTCACCGGCCAGCCCCGCGAGGTCGTCGATCGGCCATCGGTAGGCTGTCGCCACCTTGTGGTCGAACGCCGTGGTCGGCTCACCTTCCGACTCGAAGAAGGCGAGCAGAAGAGTTCCGCCGGGAGCGAGTACCCGACGGAACTCGGCGAAGTACGGGGACACGTCCCGCGGTGGGATGTGAATGACCGAATACCAGGACACGATGCCCTGCAAC
The DNA here is from genome assembly GCA_003719395.1 of Streptomyces altiplanensis. Lineage (GTDB taxonomy): Bacteria > Actinomycetota > Actinomycetes > Streptomycetales > Streptomycetaceae > Streptomyces > Streptomyces altiplanensis. The sequence goes on from RHMC01000059.1 coordinate 34,213, forward strand.
TGGCCATCGGCCAAGTCCAGGGCGTCCATGGAACCGACCTCGAACCGCAGGTCCGGGTATGTCTCGCGGGCGAGACCGATCATCACCGGCGACAGATCGACGCCGAAGACGTCCAGTCCCAGATCCCGCAGGTGTGCAGTGACAGGTCCAGGGCCGCATCCCAGCTCGGCGACGGGCCCGGAGCGGGCGGCCCGCACAGTCTCGGCGAACGCGGCGAGCACCGCGCGGTCCAGCGGAAGTGTGTCCAGGTCGTCGCGGGGCAATTCGGCATAGCGAACGGCGACGGCATCGTAGGCATCGGCTGTCGCGCGGTGATACGAGGAAAGTTCAGTCACAAGCGAGGACACTAGAGCGTTCCTGGCGCTGACGACTGATTACCGGACAGGCCTCACTGCTGACTACTCGAAACGACAGTGGCGCCACATGTCCCGCACGCGGCAGTGTCACTTACAAGTGCCGCTTGCGCCAGCGCTGAGCTGCACGAATTGGTTTCCACTCGCCTCGCGCTACACGGTCGCCCCAGAGAAGCGACGCTCGCCGGCACGCACCCCGCCCCCTGCCCGGGCCGAAGGCGGGCTTGGCCGTGCTCACGGTGGTGGGGTGAGGCTCCCGTACTCCTGGCACGGCTCACCGGGCAGGTTCAACAAGCGGGTCACCTGCCGGACGTAAGTCGTCCGCCGTGGTTGCCACGAGAGCCAGAACGCAGCGCAAGAACGCACCACAGGATCGCTGTCGTCAGCACAGCCGCAACCATCGCCCCCAGCGCCAGTGCCTCCGGCCGCCAGCCCAGCGAGAGCCGGGTGCCCAGGGCGGTGAGCACGGCTGCGATCCGCCCCGCGGCGTAGACCGGCGCCCTGGCTGCGGCCGCCCGCAGTGCGGCCGCCGCAGCCAGGCCGGTCGCAGTCCAGGCGACCAGATACGGCCAGACCGCCCCCGGAGCGACGGACGGCAGCCCGTATTCCTCGGGCCCTATACGGAACAAGGCGCTCGCCCAACCCAGGCCCACCCCGAGGACCGTGATGCCCACCACCCACAAGGCATGACGCCATAGCGGGCCAGGCCGCACATTCTCTTCGCGGTCGTCAGGGCCGGAGGAGTCGATGAGTTCAGTCATGCCCAGAAGGACGTGGTCCCACGGCCGGGCGTTGCCCGGAGGAGGGATCGTGCAACAGATGTTTTCACGAGGCCCGGTGGACTTGTCAGTGCCGCGGGCCGACGGGAACAGCGAGACAACGCCTGGGCTCCTGCCGGCCTTGGGGTGCTGGCTCCCGATGCCCGGCCGGCCTGGACCTGTTCGCCGTCCGGGCCGGGACCGACCCGGAGGGCCCATGGGGCGGTGCTGTCAGTGTCCGGCCGTAGAGTGACCGCGCAGATGACCTTCCTCGTTTCGGAGATCTTGTGACCGCGTCCGCTCGTCTCGTCACCACCTTCCCCGCCCCGTTTTCTTTCTCTCGCGCGGACGATGCTCCGTATCTGGAGGCCCGGCCCGGCGGACGGCGGCTGGTGCAGCGTGGTGACACGGACGTGGTCGTGCGGGAGACGGGCCGGACCGGCGCCGCCTCGGAAGGAGGTTCAGAGGTCCGCTTCCCTGCGCCCTGGACGCGCCGGTTCGGCGGATACGCGGTGGCGCCGGCTGGGGACCTGGTTGTCTTCGCGGGGTGCACGCGCTGCGAGCGTGGACCGGGCGGGGCGGTGCGGTGGGAGCTTCAGCACCGCTGCTGGGCCGGCTGCCCGGGCCATGCCACTTTCGACGAGTACGCGGATGACCGGGATCATCGGTACGCGAGCAGTGGATCGGCCGGCTTCTCGGCGGACGGCTCCTTGGTGTGGGCCCATACCCGGGGCCCGCTCGCGCAACATCAGCCCGCCCGCGACGCGCGGGCGGAGGAATGGCTGGTCATAGACGCTGCCGGGGGGAAGGTGCTTGCACGCGCCGATACACGGACAGCGGCTGCCGGGTCGGTCCATGTGCCGCACCCCGATCCGCACCAGATGGGTCTGACCATCGGCGAAGGCCAGGACGGTTCCCCACTGAGATGGGGGCGGTGGGACGGCCAGACGCTGTCGGTCGACTGCTTCGGAGACGAAGACCGCATATTGATGGCGGTGAGCCCGTCCGGCGGTCGGCTGCTGACCGTCACGCACGACCAGGACATTCTCGCCGTGCACCGGGCCACCGATGGTTCGGTGGAAGCCGAACTGAGTGCTGACGAAGTTCCCGGACATCCCGAGGCAGAGCCTGACAACGATGAGGCCGAGGTCTTCTTCGACTACGAGGGAGGCTTCCTCAACGAGGACACGGCTGTCGTCGGCACGGCCGAAAGCGACGAGGAGTTCGGCGCCGGCCGGCACTGGCTGATCGATCTCACCGGGATGAGTGTGGCCGGGCAGCTCACGTACCCCTTCCCGGTAGCCGGACTTCCCCGGGCCCTCGGTGACGGCACCTGGTACACGGCCTCCCAGACAGAGAACGCCATTCACGTCTGGACCCTGTGACCGACAGCTCTTGGCTCTCCTGCTGATCGTGCGCGTGCAACGGTGAGCACGTTCAACGTACCCAGCCGCGCCCGAACCCCGCGGAGTGGCGGTCACCCTCGCTGGTTGAGGGCCCTGGCCGGCTCACGGCCGGCGAATCGGGAGGCCTCCAGGCCGCCCTCACGCTCCTCCAGGTACGCAGAGAGGTCGACGGCCTTCTGTTCCAGCCGGGTGGTTGTCCGCTGGAGTTCGTTGAGGTCGGCGGGGGGTTCCAGGTCCGGCTCACGCCAGATCTGTTCGCCCAGGACCTCCACGAGCCGCTTCTCCAACTGCTGGACTTATGTCACCAGGGCGCGTATCGAGCCGTGATCAATGGGTGGTCCGGGTGAGGTCTTGTCAGCGGCCGGTGTCATACCCCACGACTACAGTCCAGGCCATGACCAGTAATCGGATGCGGGTTGAACAGACCCTCGTCGCCTGGGCGCGGATCGAGACATGGTTGAAGGAGCATGCGCCCCGCACCTTCCAGCGGTTGCCCGCGCCCGCGACGGAGGGCGAGCTCCGCTCGCTGGAGCAGGATCTCGACTTGACGGTCCCGGCCGATGTGCGCGCCTTCTACCTGGTGCGCAATGGCACCGGACCAGCCTCGGATTTCGACTGGCCCACATCCCGCGAAGACCCCGAGCCGACCGGGTACTTCCTGCCCGACGGCGAGGGGGTCGGCCCCTTGGAGAACCTGAGAGCGTGGTTCGAGGGCCCGGTCGCGGCCGCGCGCCCGGGCGACGAGCCCGGGCAGCGGTACCTGCCGCTCACCACCATCGACCCGGACGGCTTCTACGGCAGCTTTGCCGACTGCACCCCAGGCCAGGGATACGGGCTGCTCGGCGACTACGCCGAGGCCGAACTTCCGAATCCGGGGGAGGCAACGTTCGCCGCCTACCTGACCGAGGTGGCCAACGCGCTGTGCGAGGGGCGGGGCTTCGGGGACGACCACGCGCCGCGCGTGACCGACGGGCGCCTCGACTGGCGGTAGACGGGTTGCCGGCCGCCGACGGCGGCGGGGCGCGGGCCGCCCGTCGTCCACGGTCAGGGCGTCCGGGGCGCGTACGAAGTGGTGCTCAAGCTGCGGGACTCACCCTCGCGGCGGGGTCTGAGCCGGTAGATCGCCTTGCGTGAAGCGCGTGCAACCGACGGACGAGGAGTGGGGGTTCACAGGGCCGTACCTGCCGGTCGGCGGATACGGACCGTACCCCGAGCGGCTGCGGCAGCAGTTCGAAGGTGTGACCTGACGGTTCAGGACCGGCGGGCAGCGGGGGAGACGCCGCGGGACTCCGGCGCAGACCGAGTCGTACGCGGCGATCCGCCGGGATCACCGACGGGCATGTCGTTGCGGGCGTTCGGGCGCACGCACCACGTGTCCTGGAGGACGGTCCGGCGGGCTCTGGACGGCACCGGTGGGTCCGCACCACCGCCGGCGCGGTGGTGGGCGCGGTGGTGCGGACCTGTCGCCGCTATTGGTAACTGCGGCTAACAGAACCTGCGGAATGCCCAGTGAACCTGGGCCTTGGCTCCGGGTTTCGGACACCGGAGACATTTGGATCTTGATGGTCCAGGAGAACGGGGTCCCCGTGGGGATGAAGCACTATCCCGCCGAGTTCAAGGCGGACGCGGTCGCGTGGTACCGGTCGCAGCCGGGAGTGACGATCAGGTCGGTTGACGGTGATCTCGGGGTG
>RHMC01000005.1 GCA_003719395.1 Streptomyces altiplanensis
TGCCCGGCCCGTCCGGCGACTGGGGCCCGGGGTCCGGGGCCGCGCCCTGGACCGCGCCCGGACCGGCGCGCCGCGCAGCACATGCCGCACCCCCACGGCGTACAGCACCAGTCCCACGGCGAGCCCCGAGCCGGCGCCGAAGCATACGGTCGGGACGTAGTCGAGCGGCTTCAGCTGCACGGTCTGCGCGGCGTACCAGCGCACGCACCGGTGGACGACGCCCAGCAGCACGCACAGCGCGACCAGCCCCCCGGCCGCCCACCTCCCGCGCGCGTCCAGCAGCGGTACGGAGGCGGGGGCGGGGCCGTCCGGCCGGCGCCGCAGCGCCGAGACCGTGAACCACACGATCACCGCGAGGGCGACGGCCGAGCCGCCGTACTGCGCGTACCAGTACACCGGGAAGCCGGCGACGGCCTCACCGAGCACCGGCAGGGCCTTCGTGCCCCATCGGTCGAGATGCGTGAAGGTGTCCCAGAAGACGTGTGTGCACGCGCCGATGACCGCCGAGAGGAAGAACCGCCAGGCGAGGGAGGGGAGTCGCGTCCCGTTCCAGTCCTGGCCGCGCACGAAGCCGTGGAAGCGGGCCTGCCGGTGGCGCGGCACCAGGGCCAGCAGGGGTTCCCGCAGCAGCAGCCACAGACCCACGAGCGCCGCCGTGATGAACACGTCGACGGTGACGAGGCCCGGCAGGGAGTGGGTGACGTCTCCGAAGGCCATCGCGGCCGGGGCGGCGGTGGCCGCGAAATAGGTCATGTCCGGCGCGAACGACCCGGCGACGAGCGCCGATGCGAGCAACGGCCCGCGCGCGGTACCGTCCCGTCGAATGCCCGGCAGTACGGCCGCAGCATGGCTGAGTGTGAACGGCAAAAGCACCCCTTGGTCCGCTTCTGATCGATGGCGATCAGTATGCCGTTTTGTGTTCCGAGATGAATTTCCGTGAACAACCGGTAATAAGGCGACGGCGGCCGGTGTTCCGGCGCCGGTAGTTGTCGTAGTGTCGCCTGAGTCCTCGCGCTGGGGAGCGCGAACAGCCGTTGACGGGAGGGGCCAGACGTATGGCAGCGCAATTCGGTCGCAGGCTGCGCAAAGGGGCGACAGCCACCACGGTGGCGGCGCTCGTAGTGGCGGCGCTCTCCGCCTCGCAGGCACCGGGCAGCACGTTGGGGCCCGCCGACGAGAGAGCCGCGAAGGCGACCGAACCCCCCGGCACCCCGGTGACGGGCGACTCGCCGTACTTCACCGATCTGCGCCCCTGAACACCCCGAACAAACCGGGCACTTCGATCGATCTCCCCGTCATCACCGGCCCGGCGGAAGCAGGCATACCCGCCACGGTCCTGGCCGCGTACAAGCGGGCGGAAGGGACCGTCAAGGGCACCGACCCCGGCTGCCGCCTCCCGTGGCAGCTGCTCGCCGCGATCGGCAAGGTCGAGTCGGGCCAGGCGCGCGGCGGCCGGGTCGACGACGACGGAACGACGCTGACACCGATCCTCGGCCCGCAGCTCAACGGCGTCGGCTTCGCCAACATCTCCGACACCGACAACGGCGCGTACGACGGCGATTCGACGCACGACCGCGCGGTCGGTCCGATGCAGTTCATCCCGTCCACCTGGGCGGCCTGGGGCCAGGACGGCAACGCCGACGGCCGCAAGGACCCGAACAACATCTACGACGCGGCCCTCGCCGCCGGCCGCTACCTCTGCGCCCACGACCGCGACCTGTCCGTCCAGGCCGATCTCGACCGGGCGATCCTCGGCTACAACCGCTCGCGGGAGTACCTGCGTACGGTCATGTCCTGGTTCGACTACTACCGGCGCGGCAGCCACGAGGTGCCGGACGGCTCCGGAGTCCTGCCGGGCAGCAGCGAACCCGACAGCCACGGCAGCGGCAGTGGCAGTGGCAGTGGCAGTGGCAGTGGAAACGGCAGCGGCCTGCCCGCAGTTCCCGGCGGGACGACTCCGCCGGCCGGCCCGGGCACTCCGGGAACCGGTGGCACTCCGGCCCCGCCGACGACGCAGCCGGCGACGCCGCCCCCGACGACCCCGCCGACGTTCTCCGAGTCCGCCGACGGCAGCCCCCCGCACGACCCCGCCGACCGTCTCCGACTCCGCCGACGCAGCCCCCGGCCCCGGCACCCGTCACCGCCTTGGAGCGGCTCGGCACCGCGACCGTGACCGCGACCGAGGGCGAGAAGTTCATTCACCGGCTGGCGTACGGGCAAGACCTCCGCGGGCAAGGTGGTGGTGGGCGCCCCGGGTCCAGTTCCAGATCGCCGGCGACACGGACGCGCGCTTCCCCGGCGCCCGGACCCGCTTCACCGTCACCACCGGCGCCGACGGCATCGCCACCGCCCCCACGCTCGGCGCGGGCGGGCGGACGGGCACGTTCACCGTGCGCGCCAAGGCGCTGGGCACCAGCGCCCCCGCCGCGAACTTCGGCGCCGACGTCAAGGCCAAGCCGCGCCGGCGCGCGGTCCGACGCGCTGGTCCGCACCTCCGACAAGGAGCTCAAGGCCGAGACCGGCGGTTCCTTCGCCGACCCGGTCGAGGTGAAGGCGACGTACAAGGGCAGGGCCGCGGCGGGTGTCGCAGTGACCGCGACGATGGTCACGGGTGACGCCGGCGTCCGCGGAGAACGACAAGGGCCCGTACTTCAAGGGCGCCGACGGCAAGGCGGTCCGCACCCTGACCGCGCTCAGGACGGACGCCGACGGCCTGGTGGCCCTTCCGAAGGTCTACGCCGACGGCAACGCGGGAACGTACGAGCTGCGTCTCACCACCGCCGACGGTGTGGTCCTCACGGTCGAACTGACCGTCACCGCGGCCACCACCGCACCGTCGACCGATCCGTCGACCGATCCGTCGACCGATGACGACCGACCCGTCGACGACCCCCTCCGCTCTCTCCTCCTCCTCCACCCCCACCGCGTAACCGCTCCCCGGCCCTGCCGCCGCTGCCCCCGCCCGGACCGTGTTCCGGGCGGGGCAGCGGCACGTCACCCGAATCCGCCGGGCGACCCGGCCGACGGCGTCGCCCCTGGAGATGAGATCTCGTCAACGCCTGATCCGAGCACCAGAGTTGTACGATCGCGGGCAACGGACCCGGGGGAGGGGCATGGCTGCCATCGTCGTCGTGCACGGCATCGGAAAGCAGTACCTGGGGGCCCACACCCTGCATCGCGGTATCGCCTCCGCCGTGCTCGACGGCCTGAGACTCGCCGGCGGACCGGAGCTGACCCCCGAGGACGTCGGCGTCGCCTTCTACGGCCACTGCTTCCGGCCTTCCGGTGCGACGGCCGTGAAAGGCGAACCCGCGCCCCGCGCGCGTGACGTCACCGATCCGCTGGAGACGGAGCTGCTGCTCGCCTGGTGGGCGGAGGCGGCCCGGCTGGAACCGGACCGGGTTCCTCCGCCGCCGGCACCGCGCAACGCCGCCCGCCCCGGGAAGGCCGCCACCCCGGTCGCCGTGCAGCGCGCGCTGCACGCGCTCAGCCGCTCGCGTTTCTTCGCCCGCACCGCCGACCGTTTCCTCCTCGGGGTCCTCTCCCAGGTCCGCCGCTACCTCACCGAGCCCGGCGTACGGGAACGCGTCCAGTGCGAGATCGAGGCGGCGGTCACGCCCGGCACCCGGGTCCTCGTGGGGCACTCCCTCGGTTCGGTCGTCGCGTACGAAGCGCTGTGCGCGCATCCGGAGTGGCAGATCCCGACGCTGGTGACGGTCGGTTCACCGCTGGGCATCCCCCGCCTCGTCTTCGACCGGCTGCTCCCCGGGCCGGCCGCGGGGGAGGGGCACTGGCCCGCCGGGGTCCGTGACTGGACCAACGTCTGCGACCGCCGTGACGTGGTCGCTCTGGCCAAGCGCCTTGCTCCGCTGTTCCCGGGCGGCCCTCGCCCCGTCCAGGACGTCCTCGTGGACAACGGCTGGCAGGCCCACTCCATCGAGCACCACCTCACCGCCGCCGAAACGGGCGCGGCGCTGGCGGCGGGGCTGGTGGCCGGGGAGCCAGAGGACGCCGGCGAGGCAGAGGACGCCAGGGGGGACAGAGGACGCCGGGGGGGACAGAGGCAGCGGGGGCGGCGGGCTGACGCGATGTGGCGCTTCGGAAAAGGTCCGCAGACTGATCGTGGTCGGTGGCACGTCCCGGTACGAACACCACGAGGAACTCCCGGCCGTGTCCGGTGACCTCGACGCCGTCACCGCCCTCTTCGAGGGTCTCGGTTACGAGTCCGGCGGCCGGCTGCACGACCGCAGCGCGGACGGCTTCCGGCGCGAGCTCTCCGACTGGGCCGCCTCGCAGGACCGTACCGAGGACGCCCTCGTCCTGTACTACAGCGGCCACGGAGACCACGACCACGACCGGCATTACCTCCTGTTCCGCGACAGCCGCACCGACCGTCTCACCGGCACCGCCCTCGCCACCGAAGACATCGCCCGCACGGTCACGGAGTGCGGATTCGAACGACTCCTGCTGATCGTCGACACCTGCTACGCGGGGCAGGGCGGCCTCGATGCCGCCCGCCGCATCGCGACCGGCCTCGCAGGCGGCTCAGTACCACCCGCCGCCGAAGCGGAGCGCCTCGCCGCCTTCTGCGTCATCGCGGCGGCCCGGGCCCGGGACGAGGCTGTCGACGGCGCGTTCACCCGGGCACTGACCGAAGCGGTCGACGACCTCACGGTCGGCGGACCCCGTCAGCCCAAGCTCTACCTGGAGCAGGTCGTCGACCGCGTCAACGAAAGCCTGCGCAGGCACAGTCCGCACCAGTACGCGGCTCTCGGCATCCTGCCGTCGGGGGAGGGCTACCCCTTCTTCCCCAATCCGCGGTACGTGCCGGACCTTCCGCACGCGGTGATGGACCTCGCCGAACAGAGCACGTGGTCCAGCGCCGAGGGGCGTCGCCGCCGCGCCGAACTCCAGTCCCACTTCGGCCCCCGGGGCCGGGGAACGGACGGCATCGGGGGCGTGGCTCCTACTTCACGGGCCGTCTCGCGGCTCTGGGCGCACTGTCGTCCTGGCTCGACGGCGACTCCGCGGAACTGGGCCGCTGCGTCGTCGTGACCGGGAGCGCGGGCGTCGGCAAGTCTTCGCTCCTCGGCCGTACGGTGCTGCTCGCGGACCCGGTGCACCGGCAGGCCCTGACCGATGTGCCGACCGCCGTGCCACCGCCGCGCGCCAGGATCGATGCCGCGATCCACGCCCGCCACCGCGTGCTCGAAGAGATCGCGGCGGGCATCGCGGACGCCGCCGGGCTCGACGACGGACCCACCCCCGGTCCGTCCTCGAAGCACTCGCTGGAAGAACCGAGCCGCTGACCCTCGTCATCGACGCTCTCGACGAGGCCGGGCCCGCCGCGGGAGGCACCGAGCCCCTCCGTGTCGCAGGGTCCTTCCTGCATCCGCTGTCACAGATCCCCTGCGTACGCCTCCTTGTCGGCACCCGGCCGCATGTCGTCGGTGCCCTCGGACCGGAGCTCACGGCGCTCGACCTGGACGACTCCCGCTGGATCGGCCTCCACGACATCGAGCACTACGCGCGCAAGCTCCTCCTCGCGCCGGACGGTCCGGGCAGCACCGGCCCCTACCGCGAAGGGGAGACGGCCGCCATCGCCCGGGAGGTCGCGCGCCGGGCCGGGCACAACTTCCTCGTGGCGCGGCTGACCGCACGTGCGCTGGCCCACGGCGCGCAGTTGCCGGTGCCGGTGCCGGTGCCGGTGCCGGTGCCGGTGCCTGGCGGCGCCGGCTGCCCCCGCTCGCCGTGTCGTCCGCCCGCCCGGCCGGCCCGGTCTTCCGCTGGGCGCTCCACGAACAGCTGGGAGAACAGGAGCAGCGGGGCCGGCCCTGCTCGGCGCGCTCGCGTTCAGCCGAGGGACCCGGGCTGCCGGCCGGCGCGGTCTGGCGGGCCATGGCCTCGCGCTCACCGGTGACGTCGTGAGCGCCGACGACATCCGCTGGATCCTCGGAGCCGCGAACGCGCACCTCGTCGAGGACGTGGACCGCACGGGCCGTTCCGTCTACCGGCTCTACCACGAGTCGGTCGCCGACGAGCTGCGCGAGGAACTGTGCGAGGCGCCCCACGGGGCACCGCACGACGTGCCGGGCACGAAGGCCGCCGGAGCCACGGCCGGGCGGGTGGCCCGGGCGCTCCTGGGCCTCGTGCGGCGGGCGCGGACGGCAGCGGCCGGAACTGGCCGCCGCCGACCCCTACCTCCTCGACCACCTGCCGACGCACGCGGCGGACGGCGCTGCTCGACGAGCTCGTGCCCGACCCGCTGTTCCTCGTCGACGTGGACCAGGACACACTGCGCCGGGCGCTGCCCGGGGTCCGTACGCCGCAGGCCGTCGCCGTACGCAGCGCCTACGAGCGCATCGCCCCGCGCCTCGTGGCGGAACCGGACGCGGGCGCGCGGGCCGCCCTGCTCCGGCTCACGGCGCTGGAGGTCCACAACGAGGAGCTCGCCGACGCCGCGCTGTCCCGGGTGCCCGCACAGCCGTGGGTGGCGGAGTGGGCCTTCGTCCCCAGTGCGCCGTATCCGCACCGCTCGGTCGGGAACTTCCCCGGAGGCGTCAACCGGCTCGTGCTCCTCGACTGTGCGGGCCGCAGGACGCTGGTGACCCAGGAGGGAAACCTGGACCTCAGGGTCTGGGACACGGAGACCTGCGAGTTCCTGGGCCGCCTTCCGCAGCCACCGGAGACGCACGGCCGGTACGTCTCCGCAATGGCGACGTGCCCCGGGGGCCGTGGGGGGTGGCTGCTGATCGCAGTGTCCGAAGGGCCGTCGGGGCAGGTCACGGTGTGGGACGTCGGCCGGCGCGGCCGCTGGGGAAGCACGGTGGAGACCGCCACCGAGGCCGTCGCCCTGGCGAGCCTCGGCGACACCCTGGTGGCGGCGCTGGTGACCCACGAAGGGGGCGTCCTGCTCGTCGACATGCGGGACGGGACCGAGCTGTGCAGGCTGACCGTGGAGCAGGCGGAACAGGCGGAGCAGCCGCCGGCCCCCGAAGGGACCCAGCCGCGCACCCAGCTCCGCAGCTGGGTCGCCATGGACGTGCACGGGGGCAGCCTGGTGGTCGCCGCCGTGTTCGGCGAATTCGTGGGCGGCCAGGAGTCCGGCGGCAGAGTGTGGAAGTGGACCGTGCGCCCGGACGACGGATGGCGTCGGGCGGACGCGCGCTCCTGGTGTGTGCGGGGCAGGCACGTCATGGACCTCGTCGTCCACCGGGGACAGGTGCTCGCGGCGACCATGGATCCCCAACTGGAGTACCTGCGGACGCCGGTGGACGCCCTGGTCGAGTACGACGGGGGCTGCCAGGAGTGGACCTGCCGTTCGAGCACGGGGCTGGTGGGCGAGGAGCGCTTCGTTCTCTGCGGCCGGGGAATGGTCCGGCTCGCCGTCGGCTTGGACTCGGCCGAAGTGGTGGACGCGGAGGGGCACCGGCAGACGGTCCTGCACGACCGGCTGGAGACGGTGGGCGACTTCGCCGCGGTGGCCGTCGGCACGGACGAGGTGATGCTCGTGACGGGAACGCACATGCGGGGCCCGGTGTCGATGCGGGTCTTCCGGCTCGACGGTTCTCAGGCGGGCGCGGCGAAACCCCGGAGGTTCTCCGCGCTCTTCGGCATGACGCTGAGCCCGGCGCGGGTGGCCCGGCGGGAAGTGCTGGCGCTCGCCGACGACACCGCCCTGTGCCTGCTGGACCCCGGGACCGGACAGGTGATCAGGTGGACGGCCAAACGGCGCGACGACCGGCGTCGTAGGGCGCGCGCGGCCTTCCGCTGCTGTCGCACGACTGGCGGCCGCGCCGTGGGGACCACTGGCCGGTCGGGCTGCTGGGTGCGGCACGGCGTCGTATGCGCCTGCGGAACTGCCCGCCCGGCAGGCCGTCCGTGCTGCATGTGGTCGGCGGGCCCGGGCGGGGCGCCGTACTCGCCCTGGTCGACCGGCAGCTGGTGGTCTGGTCGTGGAACGGCCGGAAGCTGTGCACGGTAGGTCTGGACGGCCTGGGCGAGAAAGTGCGCGATCTGGTGTGCGCAGCCGTCGGGGACCGGCTTTTCGCCGCGTACTGCACCAGGGAGGACGGGCTGCGCGTCCTCGAACTTCCGGCCGGAACGACAGCACTGCACCTGGAACAGACGCCCGGCTTCACTGTCGATCCGGGGATGTCGTGGCGGGGGCAGGCCGCCGGTTTCGCGCTCGGCGACTGGGAGGGCGAACCGGTCGCCGGACACCTCTCCTCGGGCAGCGGCATCAGGGTGCACCGGATCCGCGACGGCGCACCGCTGTGGAGCTGGAACCCCGGGCCGGGCACCACCCGGCACTTCAGAACGCTCCAGCTGCACCACGTGGGCGGGTGCCCGGTGGCCGTCACGGTCGGCTTCGACGACTACGTGACGCTCTTCGACATGAGGGACGACCATGAGGTGTGCCGCATCTTCATGGGCTCGGCGGTGCAGTGCCTGACCCCCCTGCCGGACGGACGCGTCGCGGTCGTCACGGACACCGGGGTCTTCTGCCTCGGCTTCCCCGGACTCAGCTCCGCCCGAGCCGCGCCTTCGTATGACGCGTAGGCGCCGTCGTCGCGGGGTCCTCCGGCCACGGGTGCTTCGGGTAGCGGCCGCGCAGTTCGGACCGCACCGCGCGGTACCCGTCCCGCCAGAAGGACGCCAGGTCGGCGGTGACGGCCGCCGGACGCCCCGCCGGGGACAACAGGTGCACCAGCACCGGCACGCCGGCCACCCGCGGCGTCTCGGCCAGCCCGAACATCTCCTGGAGCTTCACCGCCAGTACGGGCTGCTCACCGCCGTACTCCACCCGGACCCGCGACCCGCTCGGCACCTCGATCCGCTCCGGCGCCAGCTCGTCCAGCCGGGCCGCGTCGCCGGACGCCCACGGCAGCAGCCGGTTCAGCGCCTGCCCCGCCTCGATCCGGCCGAGGTCGGCCCTCCTGCGCGCCCGTGACAGCTCCGGCTCCAGCCACGCGTCGGTACGGTCCGTGAGCGCGCGTCCGACACGTCCGGCCACGGAGCGCCCAGCACCCGGTGCAGGAAGGCGAGGCGCTCGCGCAGTCCCCGCGCGTCCCGTGTCCAGCGCAGCAGACCGAGACCCTCGCGCCGCAGGCCGTCGAGCAGCGCTTCCCGCACCCGTTCCGGATCCGGTTCCGCGAGCGCCCGTACGGTCAGTTCGACCGCCCCCAGCCGCTCCACGCGCCGCGCGACGACGTCCCCGCCCTCCCAGCGCACCTCTTCGCCGGACACGAGCAGATGCTCGGCGGCCAGTTTCGCGGTGGCCTCGTCGATGACGGCGGCGAGGCGTACGCGCGCGGAGGCGGCGTGGACGGGACGGTCGGCGACGGCGACCGCCAGCCACGGAGCGGTGCGCAGCCGGGACCCGTCGCCGAGTTCGGCCCCGGTTCCGGAGGCCATGAGGAAGGTCCCCCCGCTCCGGCCCCTGGCAACCCGCTCGGGAAACGCGAAGGCGGCCACCACTCCGGCAACGGCGTCGTCACCACCGGCTCCGGGAGCCCCTGCCTCCGCGCCGGTGGTTCCGGACGCGCCGGAACCACCGGAACCGACGGACGCGCCGGAACCACCCGCCGCCGAAGCCAGCCGCCGCGCCTCCTGACGCCACCGGGCTCCGTACGCGTCGTTGCCGCGGCGGGCCGCGCGCCAGGCCGCGGCCAGGTCGTCGCCGTACTCCCTCGGGGGCTCCTCGCTCAGCAGGGCGACCACCTCCGCCGCCCGGCGCGCGCCGACCTCCCGCCGCGCGTCGACGAGCGCGCGCGAGCCGGGGGTGCAGGCCGAGGCGGGCCATCCGTACGCCCCGTCCGGTCGCGCGGCCGGCATCGTCCACCGCGCCGATCGCGGCCAGTACCGTGCGGGCCGCGGCCATGGCCCCGCCCGGCGGCGGGTCCAGCAGGGCGAGGCCGCTCGCGTCGGGGTCGCCCCAGCACGCCGCCTGGAGGGCGAACGCCGTCAGGTCCGCGACCTTGATCTCGGGGGAGGGGAAGCGCGCAGCCGTACGACGTCGGCCCGGTCCCAGCACCGGTAGACCACACCCGGCGCCTCCCGCCCCGCCCGCCCCGCGCGCTGCCGTGAGGCCGCCTGTGAGGCCCGTACGGTCGTGAGCGCGCTCAGCCCCCGCGCATGGTCTGTCCGGGGCTCACGCGCGAGCCCGGAGTCCACGACGACCCGCACACCGGGCACGGTCAGAGCTCGGACTCGGCCACCGAGGTCGCCAGCACCACCCTGCGCGTACCCGCGGAACCGGCCAGTACGGTGTCCTGCACCGCGGCCGGAGCCCGCCCGTGCACCTGGAGCACCTCGGCGCCGGCCCCGGACAGCTGGCCGGCCACCCGTGCGATCTCGCCCACGCCGGGCAGGAAGCACAGCACGTCGCCCTCCCGCTCGGCGAGCGCCCTGCGCACCACGGCGGCCACGTGCGACAGCAGCGCGCGGATCGTCTCGCATGCCGTGCGGCGGCCGCACCGGACGGGCCGGCGGCGCCCACACCGTCTCCACGGGGTGCGAGACGCCCTCGGCCTCCACCACCGGCGCGCCGCCCAGCAGCCGCGCCCAGCCCTCGGCGTCCGTCGTCGCGGAGGGCGGCGAGAGCCGCAGCTCCGGCCGCAGGGCGGCCCGTACGTCGAGGAGGAACGCGGCGACGGTGTCCGCGTCCAGGTGCCGCTCGTGGCACTCGTCCAGGACGACGACATCGGTCCCGGCGAGCTCCTGGTCGCGCTGGAGGCGCTGGAGCAGCACGCCGGTGGTCACGACCTCCACCACCGTGTCGCGCCCCACCACGCGCTCCCCGCGCACGGTGAAGCCCACGCGCCCCCCGACGCTCTCGCCCAGCAGCCATGCCATCCGCCGGGCCGCGGCCCGCGCCGCGATCCGCCGGGGCTCCGCGACGACGACCTCCGCACCGGGCCGCCCCCCGTCGAGCAGCCCGGCCAGCACCAGCGGCACCAGCGTCGTCTTGCCCGTCCCCGGCGGCGCGCACAGCACCGCCGTCCCGTGCGCGTCCAGGGCGCGCTCCAGGGCGGGCACGGCGGTACGTACGGGCAGCTGCCCCCGGGCCGTCGGTGCGGATCACGCCCCTAGTCCCGTACGCACACGAAAATCGCCGTTCCCGGGATCAGGTTTCCCCGCAGCGGGGACCAGCCGCCCCACTCCTGGGTGTTCCAGGCGGGCCACTCCGGCTCGACGAGGTCGACCAGGCGGAAGCCGGCCGCCACCACGTCCCGTACACGGTCGCCGAGCGTTCTGTGGTGCTCCACGTAGACCGCGTGTCCCTGGTCGTCCTGCTCGACGTAGGGCGTGCGGTCGAAGTAGGAGGCGGCGACCGACAGGCCCTCGGGACCGGGCTCGTCGGGGAAGGCCCAGCGGATGGGGTGCGTGACGGAGAAGACCCACCGCCCGCCGGGCCGCAGGACACGCCGTACCTCGCGGAAGACCTCCGCCGGGTCGGCGACGAACGGCACCGCCCCGTACGCCGAGCACGCGAGGTCGAAGGACGCGTCCCTGAAGGGCAGCGTTCCGGCGTCCGCCTGCACCAGGGGCACGCCGGAAACACCGCCGCCGATCCGCAGGGCGTGCTGGAGCTGCCGGTGCGAGAGGTCCAGGGCCACCGGGCGAGCGCCTGCGCGGCGAGCCAGCGCGAGCACTGCGCGGCGCCCGCGCCGATCTCCAGGACGTCGAGTCCTTTCAGGGACGCCGCCGGCCCCAGCAGACCGGCCGCGGCCTCGTCGAGCCCTTCCGGGCCCCATACGAAACGGTCGTCACCGAGGAACGCTCCGTGTTCGCTCTGGTACTCGTCGGCGTTGCGGTCCCACCAGCCCCGGCTGGCCCGGCTGCTCTCGGCCTCCGATGCCTGGCGCCGGGTCGCCTCCCCCTCGTCCGCGTCGTCCGGGACGTAGGTGTCGAGGACCTCGAAAGCGTCTGTGGCGTCTTTGCTGTGGCTCATTGCGCCCGTCTGTCTCGTCTGCGTAGGCTCCGTCGAACCTGTAGCTGCAGAGTGCGGTGCGGCCGTTGTGGCCTCGCCGAACCTTAGTTGTGCCGGGTATGGGTGGTTCCGCCCCGGGTGTGCGCCTTCGCGCATTGACCCTGCCCGGCTGCCCCCGTATGCTACAAGTTGCGCTGCGAGCCTGCGCACCTCAGACAGAGCAGGCTGCGCTTGCACCGGTTGTATGTCCCCTCGGTTGTCGAGGCGTTTCCGTCACGCGGAATCGCGCCTCCTAGGCTGCCCGGCGTCAGCAGGTGCCGATACGGGCTCCCGGCGTAGCAGTACCTACGACTTACTGTCCGTACCGGAGCCCTTACCCACATGACGAGCAGCACCGAGACCACCGCCACCACCACCCCGCAGGTAGCGGTCAACGACATCGGTAACGAGGAAGCCTTCCTCGCCGCGATCGACGAGACGATCAAGTACTTCAACGACGGCGACATCGTCGACGGCGTCATCGTGAAGGTCGACCGGGACGAGGTCCTGCTCGACATCGGTTACAAGACCGAAGGCGTCATCCCCTCCCGCGAGCTTTCCATCAAGCACGACGTCGACCCCAACGAGGTCGTCGCCGTGGGCGATGAGATCGAGGCTCTTGTTCTCCAGAAGGAGGACAAGGAAGGCCGTCTCATCCTGTCCAAGAAGCGCGCACAGTACGAGCGCGCCTGGGGCACGATCGAGAAGATCAAGGAAGAGGACGGCATCGTCACCGGCACCGTCATCGAGGTCGTCAAGGGTGGTCTCATCCTCGACATCGGCCTCCGTGGCTTCCTGCCGGCCTCCCTCGTCGAGATGCGCCGCGTCCGTGACCTCCAGCCCTACGTGGGCAAGGAGCTCGAGGCCAAGATCATCGAGCTGGACAAGAACCGCAACAACGTGGTCCTGTCCCGCCGTGCCTGGCTCGAGCAGACCCAGAGCGAGGTCCGTCAGACCTTCCTCACGACCCTGCAGAAGGGCCAGGTCCGCTCCGGCGTCGTTTCCTCGATCGTCAACTTCGGTGCGTTCGTGGACCTCGGTGGCGTCGACGGTCTCGTGCACGTCTCCGAGCTCTCCTGGAAGCACATCGACCACCCCTCCGAGGTTGTCGAGGTCGGCCAGGAAGTCACCGTCGAGGTCCTCGACGTCGACATGGACCGCGAGCGCGTCTCGCTGTCGCTCAAGGCGACGCAGGAAGACCCGTGGCAGCAGTTCGCCCGTACGCACCAGATCGGGCAGGTCGTTCCCGGTAAGGTCACGAAGCTCGTTCCGTTCGGTGCGTTCGTGCGCGTCGACGAGGGCATCGAGGGTCTGGTCCACATCTCCGAGCTGGCCGAGCGCCACGTGGAGATCCCGGAGCAGGTCGTCCAGGTCAACGACGAGATCTTCGTCAAGGTCATCGACATCGACCTCGAGCGCCGCCGCATCAGCCTCTCGCTGAAGCAGGCCAACGAGTCCTTCGGTGCCGACCCGGCCTCGGTCGAGTTCGACCCGACGCTGTACGGCATGGCCGCGTCGTACGACGACCAGGGGAACTACATCTACCCCGAGGGCTTCGACCCCGAGACCAACGACTGGCTCGAGGGCTACGAGACCCAGCGCGAGGCCTGGGAGACCCAGTACGCCGAGGCGCAGCAGCGCTTCGAGCAGCACCAGGCCCAGGTCATCAAGTCCCGCGAGGCCGACGAGGCCGCTGCTGCCGAGGGCGCTGCTGCCCCGGCCGGTGGCGCCCCGGCTGCCTCCGGCGGCAGCGGTGGCGGCGGCTCCTACTCCTCGGAGTCGGCGGACAACTCCGGCGCCCTGGCGTCGGACGAGGCCCTGGCCGCGCTCCGCCGCGAAGCTGGCCGGCGGGCAGAGCTGACGCTCTGACCTCCAGCTGGTAACCGGCTGAAAGCAAGGCCCGCCCCCCACGGGGGGCGGGCCTTGCTCATGCCCGCCCCGCGCCCACCGCTCGGGCGGCTGCCCCGGTCTTCCGGCCAGGGACGCCCAGGAGCGGACGCCCGGCCGGGAAGCGCCGCGAAGCCTCTCGCGGAGCCCGTCGGAGAAGACGCGCGGGCGGGAATGCCTGTGCCCCGCGGCACGTTCTTCCGTAGGAACACGAGGAGGAGCGGTAATCGTGCTTGATCCGCAGGATTTGTACGCGTGGGAGCCGAAGGGTGTGGCCGCCGTCGACATGGCGCTCGCGCAGGAATCGGCCGGACTGGTCATGCTCTACCACTTCGACGGTTACATCGACGCGGGCGAGACCGGCGAGCAGATCGTCGGGAAACTGCTGGACACACTGCCCAACCAGGTCGTGGCCAGGTTCGACCACGACAGGCTGGTGGACTACCGTGCCCGCCGCCCGCTCCTGACCTTCCGGCGCGACAAGTGGTCCGAGTACGAGGCACCCGAGATCGACGTCCGGCTCGTCCAGGACGCGACCGGGGCGCCCTTCCTGGTGCTCTCGGGCCCCGAGCCGGACGTGGAGTGGGAGCGGTTCGCCCTCGCCGTACGGCAGATCGTCGAGCGGCTCGGTGTGCGCCTCTCGGTGAACTTCCACGGCATCCCGATGGGCGTCCCGCACACCCGCCCCGTCGGCCTCACCCCGCACGGCAACCGCACCGACCTCATGCCCGGCCACCGCAGCCCGTTCGACGAGGCGCAGGTGCCCGGCAGTGCGGAGGCGCTCGTCGAGTTCCGGCTGGAGGAATCGGGGCACGACGTGCTCGGCGTCGCGGCGCACGTGCCGCACTACGTCGCGCGTTCCTCGTACCCCGACGCCGCGCTGACCGCCCTGGAGGCGATCACGGCGGCGACCGGCCTGGTGCTGCCGGGCAGCGCGCACGCGCTGGCGTACGAGGCCAGGCGCACCCAGGACGAGATCGACCGGCAGGTCGGTGAGGGCGACGAGGAGCTCGTCTCGCTCGTACAGGGCCTGGAGCACCAGTACGACGCGGTGGCGGGCGCGGTGACGCGGGGCAATCTGGTCGCCGAACCCGTCGATCTGCCGTCGGCCGACGAGATCGGCCTCGAATTCGAACGTTTCCTCGCGGAGCGGGAGGGTGACGTCTAGGCCCGTCCAGGTCACTCGTCTAGGCTTCCGCGCATGCTGAAAGTGGGCCTGACCGGCGGAATCGGTGCCGGAAAGAGCGAAGTGTCGCGGCTGCTCGTCTCGTACGGGGCCGTGCTGATCGATGCCGACAAGATCGCGAGGGAGGTCGTCGAGCCCGGAACTCCGGGGCTCGCGGCCGTCGTCGAAGCCTTCGGCGAGGACGTCCTCACCTCGGACGGGGCCCTGGACCGTCCGAAACTCGGCTCGATCGTCTTCGCCGACGCCGCCCGTCTGGCGACGCTGAACGCGATCGTCCACCCGCTGGTGGGCGCCCGGTCGGCGGAGCTGGAGGGCGGGGCGGGCCCGGACGCCGTCGTCGTCCACGACGTACCGCTGCTCACCGAGAACGGCCTGGCGCCCCTGTACGACCTGGTGGTCGTCGTGGACGCGTCCCCGCAGACACAGCTGGACCGGCTCGTACGGCTGCGCGGCATGACCGGGGACGAAGCGCGGGCCAGGATGGCCGCCCAGGCGACGCGGGAGCAGCGGCTGGCGATCGCGGACCTGGTGATCGACAACGACGGACCGCTGACGGCGCTCGAGCCGCAAGTGCGCAAGGTCTGGGCGGAGCTGACCGGACGGGCCGCACGGCCGGCGTCCTGACGGAAGGCGGCAGGCGGAATACGGCATGCTGCCGGGGCCGTTGGAAAGGATGAGGGGCGAGCGGAAGGATTCCAGCGTGCCCGAAAGCAGCCCGGAAACCCACATCATCGACTACCGCGCGGCGGAGCACCTGCTGGCCGCGCGTGATCCGCGCGGAGCCGTGAAGCTCCTGGACTCGGTCATAGCGGCCCATCCGGAGAACACGGCGGCTCGGCTGCTGCGCGCCCGTGCCTTTTTCGCGTCGGCCCAATTGCGCTCCGCCGAGCTGGAGTTCCAGCTCGTACTGGAGCGTGAGCCCGACAACGCCTTCGCTCACTTCGCCCTTGCGCGCACCTACGAGCGTGCCGCGCGCGGGGACCGGGCGAAACGCCACTTCAGGCTGGCGGCGGCGCTCGACCCGAAGCCGGAGTACCTGGCGGCGGCGCGGTTCGACGCGGACGAGTGAGTCGAGCGAGCGGCCGCGCGGCCGCTCGCGTTCACGGGTGCGGCGGATCGTACGGCGGGATGTCGCGGCCGGGCTGGTAGTGCGCGCCCTGACGGAGGTGGCGCACGACCATCACCAGGTCCGCGGTGACCACGAGGGCGAGGCAGCCGCAGGCGACGGCCCAGCCGGTGCGGCCGACGGCCGCGAAGGCGACTGTCCCGCCGACGGCCCAGAGCAGGCCCCACAGGCTCAGCCAGAGCCGCAGCCGTAGGGGACTGCGTGCGGTTCTCGGCTCACTTCCGGTGCGCATGATCATGATCGATCGCCTCTTCCCCACAGGCGCGTACCCGGTCCGGAGATTCGCAGGCCGTCCGGCGATGACTTCCGGGACGCGGCGCGGTCTGTATCCGTGAAAACACACGGAGCACCGCTTCCAGGGGAGACCACGATGTCCGACGCAACGAACACCGTCGCAACCGTCACTGCCGCCGCGACCGCCACGTCCCGGGTGCCGGGTGAGGCACCGGCCACGCCGGGCCGGCGCGTACGGATCACGGTGCGCGTCCTTCAGATCCTGCTGGCCGTGTTCTTCGCCGTGCCCAGCGCGAGTCCCAAGCTGGTCGGTCACTCCTCGGCGGCGGAGAGCTTCGACAGGATCGGCTTCGGCGACTGGTTCATGTACCTGGTCGGGGGGCTGGAGCTGGCCGGTGCGATCGCGCTGCTGGTCCCCGTCCTGTCCGGGGTGGCGGCGCTCGCTCTCGGTGCGCTGATGGCCGGGGCGTTCTTCACCCAGCTGATGGTCTTCGACGGCGAGAACGCCGCGACGCCGCTGATCCTGCTGGTGCCGCTCGCCGCCATCGCCTGGTCCCGCCGCCACCACAACGCGGAGCTCGTCGCGCTGGTGCGTCGCCGGCCTTCGCGCTGACGGCTCTGACGGCCCTGACGGCGGCGGGACCACGGCACTTGTCCAGCGGTGTCCTCTTCGGTCTCGGTCTCAGTGCCCGCGCCGGTTCCCGTTCTCGTCGTGCTCGTCGTGCTCGTCGTGGCGGTGGGCGGACTCCTGGGCGCCCAGGTTGGGCGACAGGGCGTCGCCGCCCTCGCCGTCGTCCTCCCCGCGGGCGGGGTCCCTCTCCGCCGTGTGGGGCCCCGACTGCTTGATCTCCTGCGCGAGCTCGTCGGCGGCGGTGGCGGGCTTGTCGCGGTGTTCGGTCATGGGGGGCTCCTCTTCCTCGGACGACGGACGACCGGGTCGGTCCGGTCCGGGTGCCTCGTCCCGTGAGGTTCATGCACACGCCGTCCCCCGGCACCCGTCCCCCGGCACCCGTCCCCCGGCACCCGCGCCCCGGCACCCGCGCCCCCCGCGGCGTCGCCCGGGAACCGGTGTCAGACCCCGCCCGTAGACTCGCACGTGGACAGAGACGGACGCGGCGAGCGGGACGCGGGATGTGCGGGACGGGGGGTGAAGCGATGGCAGGCACGGGACGACGCGCCGCGGTCTTCCTCCCCGCCGAGCTGCCGCGCGAAGGCCGGATCGCCCTCTGGGACCCCGAGGGCGGCGCGCTGCCCGACACCTCCGCACCCTCCGAAACCTCCGCACTGCCCGAGGCATCCGCGGAGATCACGGTCGTACGGCGGCACGGGAGCCGGGGCGCTGCCGTACGCCGCCACACCGTGCCCGCCGTTCTCCTCCCCCTCTCCGACGCGCTGCCGCTGCTGGTCCGGGCCCGCCACGATCCCGCCGCCCACCCCGCGGCCCGCTGCTGGGGCGCGGCGGCGCTGCACGCTCTGCACCTCGCCGCGCGGGGCCGGCTGCTGCCCGGACTGACATCCGGGGACCACGACGCCTGGCGTGCCGGGCCGGTCGACGCCGACGACGTCGCGCCGGTACGGGCCATCGCCGCGGCCATGCCCGCCGAGGCGCACGCGGTCCCGCTCGCCGGGCGGACACCGCTCCAGCTGCCCGACCCCGAAGCCCTGGTGAAGGCGTTCCTCGACGAGGTCGAGGACCTGCTGCCCCGCACGCCTTCCGCGGCGTACGCCGTGGGAGCGCCCTTCGCGGCCCGGGCGCCCAGCACCTTCCGGAGCTGCGGGAGTGGGCGGCGGAGGTCGCGGCCGGGGTCGACGCGGGGGTGCGGGTGTCACTGCGCGTCGACCTGTCCCAGTTCGAGATCTTCGACATCACGGACCACGGAACACCGGACGAAGAGACTGAAGGGGACGCAGGGGGCGAAGAGGCGGACAAGGCCGTCGACGGGGACGGCGGCGAGCAGCGCCGGGCGGGCGCGGCCCTGGTCCAGGTGCACAGCCTGGCCGACCCGACGCGCGTCATCGACGCCGCCGCCCTGTGGGCCGGCGGCGGCAGCGAAGGCTTCGGCCCCCGCGCCCGCATCGACGCGGTGCTGGCGCTGCGCCGCGCGGCCCGCGTGTGGCCGCCGCTCGGCCGCCTCCTGAGCCGCCCGGTCCCCGACGTACTGCCGCTGTCGGAGGACGAGCTGTACGAGCTGCTGGGTCCGGCGGCGGCCAGGCTCGGCGCTGCCGGTGTGGCCGTCCACTGGCCCCGCGAGCTGGCCCGTACGCTCACGGCCACCGCGGTCGTACGTCCCGCGCCCGGGTCCGCGACCGACGGCACCTCCTTCTTCGACGCGCAGGAACTCTTCGCCTTCAGCTGGCAGCTGGCGGTCGGCGGCGAGCCGCTCAGCGAGGCGGACATGGACGCGCTCGCCGAGGCGCACCGCCCGATCGTCCGCCTCCGGGACCAGTGGGTCGTCGTCGATCCGGCGCTCGTACGCAAGGCGCGCAAGCGTGAACTGGGCCTGCTGTCGCCGGTGGACGCGCTGGCCGCAGCCCTCACCGGCAGTGCGGAGGTCGACGGCGAGCAGGTCGAGGCGGTCCCCGTGGGCGCCCTGGCCGCGCTCCGCGACCGCCTCACGGCCGGCACCGGCGCGGGAGCGCTCGTCCCCCAGCCGCCCGGCCTCGACGCCACCTTGCGCGACTACCAGCTGCGCGGTCTCGCCTGGCTGGACCGGATGACCTCCCTCGGCTCGGCGGCTGTCTCGCCGACGACATGGGTCTCGGCAAGACGATCACGGTCATCGCCCTCCACCTCCGGCGCGCCCGCAGCGCCCCCACCCTCGTCGTCTGCCCCGCCTCCCTCTCGGCAACTGGCAGCGCGAGATCGGCTTCGCTCCGGGTGTGCCCGTCCGCCGCTTCCACGGCGCGGCCCGCACGCTCCACGACGCCGGCGGGCCCGACGGCGGTTTCGTCCTCACGACGTACGGCACGATGCGCACCAGCGCCCCCGAACTGGCCGCGCACACCTGGGGGATGGTCGACGCCGACGAGGCACAGCACGTCAAGAACCCGTACTCCTCCACGGCGAAGGCGCTGCGCACCATCCCCGCCCCCGCGCGCATCGCCCTGACCGGCACCCCCGTGGAGAACAACCTCTCCGAGCTGTGGGCCCTCCTCGACTGGACGACGCCGGGCCTGCTCGGCCCGCTCAAGTCCTTCCGCGCCCGCCACGCACGCCTGGTCGAGAGCGGCGAGGACGACGAGGCGTCCGAGCGCCTCGCCCGTCTCGTGCGTCCCTTCCTGCTGCGCCGCAAGAAGTCCGACCCGGGCATCGTGCCGGAGCTGCCGCCCAAGACGGAGACCGACCACCCCGTCTCCCTCACCCGTGAACAGGCGTCCCTCTACGAAGCGTCCGTACGGGAGTCCATGGCGGCCATCGAGGGGGCGGAGGGCATCGCGCGCCGGGGCCTCGTCATGAAGCTCCTCTCCTCCCTCAAGCAGATCTGCAACCACCCCGCGCAGTATCTGAAGGAGGACACCCGGCGCCTCACCGGCCGTTCCGGCAAGCTCGAACTCCTCGACGAGCTCCTCGACACGATCCTGTCGGAGGGCGGCTCGGTCCTGGTCTTCACCCAGTACGTGACCATGGCGCGCCTGCTCGCCGACCACCTGGCGGCCCGCGCGGTCCGTGCCCAGCTCCTGCACGGCGGAACACCCGTCGCCCAGCGCGAGGAGATGGTGGACCGCTTCCAGTCCGCGGAGGTCCCCGTCTTCCTGCTCTCCCTCAAGGCGGCCGGCACCGGACTGAACCTCACCCGCGCCGCCCACGTCATCCACTACGACCGCTGGTGGAACCCGGCGGTCGAGGACCAGGCGACCGACCGGGCGTACCGCATCGGACAGACCCAGCCCGTGCAGGTGCACCGGCTGATCGCGGAGGGCACGGTGGAGGACCGCATCGCCGGACTGATCGCGTCCAAGCGGGCGTTGGCGGACGCGGTCCTCGGCGGCGGAGAAGCGGCCCTGACCGAGCTCACCGACCGCGAGCTGGCCGACCTGGTCTCGCTGCGGAGGCCGGCATGAGCGCGGGCGGCGGCAAGGCCGGCAGCAGCTGGTGGGGCAGCGCCTGGACCGAGGCACTCGAAGCGCTGTCGCTCGACCCGGCCCGCCTCGCCCGCGGCCGTACGTACGCCAGTGAGGGCAACGTCGGCGCCATCAGTGTGGCGCCGGGCCGGATCGTCACGTACGTACGGGGCAGCCGCCCCCGCCCGTACCGCACGGAGATCCGCTGCGCGCACTCGACGACGAGGCCTGGGAGCGGTTCCTGGCGACGGCGGCGGCCAACCCGGCCCACATCGCGGCCCTGCTGGACAAGGACATGCCGCACTCCCTGGCGGATTCGGCGGCCGAGGCGGGCGTGGACCTGCTGCCGGCCCCCGGCGACCTGGTTCCCACCTGCTCGTGCCCGGACCGCGCCATCCCTGCAAGCACGCGGCCGCCCTCTGCTACGAGACCGCCCGCCTGCTGGACGCCGACCCCTTCGTCCTGCTCCTCATGCGCGGCCGGCCGAGAGCGACCTCCTCGACGACCTCGCCACCGCAACGCCGCGCTCTCCGGTCCGTGAGAAGCCGGCGCCGCCGCCCTTCCCCGGTGTCCCGGCCGCCGCCGCCCTGGCCCCGCGCACGCTCCCGCCGCTGCCGGGCCCGCTGCCCCGTACCCCGCCGCCCCGGCCACGCCTGTGGGCGCGTACCCGGGCACGCGGGGCGCCCCCGACCCCCTGACCCTGGACCTCCTGGTGACGGACGCGGCGGCCCGCGCCCACACGCTCCTGACCAGCGGCGCCGACCCCAGCGCGCCGCTCACGCCCTGGCAGGACGCGGTCCGCCTGGCGGCGCCCAGCCCGGCTCGGGCCTGACGGCCGCCACGCGCACCCTGTACGCCGCACTCGCACGCGCGACCGGCCGCACCCCCACCGACCTGGCCCGCGCGGTGGCCGCCTGGCAACAGGGCGGCCGACCGGCCTGTCCGTCCTCGCAAACCCCCTGGGACCCCCCGGCCGCCCCTTCGACCGGGCCCGCCCGGCCCTGGCCGCCGCCGGCCTCCCCCGCCTGCGCCCCCACCGCAACCGCCTCGGCGACGCGGAACGCGGCATCCAGCTCCGCCTGGGCCAGGACGACCGCTGGTACCCCTACGAAGCGGATCCCGGCACGGACGACTGGTGGCCGACGGGCACCCCGGACAAGGACCCGGCGGACGCGCTCACCGCGCTGCCTCGACACCTAAGAGGACCCAGCCGTACCAACGGCCGCCGCTGACGCGGCACTTCGAGGGCCGCGAGACCGGGGCAGGCGGCCGTGCCCCGGTCGGCCGCGGCGGGCGAGGGCCGCCACGGCCCGCTCCCCGTGGCGCCCAGCGGCACCGGCGGCGCGGGCAGGACGGCACCCGCCTTCCAGCCGGCCCGCGACCTGCGCGAGCGCTGCCCGACGCATCCTCGCGCTGCTCCACTGCTTCTGTCCGTGCGCGTGGACGAACTGTCCGGTCAGTCGGAGGAGCAGGGGGTCCGAGTGAGTCCCGGCTGCGACGGCGGTGTCCGCCAGGCGGTGAGGACCGCGTCGATCGCGGCTGCCACCCTCGCTCGCGCCTTCCTTCTCGGTACGCCGCTCATCAGCAGCGCGTCGTACGCCGTGTCGACGTGCCGTACGGACGCCCGTACCGCCGCCGTCACCGCACCCTCGTCCAGGGAACGGCCTGCCGCGCTGCGGCCGACCCGGCCGCTGCCGCGTTCCGAGGTGTGGGCGGCGACGGCCTGGGCGCGGGACGGCGGGCAGGACGGGAAGAGGCGCAGGATCTCGGCGGCCAGGGCGGCGGTGAAGCGTACGTCTCGCCGCGCGGCGTGCCGCGTCGCGTTCGCGGCGGCGGGCGCGGGCATCGTCGTCCGCCAGGCAGGCGGCCTCGGCACGGGCCAGGGCCGCCTCCTCCACGAGGATGCCCTGGCGTTCGTACCGGGTGCGGCGCTTGTTGTGGCGGACGACGACCGCCCAGAGCGGACTGGCCTCGCGGGCCCGGCGCGTGAGGGCCGCGTTGCCGCGTGGGAGGTAGACGAGGTGGCCCAGGTCGGCGCAGTCGAGGCAGTACGGGGCGTTGTGCTCCAGGACGAGGAGGGGAAGCGGGCCCCGGCGGCACTCCGCGCAGTGGAGGCGCGGTGCGAGGGGGACGACGACCACCGGTTCGGCGCCGGACACGTCAGCGGACCCCCGGCGCCGCGGTCGCGATGAACGCGCGCACCGCCTCCTGCGCCTCCTCCGAGCGCAGCGACCGCTCCGCCTCGTCCGTCGCCTCGTGCATGCAGTTCGTGGCTTCGAAGGCCGAGACCGCCAGCTGCACGGCGGCGTTGTCGTCGCACACCAACTGGACGCGGTAGAGCGCCTGCCGGGCGGCCGCGCGCAACCGGTACGACTCCATGCGGGCCGATTCGGCGCTGTCGCTGCCCGGCGCCTCGGCCCGGCGGTGCCAACGGTCGTTCTGGCCGCGCCGGTATTCGACGGCCGCGCCGGCGAAGGCGCTGTACGCGGAGATCCGCTCCTGACGGAGCTGTTCGGCGCGGGCGAGGGCGGCGGTGCGCTCTGCCGTCTGGCGCTGGAAGAAGTGCGTCACCACCGAGCCGAGCAGGGTGCCTATGACGGCGACGAGGGCTGTCCCCATGGTACGTACTCCCCGGAAGTCCCAAATAATCGTTCGAGTGCGGGCGGGTGATGTTGTTAGCGTCATGGACGTGGCGAAACTCAATCAGATCATCGCAGTGGAGAAAGGCGTCAAGTCCAAGGCGCAGCAGGACCTTGCGGCGGCCCATCACGGGCTCCAGAAGCCGGCGTTGCTGGCGGGCATCTCGCGCACGTACCAGCCCAAGGACGAGGAGGGGGAGCAGCTTCCGCCCGAGTCCACGCGGGTCCAGGTCAAGGCCGAGGACGTCCTGCGCGAGACCGCGAAGACGCTGACCCGGCTGTTTGACGTGACCGCCACCAAGGACTGGGCCAACTGCGAGGCCCGCGCCGATGTGACCGTCGACGGGCGGGTGCTCGTGAGCGCGGTGCCGGTCTCCTATCTGCTCTTCCTCGAGAAGCAGTTGACGGACATCTACGCCTTCGTGCGGAAGCTCCCCGTGCTCGACGCTTCCGAGGCGTGGACGCTCGACCCGTCGACCGACGACTGGAAGACGGACGCGGTACGGACGCTCCGTACGAAGAAGGTGCCGCGCAACCACGTGAAGGCCGAGGCGACCGACAAGCACCCGGCGCAGGTCGAGGTGTACTACGAGGACGTTCCGGTCGGGTACTGGACGACCGTGAAGTTCTCCGGGGCGCTGACGGCCCGGCGCGTGAGCGAACTGCTGGAGCGGGTGGAGAAGCTGCAGCAGGCCGTGAAGTTCGCCCGCGAGGAGGCGAACGGCGCCGAGGTCACGGACCAGCGGGTGGGGGACGCTGTCTTCGGCTACCTGTTCGGGTGACCGAGGCAGGACGGGTAGCCTCATTGACTCCCCGGCCGCCATCGTGCGGCCGGGGTGCGCGAGGAGCGCAAAGCTGAAACTGAAGTTCGTCGTGACTGCGCGGTACCGGAGCCGGACCGCGTTCAATCTCAGACTCTTGCTCCAGACTCAGCATTCGCCACCGATCGCCGCACCAACCGGGCCCGGGCCCATGCGCGTCGAGATGCCGGTTCAATTCCGGCCCGCAGAGCTTCGATCTGCGGTGGTCCAAAGGCAGGACGCGGCGACATCACGACTGATCCGGGTCTCTTCAACGGGCGGCGCATCAACCAGGTGGCATCACACAGGGCCCGGGGGCCGGCTACGCCCCCGGGCCCGCTTCCTTTTCCTTCGGGTTCCTCCGGTTTTCCCCGGGCTCTTCCGGCCGGGGCGAGGTCGGCCGGAGCGTGGCCCCGATCTTCCGGAAGCCGCCGTGCGCAACCCCTGGGGCGCCTGGTGGGTCTCGGATACGGTGAGGCGATTTCAGTGATCACGGCGGCGGGGGCTCCGATCGAGTACCCGTCCCGTACCCGGGAGTTGGAGGGTTTCGCATGGGATTCTTGGGGTTCTTGGAATTGATGCGGAGCGGCAGGCAGGTGCGGGGGCGCAAGGACATGGTCCTCGGCGGGTGCCCGGCGACGCTCGGCATGGTGCCGTCCGCCGCACTCGCGACGCCCGGGAGCGGAGTGAGCGGAACGGTGCTCGCCACCGGCACCTCCGCCGGGACGATGAAGGTGGAGACCCAGGGGCCCACCGACGTGGTCGTACGCACCATCACCATCGCCCCGGGCGGCTCCACCGGATGGCACCACCACCCCGGACAGCTCATAGCCGTCGTGCAGAAGGGCACGCTGTCCCGGACGCTGGACGACTGCTCCGTCGAGACGACGACAGCGGGCCAGTCCTTCATCGAACCGTCCGGAGCCGAGCACCGGCACATCGGGCGCAATCTGGGGAGTGAGCCCGTGGTGCTGTACCTGACCTACATGCTGCCCACCGGCAGTCCGCTCTCCGTCGACGCCGACGCACCGGCGTGCGAGACGGGCGGGACGGGGAAGGCAGGGGAGTAGGCGGCGCGTGAGGGCGGGAGCGGGGCCTGTGCGGTCTCGGCGAGCGGCACCGTCCTGCGGCCCACCGGGACGACGTACCACTGATACTGATGTTGGTGCTGTTCATGGGGCTGCGGTTAGGGTCGGTCGTATGACTTCGGACCTCTGGGCCTCGCTGCCCGCCGCCGTACGCGAGAAAGTCGACGAACTCGTCGTTCAGGGGCGGTCGGTCCAGGCCGTCTTCGCCGTACGCTCCTCCGGCGTCACGCCGAGGCCGGGACTGCGCGCCTGTCAGGACGTGATCGCCGAGCGCGGTGTCGTGCTCGCCGACCGGTCCGAGGTGCCGTTCCGCTCCGACGAGCGGGGCGGGCCGGATCAGGAGGACGCGGCGGACCGGCCCGTGCCGCCTGCATGATGGGGCTGTGCAGTTCGAAGCGATCACCTGGGAACGGCTGACCGACGCCCTCGCCGACCACCTGGCCCACCTGGGCAGCCTGGAGCCGGCCGCGGGCGGGGAGCCGTCGCCGTGGCTCAGGGCCGCCGTCGACGGCGCACCCGCCGCCCGCACCGGCAAGATCGGCCGAGCGCCTCGCCGAGGCGTTTGCGGCTGCGCGGCCGGACGGTCGTGGTCGTCGGCGCGGAGGGATTCCTGCGGCCGGCGTCGCTCCGCTACGAGTTCGGCAAGGAGGACCCCGACTCGTACTACGACGGCTGGTTCGACATCGGTGCCCTGCGGCGTGAGGTCTTCGGGCCCCTGGAACCCGGCGGGACCGGGCGCGTTCTGCCCGACCTGTGGGACCCGGCCACGGACCGCGCGACGCGCAGTCCGTACGTACGGCTGCCGGCCGGTGGTGTGCTGCTGCTGCACGGGCCGATGCTTCTGCGGCACTGGTTTCCGTTCGACCTGACGGTGCATGTGCGGTTGTCCGCGGGGGCGTTGGAGCGCCGGACCGAGGCGCGGGCGAAGTGGACGCTGCCCGCCTTCGCCCGTTACGAGCGGGAGGTGCGGCCCGGGGAGACCGCCGATGCGCTCGTACGGGCCGATGACCCGAGGCATCCGGCGTGGACGGGGCTGCGTGGTTAGGGCGGGCCCTGCCCGGCGCTCACGCGTCGCGCTGTCGCCCACGACGCAGCACCCGCCTCGATGCCCACCTCCACTTTCGCTTCCGCCTCCACGCCGGTCCCCCAGGGCGGTCCGCCGCTCTGTCCCACTCATACCGGGGCAGGCCCGCCCGGCCAGGCAGCGCACGACACGGCGTCCTCCCGGTCGTACTTCTGGCGCTTCTGGCGCTTCTGGCGCCGGGCGGGAGAGGGGGCTGCTCGCCGGCCGCCCGGCCGAGTCGAGCGCCGGCAGCCGGCCGGCGGAGGCGCGACGAGTCACCGCGAGCGCGACGAGTCACAAGGAGCAGCACCGCATCACGGAAGAGGCGGCCGCCCGCCCACCACCGTCACGGCATGCGCTCCGGCCGCACATCCCGCCGCCGCGCTGCGCATCGTCCGCCCCGGCGAGGCGCGCCGCAAGGAACGCACCGCTGAACGCGTCACCCGCGCCCGTCGAGTCCACCGCCTCCGCCGGGGCGGCCGGGACGCGGTCCCGTACGCGGCCGGCCGCGGCGAGCAGCGCACCCCCGGCACCCAGAGTGACGGCGACGAGTGGAAAGCGGCGGCTCACTCGCCTGCGGCGTCCGCCGCTTCCGGCAGCCCGGTGAGCAGCCGGGCCTCGTCCGCGTTGGGCAGCAGCACGTCCGCCCCCGCTGCCGCCTCCAGGAAACGGTCCACCCCCAGCTCGGCGATGAACCCCGCCGACGCCGGGTCCACGCTCACCGCCACCCCCCGCTTCCGGGCCTCCAGAAGGGCGAGGCGGGCCGTCCGCCGGCTCGTGCCGGCGAAGAAGAGGTAGCCGGAGAGATGGAGATGGGCGACACCGTCCAGGAGCGACGCGGACCAGTCGGCGGGGGAGAGGCGCAGGGCGGCGCCGCTGTCGGTGAGGAACGTGCGCTCGGCGGCGGCGTCGACCAGGGAGATGACGGTGGCCGTCGCCGCCTCCCCGTCGAGCACGACCTGCGGGCGTACCCGCGCACGCCGCAACCTCTCCTCGTGCCAGGCACCCGCGTCCGCACCGACCCGCGCCAGCAGCCGTACGTCCGCGAGTCCTGTGTACGCCGCCCAGCAGGCCACGTTGGCACCCGCCCCGCCCGGCAGCGTCCTGATGACCGCCGCCGTGTCGGTCGCCGGCGCGAGCGGTGCGCGATGGCGGGCCACGACATCGGTGACCACATCGCCGACCACCAGCAGCGCGCCGCCCGAGCCGTGGCTCCTGTCCTCGGTCCCACCCTCGTCGCCACCGTCGCCCGCGCCTCCTCCGGCGCTTCTTCCGGCACCTCCTCCCGCTGTCCGGCTCATGTCCGCGTCCACGCGGCCGCGATCTGCGCCGCCAGCCGTACGTTGCCGCGCACCGCCGCCAGGTTGGCCTCCAGAGAGGCACCCTCCGTACTCCGCACCAGGTGGTCCAGCAGGAACGGCGTGACCCCCTGGCCCGTGATGTTGTGCGCCCTGCACTCCTCCAGCGCCTGAGCCAGTACCCGGTCGTGCAGTGCCGGATCGAGCTGTGCGGCCTCCGGCACGGGGTTGGCGACGAGCAGGGCCGCTTCCGGCCCGCCGAGCGCGTCCTGGGCGCGCATCACCGCCGCCACCTCACCGGGCGTCCGCACCGTCCAGTCGACCGGCTCCCCCGAACTGCTCAGATAGAACCCCGGAAAGTGCTCCGTGCCGTATCCGAGGATGCCGACCCCCAGCGTCTCCAGCCGCTGCAACGTCGCCGGGACGTCGAGGATCGACTTGACCCCCGCGCACACCACCGTGATCCGCGTCCGCGCCAGCAGTCCCAGATCCGCCGACTCGTCCTGTGTCTGGGTCCACTCGCGGTGTACGCCGCCGAGCCCGCCGGTGGCGAAGACGCGCAGGCCGGCCCGGGCGGCCAGGAATGCCGTCGCCGACACGGTCGTCGCCCCGTTCGCCCCCGCCGCCAGCGCCGGCGCGAGATCGCGATGACCCAGCTTGCGCACCGATTCGTCGTTCGCGACCCGCTCCAACTGGGCTTTGTCCAGGCCGACATGCGCCCTGCCGTCGAGGACGGCAATGGTCGCGGGAACGGCTCCGACGGTACGCACCTCCTCCTCCAGCTCCTTCGCGACCCGCAGATTGCGCGGGCGCGGCAGGCCGTGCGCGATGATCGTCGACTCGAGGGCTACGACGGGGCGACGCCGCTCCAGCGCCTCCCGCACCTCCCCGGACAGCAGCAGCGTGGTGTCAGGCATGCCCCCATCCCTGGCGCACCGGCCGGGCCCGCAAACGTCCCGCGGCGCGTCCCTTGCGTCCGTCGGCGATCACGACGCAGCCTGTGCGGATGACAGAAACGCATCTCGATCACGTCGTGCTGTGGGTGAACGACCCTCTCGCCTCGCTGGAGTTCTACGAGAAGACCGTCGGTCTGACGGGCGTACGAGCCGCCGAGTTCGCGGAGGGCAGAGCGCCCTTCCCCTCCGTGCGCGTCTCCGCGCAGTCGCTGCTCGACCTCGCCCCGCTCACCATGGCCGGGGCCATGAACGCCGTCCCCGGCGCCGAGGGCGCGGCCGGCCACCCGGTGAACCACGTCTGCCTCGCCATGGGCCGGCAGGCATTCGAGGCCCTGCACGGCCGGCTGGAGGACAGTGGCGTCGCCGTCTCGCCGTACTCCCACAACAGCTTCGGGGCCCGAGGCGCCGCTCCCCGCTCCTTCTACTTCCGCGACCCCGACGGGAACATCGTCGAGGCCCGCCATTACGACGAGTGACGCGTGACGCGTGACGCATGAGAGCTATGGCCGCCCGGCAGGCTCCAGCCGCTCACACACGCCCGTACGGCCGGCTGCCGTCGTCCGGAACCAGCCGGACCGTACGGGTTCCTGCCCGCCGGTACTGACGTATTCGGCGGTACCGGTGCCCGCTAAGGTGACGCGCCATGACGACAACTGATCAAGCTCCCGCCTCGTTCTCCGTGCACATTCCGGACGCCGACCTCGAACCCGAGCCGCTCGACCCCGGCCAGGTCGTCTCCGGCGAGCCGGTGGTGACGGGCAAGGTGCTGTGGGAGTCGCCCGACGGCAGGCAGCTGCGCGGCATCTGGCAGATCACGCCCGGCGTGGTCACCGACACCGAGGCCAACGAACTGTTCGTCGTGGTCAGCGGGCGTGCGACGGTCGAGGTGGACGGCGGCGACACCCTGGAGATCGGGCCGGGGGACGCGTGTGTGCTGCGCGAGGGGGACCGTACGACCTGGACCGTGCACGAGACGCTGCGCAAGGCCTACCACATCAGCCTTTAGCGGTCGGTTCCGCCGGTTCGACCGGTTCCCCTGCTCCGACCGGGCCGACCGGGTCGGCTGTCCCGGATGCGGCGGCCGTGCGGCTGCGGGCCGCCAGCAGGGCGAGCACGGCCATCGGCAGCAGCAGGCAGGCGCCGATCGCGTTGAGCCAGCCGTAGCTCGCCTGCGAGACGATCAGGCCGGCGGCCGCGCCGCGACGCCCGCCACCGAGTTCATGGTCAGGTCGGACAGGCCCTGGACCGCGGCTCGGGCGGGCTGCGGTACCGAATCGGTGAGCAGGGCGGAGCCCGAGACCAGGCCCGCGGACCAGCCGAGGCCGAGCACGAAGAGACCTGCGGCGGTCTGGGCGTGGCTGGGGCCCGCCGTGCCGGCCAGCAGGGCGGCGAGGCACAGCAGCCCGGCCGCCAGGCCGATGACCGCGAGGCGCCCGACCCGGTCGGACAGCCAGCCCATGACCGGGGAGAACGCGTACATGCCGGCGATGTGACCACTGATGACAAGGCCGACGAGTTCCAGACCGGCTCCGTGGTGACCCAGGTCGACCGGGGTCATCACCATGATCGAGACCATGACGGTGTGGGTGACGGCCACTGTCACCAGGGCGAGCCTGGCCCGTGACGACGCGACCACCGCCGCGATCCCGGCGCGCAGGGAACGGCTCTGCGCGGACTGCGATCCCTCCGGGGCCAGGGCCCGGGCGGTGAGGAGCGGATCGGGGCGCAGCAGCACGGCGACGACCAGTCCCGTGACGAGGAAGATTCCGGCGGCCCACAGG
Organism: Streptomyces altiplanensis; assembly: GCA_003719395.1. GTDB lineage: Bacteria > Actinomycetota > Actinomycetes > Streptomycetales > Streptomycetaceae > Streptomyces > Streptomyces altiplanensis. The sequence goes on from RHMC01000005.1 coordinate 30,095, forward strand.
AACGGACCCGCCGTCTCGGGTATGGAGGTGCCGGCGAAGGACCGGCCCGCCGGGGCCGCGATGTTGGGGCCGAGTCACCGCGCCGATCGTCGTGGCCCAGACCACCGTCGAGATGGCGCGGGCACGCCGGTCCGGCTCCGCCAGGTCGGCGGCGGCGAAACGCGCCTGGAGGTTGGCCGAGGACGCGGCACCGAACCCGGCCATGCCGACCAGCAGCAGCGGAAAGTTTCCGATGACGGCGGCGACGACCACGAGCGCCGCGCCCAGTGCGCCGATCAGATAGGCGAGGACGAGTCCCGGGCGCCGGCCGCGCGAGGTCATCAGGGAGGCCAGCGGGATCGACAGCAGGGCTGTACCGACGACGGAGGCGGTCGGGGCGAGCCCCGACACGGCCTCCGTGCCGCTGACCTCGACCGCCAGGACGGGGGCGAGGGCGATACCGATGGGCACGCCGAGGCCGCCCAGGATCTGGCTCACGACGAGTACGGCCGAGGTGCGCCGCTGGAGGGCGCGCAGCGCCTCGGGCCCGGGTACGGCCGCTGTCGCGGCTGTTGTGCCGGCTGTCCCGCCGGTCGTCTTGTCGGCCGTACTCACCGTATGTACGCCTTTCCCCCGTCGGCCGCGAGCGCTGCGGCGGCACGGCCGTTCGTCCTGCGCCGCTCCTCGCCGGACGCCTGGGGCAGCAGGCTGTTCCGGAGGGAGAGCGCGATGCCGTCCGCGGCTTGACCGCGCGCTGGAGCATCGGGCCGGTCCCGGCGGCGAGCGGCTCGACCCGCCTCTCCCTCTCCAGCGGGAGGAGGCCCCGCGTGACGAAGGAATTCTCGGGGACCGGCAGGCTCTCGCCGGCCGGCGGGCGGTCGGTGGAGGAACCGGATCCTGGCTCGTGTGCGGCAGGGAGGGTAGTCACCGCCGCAGTGTGCCAGTCCTTACGGACGTACGGAACCGAGAAAACCTCCGCGCAGCCCGCCCCGGCTCAGAACAGCGGTTGCGGCAGCACCCCTTCGAGGGCCAGCAGCGCCCGTTTGGTCTCCAGGCCGCCGCCGAACCCGCCGAGTCCGCCGTCGCTCTCCACCACCCGGTGGCAGGGCACCACCACGGGCAGCGGATTCGACCCCATCGCCGCGCCGACGCCTGCGCCGCACCGGGCTGCCCGACCCGCCCCGCCAGATCGCCGTAACCGACGACCGTGCCGTACGGAACACCGGTCGCCAGCTCGCGCAGCACCTGCCGGTTGAATCCGGAGGTGAGCGACCAGTCCAGCGGCAGGGTGAAGTCGCGCAGCTCGCCCGCGAAGTACGCCGTGAACTGCCGTATGGGCTCGGCCAGCCGCGCGGAGGCCGGCGCGCTGCGTCACCTCGCGCCCAGTCGTGCCCGCAGCCGGCCGAGCGTCTTCTCCCGCACCTCGGGGCCGGCGTGGAAGGCCACGCACACCAGCCCCACACCGGTGTGGCGGCGAGCAGCAGCGATCCGATGCCGCTGTCGCCACTGCCGACGACCGCCCACTCCACGCACTGCCCGTCGCTGTCCATGCGCACCACGGTACGGCCGGGCACTGACAGCCCGGCCGGTTCCGGGCCTCACCGGCTGACGGCGTCCCGGACGACGTCGGGGTTGTTGGTGATGATCCCGTCCACGCCGAAGCCGTCGACCCGCGCCGCGCGGCCGCCGCCGTGTTCACCGTCCAGGTGTTGACCCGGAGCTGCTTGCCGTGCGCGCCCTTCAGCTTGTGGACGGCTGCCACGTAGTCGGCCGTGAGCGAGGTGTGCGTCGGATTGATCTGGTCCGTGAACTTTGCGTACTTCGGCAGGTCGGCGACCGCGGGCGTACCGAGGAAGCCCGTCGTGACGTCGGGCCGCTGTTCGTGCACGGCCTTCACGCTGTCCGCCCCGAAGCTCTGGATGACGAGCTTGTGCTTGACGTGGTGGCGGTTCAGCCAGCCCTCCTTGCGCAGTACGCGCAGGGTGTCCTTCTCGATGCCCGGGTAGATCTCGGGCTTCTTGATCTCCAGGAGCAGCTTCTGGTGGTTGCGCTCGACCCGGTTCACGTACTGCTTCAGGGTCGGCACGCGCGCGCCCGTGAACTCCGGGCCGAACCAGCTGCCCGCGTCCAGCTCGGCGATCTCCGCCGCGGTGAAGTCCTTGATCTTCCACGGCGACCGGCCGGGGAAGACCTGTTCCACGTTGGTGGTCCTGGCGAGGCTGTCGTCGTGCACGACCACCAGCTCGCCGTCCTTGGTGCGGTGGACGTCGTTCTCGACCCACGCGAAGCCATGCGGTCGCCAGGTCGACCGCCGCCAGCGTGTTCTCGGGCGCGTAGCGACGCGCCCCGGTGGGCGATGACGGAGGGCTCGTCGTGGGGGCCGGCGGCAGTGGCCGCCTGGGCGGCCGTGCCGGGCAGCAGCAGTGCGGCGGCGCCCAGAAGTGCGGCGGCCCTGGCCGGGGCGGTGCGTGCGTACACAAGGACTCCTCACATCGAGTGATCACGGACAGTCCGAGAGTGACAGCGAATGGCCAACGATGGACAGGCGAAGGATGGCCACGAAATGAACGAAACCACCCGTGTCGTGTCGCACGGGGGTCCCACTCCCGGCAGATTGCCGAAAAACGTGTGCGGACCACTCGGCCCGGCCTACTCTCACCCGACCGGGCCTCCGTACCACTGGCAGGGCCTTTCCACCCAGCGACCGAAGCCGAAGGACACCCAGGGCATGCAGGGCACTGTCGACGGATTCAGTCACGGTCTCGTCACTCCGGTCGTGGCGTACCTCATGGCGTGCCTCGGCGGCGCGCTCGGGCTGCGCTGCACCGCGAGGTCGCTCACGAGCGGGCGCGGCCGGAAGCCCGGCTGGCTCGCGCTCGGTGCGACCGCCATCGGCTCGGGCATATGGACCATGCACTTCATCGCGATGACGGGCTTCACGGTGAAAGAGGCCCCGGTCGCTTACGACGCCCCCCTGACGTACGCCAGTCTCGGTGTCGCCGTCGTCATGGCCGGCATCGGCGTCTTCATCGTCGGGCACCAGGGGGCCACTGCGATGGCCCTGGTCACGGGCGGTGCCGTCACCGGTCTGGGGATCGCTTCCATGCACTACCTCGGCATGGCCGGAATGCGTCTGCGCGGCCGGCTCGAGTACGACACCCCCACCGTCGGGCTCTCCGTGGTGATCGCGGTGGTCGCCGCGACCTTCGCGCTCTGGGCCGCCGTGTCGATCCGCGGACTCCTGCCCGGACTGGGCGCCGGCCTCGTCATGGGCCTCGCCGTGAGCGGCATGCACTACACCGGCATGGCGGCGCTCGACGTCCATCTCCGCGGGCCCGCGGGCGCCGTCGGCGGCGAGACGTCCCTCCTGCTCCTCGCGCCGATGCTGATCGGCCCGGTGGTCTTCCTGTTCCTGGCGGGCGTGGTCGCGGTGTCCGGTCCGCTGCTGGTGCGGGGCCGCCCCGGCCGGCGGCGTCCGGCCGGGGCGGGCGCCTTGCGGCCGGTCCCGGAAGCGTCGAGGCGCCGGTGACCCCGCGCGATCGCCGCGTTGACGTCAGTGCCGGGCCGTACGGTTGATGCATGCGGCCCGTTTCCAAGATCGAACGTACGGTGGCGCCCTTCGAGGTCGTCAGTTCCTACCAGCCCAGCGGTGACCAGCCGGCGGCCATCGCCGAGCTGGAACGGCGTATCCGCGCAGGTGAGAAGGATGTGGTCCTGCTCGGCGCGACCGGCACCGGCAAGTCGGCGACCACTGCCTGGATGATCGAGAAGCTCCAGCGCCCCACGCTCGTCATGGCGCCGAACAAGACCCTCGCCGCTCAGCTGGCCAACGAGTTCCGCGAACTCCTGCCGAACAACGCCGTCGAGTACTTCGTCTCGTATTACGACTACTACCAGCCCGAGGCGTACGTCCCGCAGTCGGACACCTACATCGAGAAGGACTCCTCGATCAACGAGGAGGTCGAGCGGCTGCGCCACTCCGCGACGAACTCGCTGCTCACCCGCCGCGACGTCGTCGTGGTCGCCTCCGTCTCCTGCATCTACGGCCTCGGTACGCCGCAGGAGTACGTGGACCGCATGGTGCCCCTGAAGGTCGGCGAGGAGATCGACCGCGACCAGCTGCTGCGCCGCTTCGTCGACATCCAGTACACCCGCAACGACATGGCCTTCACGCGCGGCACCTTCCGGGTCCGCGGCGACACCATCGAGATCTTCCCGGTCTACGAGGAACTGGCCGTCCGCATCGAGATGTTCGGCGACGAGATCGAGGCGCTCTCGACCCTCCACCCGCTCACCGGCGAGATCATCAGCGAGGACCAGCAGCTGTACGTCTTCCCGGCCAGCCACTACGTCGCCGGACCCGAGCGCATGGAGAAGGCCGTCAGGGGCATCGAGAAGGAGCTGGAGGAGCGGCTCGCCGAGATGGAGAAGCAGGGCAAGCTGCTGGAGGCCCAGCGTCTGCGCATGCGCACCACGTACGACCTCGAGATGATGCGCCAGATCGGCAGCTGCTCCGGCATCGAGAACTACTCGATGCACATGGACGACCGCGCGCCCGGCACCGCGCCCCACACCCTCATCGACTACTTCCCCGAGGACTTCCTGCTGGTCATCGACGAGTCGCACGTCACCGTGCCGCAGATCGGCGCGATGTACGAGGGCGACGCGTCCCGCAAGCGGACCCTCGTCGACCACGGCTTCCGGCTGCCGTCCGCCCTGGACAACCGCCCCCTGAAGTGGGAGGAGTTCCAGCAGCGCGTGGGCCAGGCGGTCTACCTCTCCGCCACCCCCGGCGCGTACGAACTCTCGCGCTCCGACGGCTTCGTGGAGCAGATCATCCGCCCCACCGGCCTCATCGATCCCGAAGTGGTCATCAAGCCCACCGAGGGCCAGATCGACGACCTGGTGCACGAGATCAGGAAGCGCACCGAGAAGGACGAGCGCGTCCTGGTCACCACCCTCACGAAGAAGATGGCCGAGGACCTCACCGAGTACTTCCTCGAACTCGGCATCCAGGTCCGCTACCTGCACAGCGACGTCGACACCCTGCGCCGCGTCGAGCTGCTGCGCGAGCTGCGCGCCGGTGAGTACGACGTCCTGGTCGGCATCAACCTGCTCCGCGAGGGCCTCGACCTGCCCGAGGTCTCACTGGTGGCCATCCTCGACGCCGACAAGGAAGGCTTCCTGCGCTCCGGAACCTCCCTGATCCAGACCATCGGCCGCGCGGCGCGCAACGTCTCCGGCCAGGTCCACATGTACGCCGACAGGATCACCCCGGCGATGGAGAAGGCCATCGACGAGACCAACCGGCGCCGGGAGAAGCAGATCGCGTACAACACGGAGCGCGGGATCGATCCGCAGCCGCTGCGCAAGAAGAGAACGACATCGTCGCGACGATCGCGCGCGAACAGGTCGACACCGAGGCGCTCTCGGCTCCGGTTTCCGGCAGACGAAGGACGGCAAGGGCGCCAAGGCTCCGGTCCCGGCGCTCGGCGGCAAGGCGGCCAAGGCCGGCGGCAGGGCGGGCAGGAAGGGCGAAGTGCTCACCGACCGCCCGGCCGCCGAACTGGCCTCTCTCATCGAGGAGATGACCGAACGGATGCGGGCGGCCGCCGCCGAGCTGCAGTTCGAGGTGGCCGCGCGACTGCGCGACGAGGTGGGCGAGCTGAAGAAGGAGCTGCGGCAGATGAGGGAGGCGGGGCAGGCCTGACGGGCCGGCACCCGGTGTGTTGCAAGACCGACACAAAATACACGCGGGTTGTGTCGGCCTCGACGCGACTGCGTAGGGTGCTGGACAGCCGCACACACGGGCGGTGGTGGCGTTTGTGGAGAGGGGACAGCGCGTGACGGTCAACATGACCAAGGGTCAGGCCATCAGCCTGCAGAAGAGCGACGGGGGAACCCTGACCGCTGTGCGCATGGGGCTCGGGTGGCAGGCCGCGCCGCGTCGCGGTCTGTTCGGCTCGCGCACCCGGGAGGTCGACCTCGACGCCTCGGCGGTCCTGTTCGCGGACAAGCAGCCGGTCGACGTCGTCTTCTTCCGTCACCTCGTCAGCGACGACGGCTCTGTGAAGCACACCGGTGACAACCTGGTCGGCGGCGCCGGCCAGGGCGGGGACGACGAGGCGATCCTCGTCGACCTCCAGCGGGTGCCGGTCCACATCGACCAGATCGTCTTCACGGTGAACTCCTTCACCGGCCAGACGTTCCAGGAAGTGCAGAACGCGTTCTGCCGCATCGTCGACGAGACCAACGGCCAGGAGATGGCCCGTTACACGCTCGACGGCGGCGGCCAGTACACCGCCCAGATCATGGCCAAGGTGCACCGCGCCGGCGCCGGCTGGAAGATGACCGCCATCGGCAACCCCGCCAACGGCCGCACCTTCCAGGACCTGATGCCGTCGATCCTGCCTCACCTGTAAGCAGGCCTCTGCCGCAGTACGCGCAGCTCCCGGAGGCATCGTGCCGCCGGGAGCTGCACCACTTGCCACCACCGGCCACCGCTGTGGCCGCCAACGACGCGACGCGGGGGAGACAGGCGATGACGGCCGAGCTGGTCCGGGGGCAGAACCACCCCCTGCCCCAGGCCCGTTTGGAGATCAGGGTGTCGGCCGGCAAGCCGGTCGTGGCCGGTGCGATGCTCGGCGACGAGCAGGGCACCGTACGCGGCACGGAGTGGGTCGCCCACCCCGGCTCGCCGAACCTCCCCGGGCTCGAAGTGTCCAGGCAGGCCGCGGCCGACCACCGGCTCGCGGTGGACCTCGGCGCGCTGCCCGAGACCGTGCACCGGGTGAACATCCTGCTCGCCCTTCCTCTGGGCGCGGGCGGCCCGGACCGCTTCGGCGTCCTCGCGGCGCCCTTCGTCTCCGTCACCGGGCTCGACGGCTCCGAGGTCGCCAGCTACACCGTGACCGGACTGGACAGCGAGTCGGCGGTCGTCGTCCTGGAGCTCTACCGCAGGCAGGGCATCTGGAAGGTGCGCGCCGTAGGGCAGGGCTACGCGGGCGGCCTCGCCGAGAAGCTCGTCGACCAGGGCCTCGCGCAGGCCCACGAGCTCGCCGCCGCCATTCAGGAAGCGGTCAGCAGCGGTTTGGCCCGCTCCGTCGCGGCGCCCCCGGCCCGTTCCCAGGACGGCGGCCGGACACGCCGTACGCCGTCCCGGGCGACGAACGGCGGACACCGACTCGCAGACCGGCGCCCCGCCACCACCCGCACCTGTTCCCGCGCCGCCGCACTCTCCCGCCTCCTCACCCGCGGCGGCGGACGGCCCGGACAGCGGTGCGGCGCCCCGGACAGCGCCCGGCGGCCCCATCGACTACGAGCACCCGCGCCGCCGGAACACCGCGCCCCCGCCCCCGCAGCCCACCGCGCCGCCGGCTCCCCCGGGGCAGCACCCGCAGCCCGTCGCGGGCGACGGCGACCGGCTGGCCATGGACGAGCGGCTGTACAACCAGGTGTGGGGCATGTTCGAGGACCTGGCCCGCACCACGCGGCGTACCGCAGCGCGGTGGACTTCGCCGAGTCCCGGATGGAGCAGGAGCTCGACAAGGCCCTCTCCGACCCGCGCAGCCGGATCGGCACCGCCGGCGACACCGCCCGCGCGACGGCCCGGGCCTCGACGAGCTCGTCGACCGGGCCTCGACGTACTGGAGCGCGACCTGACCCAGCTCGCCGCCGAATCGGACGTCGTCGAACCCGCCCTGCCGCCCGCCTTCGCCTCCTGGGACAACCCGGTCTGGCACGGTTACCGGGTCCCCATGGAGATCCCGATGGCGCTGCGCGTCGGCGATCTGCATCTGCCCGAACGCCCGGACCTGCGCATCCCCATGCTGCTGCGCCTGCCGCTGGAGCGTGGCCTGTGGATCGACAGCGGCCGCTCCGGTTCCGAGGCCGCGCTGATGCTGGAGTCCGACCAGCTGCGCAGGGCGGCCATGGAGTCGGCCGTCGCGCATGCGGCACGCCTGCTGGCGGTATATCCCGCCGGTGAGTTCGCGGTCCATGTCATCGACCCGGCGGGCACGGGCACGCCCGCGCTCGCCCCGCTGACCGGGCCGGGGGTGCTCGACGCGCCGCCCGCCGCAGGCGCTCAGGGCGTGGCGGCGGTGCTGGCCAAGCTCACGCAGCGCGTGGACCTGGTGCAGATGGCGATCCGGGGCGGGGCGGCGGACTCGCTCCCGCCCGGTCTGGACACGGCCGAGCAGCTCCTGATCGTCAACGACTTCCCGCACGGCTTCGACGACCGCGCCGTCACCCAGCTCCGCTACCTGGCCGACGAGGGGCCGTCGGTCGGCGTGCATCTGATGATGGTCGCCGACCGCGAGGACGCGAGTGCGTACGGCCCGGTGCTCGACCCGCTGTGGCGTGCGCTGCTGCGTGTCACACCGGTGCCCGACGACCACCTGATCGACCCGTGGGTCGGTCACACCTGGACGTACGAACCGCTGCTGCCGCCACCGGGCAGCCAGGTCGTGCAGCAGGTGCTGGCGCGGGTGGCGGCAGCGAGGCGGTAACTGCAATCACCCCACTGGCCAGCGTTTTTGGGGTCTCTTTAGTCATCCCTTTACCTTTTCTTGGGTGTTCCTGTACCCTTCGAGGAGCGGAGGGGAGTACTCCCGGCTGCGACGTACCCGTCAATACGGACCGCCATCGGTCCCGGGGCGTCGGCCCGAGGCGCTGGAAGCGCTCGGGTGGAAGAGACCTCCGGCAGCGACGACGCTGAATGAGTTGCCGTAGCTATCTGCCGGAGGCGCAGTGGACGTTTCTATGACCCTTTGGGCACTGACCATTCTTGGTCTGGTCGCCCTGATCGCCGTCGACTTCCTCATCGGGCGCAAGCCCCATGACGTGTCGATCAAGGAAGCCGGAATCTGGTCGGCCGTCTGGATCGCCCTGGCCGTGCTCTTCGGCCTGGGGCTGCTGATCTTCGGCACCGCACAGGCGTCCGGTGAGTTCTTCGCCGGGTTCATCACCGAGAAGTCGCTCAGCGTCGACAACCTTTTCGTCTTCGTTCTGATCATGGCGAAGTTCTCGGTGCCGACCCACCTCCAGCAGCGCGTGCTGCTCATCGGTGTGCTGATAGCGCTGGTGCTGCGTGCGATCTTCATCGCGGCCGGCGCCGCGGTCATCGCGAACTTCTCGTGGGTCTTCTACATCTTCGGCGCGTTCCTGATTTACACCGCCTGGAAGCTCATCCAGGAGGCGCGCGCAGAGGAGGAGGAAGAGGCTTTCGAGGAGAACCGTCTCCTCAAGTCGATCGAGAAGCGCTTCGGTGTCGCCGACAGGTACCACGGCACCAAGCTCTTCATCCGGAACAACGGCAAGCGTGTCCTGACGCCCCTGATGGTCGTCATGCTCGCCATCGGTACCACCGATGTGCTGTTCGCGCTGGACTCGATCCCGGCGATCTTCGGCCTCACCCAGGATCCGTACATCGTCTTCACCGCCAACGCCTTCGCCCTCATGGGTCTGCGGCAGCTGTACTTCCTCATCGGCGGACTGCTCAAGAAGCTGGTCCACCTGAGCTACGGCCTGTCGGTCATCCTGGGCTTCATCGGCGTCAAGCTGGTGCTGCACGCCCTGCACGAGTCCGGGGTGCACGTTCCCGAGATCTCCATCCCCTTCTCGCTGACGGTCATCTGCGGCGTGCTGATCATCACCACGATCACCAGCCTCATCGCCAACAAGAAGACGGAACAGCGTGCCGCGGAGGCCAAGGCGGCCGAGGCCGCCGACAAGGAGAGCGTCGAGTCCTGACCCCCCGCGACACCCGGATTTCCCGCACCGGCCGCTGTGTGCGCAGGGGGAGTCAGGCCGGGGTGGCCTCCACCACGGGGGCGGGCGCCGGCCTGGTCTCCGGCAGCAGCGTGAAGCACGCCAGGCTCAGCAGCGCGAGGGCGGTCAGATACACGGCGACGCCCCACGGCGGCCCTTCGCCGTGTGCCATCGCCGTCGCGACGAGCGGGGTCAGGGCGCCGCCGAGGACCCCCGCCAGGTTGTAGCCGACAGCCGCACCCGTGCAGCGCACCCTCGGCTCGTACAGCTCGGGCAGATACGCGGCGACCACCGCGAACATGGTGATGAAGGCCAGCATCGCCCCCAGGAAGCCGAGGAACATCAGCAGCGGCTCGGCGGTGTGCAGCAGCGCCACCATCGGGAACATCCACAGCGCTGCAGCCGTGCAGCCTGCCAGGCACAGCGGCCTGCGCCCGTAGCGGTCGCCGAGCATCGCGGCGAACGGCGTGACCGCGCCCTTGACCGCCACGGCCGCCATGATGCAGGTGAGCATCACCGTACGGCTGACGCCGAGGTGCTCCGTGGCGTACGCGAGGGACCAGGTCGACACGGCGTAGAACAACGCGTAACCGACGGCAAGCGCCCCCGCCGTGAGCAGAACGAGCCGCCAGTGGCCGCGTACGACCTCGGCGAGCGGGGCACTCGCGCGCCGCCCCGTCTCGGCGAGCTGCTTGAACTGCGGGGTCTCCGGTACGGACGTACGCAGCAGGAGTCCGGCCGCGGCCAGCAGACCCGCCGCCCAGAACGGCACGCGCCATCCCCACGCCGCGAACTGCGCTTCGGTCAGCGAGGCCGTGAGGGCCAGCATCACGCCGTTGGCCAGGAGGAAGCCGACCGCGGGACCGATCTGCGGGAAACTCGCCCACAGTCCGCGGCGGTTCGCGGGCGCGTGTTCGGCGGTCAGCAGCACCGCACCGCCCCACTCCCCGCCGAGCCCGAGCCCCTGCAGAAAGCGCAGTGCCAGGAGGAGCGCGGGCGCCGCTGCTCCGATCGACCCGTACGTCGGTACGCAGCCGACGGCGACGGTCGCGATTCCGGTGAGCAACAGTGAGGCGAACAGGACAGGACGCGCCCATAGCGGTCGCCGATGTGTCCGAAGACGACAGAGCCGAGCGGACGCGCAAGGAAACCGACTCCGAAGGTGCCGAAGGCGGCGAGCGTTCCCGCGAGCGGCGAAAAGGTCGGGAAGAAGAGCGGCCCGAGAACCAGCGCGGCGGCCGTTCCGTAGATGAAGAAGTCGTAGAACTCGACGGCTGTTCCGGCGAGCGACGCGGTGGCGAGGCGGGCCATGGAGGGTGGTCGTTCTTGGTGCATGCGGCCACAACTGCCCGCCGCGAACCGCGGTTACGGGGCGCACGGAAGCGACGGAAGCAGTCGCACCGGCTCGCGAAGCACTCCGCGAGCGCCCGGCGCTCTACCAGCCGCGTTCGCGCCACTCGGGCAGGTGCGGGCGCTCGTTGCCGAGCGTGGTGTCGTTGCCGTGGCCGGGGTAGACCCAGGTCTCGTCCGGAAGCCGGCCGAAGAGCTTCTCCTCGACGTCCCCGATCAGGCTCGCGAAGGCCTCCGGGTCCTTCCACGTGTTGCCCACGCCGCCGGGGAACAGACAGTCCCCGGTGAAGGCGTGCGGGTGCCCGTGCGGGTCGTCGTAGACCAGGGCGATGGATCCGGGGGTGTGCCCGACCAGGTGGCGGGCGGTGAGATTCACGTGTCCGACCTGGAGGGTGTCGCCGTCGTCGAGCAGGACGTCGGTCGGGACGGGGATGCCTTCCGCGTCGTACCGGCCCGCGTACGTACGCGCCCCTGTCGCCTCGACGACCTCGGCCAGGGCCTGCCAGTGGTCGCCGTGGCGGTGGGTGGTGACGACGGACGTGATGCCGTCGTCACCGATCAGCCTCAGGAGGGTGCGCGGTTCGGCGGCCGCGTCGATCAGCAGCTGCTCGTCGGTCTCCCGGCAGCGCAGCAGATACGCGTTGTTGTTCATGGGCCCGACCGCGACCTTGGAGATCATCAGGTCCTTGAGCTCGTGCACGTCCGCCCGGCCGCCGACCTGGACCGCTCCGCTGTACGTCATGGAGTCAGCCTATAGCGGCGGCAGCGCCGGCAGCGGGGCCCCGGCCGACGTCGAGCGGGCCGCCGTCGCGGCGGCCCGCGAGCCAGCCCAGCAGGTCGGGGGCGGTGCCGGTGACGGTCACGGGGTCACCTTCCGTACCCCCCGTACGCCACTGCCGTCCATCGGTGGCGCTCAGCGCGACCGCGGGTACGCCGGGGTGCCCGGCGAAGCGTTCCCGCGAAGAACGCGATCTCGCGTTCCGTGAAGTCTTCGGGCAGGTCCTCCAGCTCGTAGCCGACCCCCAGGTCGACATGGTGCAGCTCGACCTCGACGAGACGGCGGAAGGGGATGCGGGAGGCCGCGTCCGTGACGCCGTTGCGCAGGGCGACCGTGCGGGACCAGTCGGCGGGAGCGGCGGCCGTCTCCTGGAAACGCGCCGCGCTGTCGCGCACGTCCTCCAGCTGTGCGGCGAGCGGGCGCGGGGCGCCCTGCTCGATGCCGGCGTCGCGGACCCGGGCGTCGGCGTACATGGGCCGGCCCTCGAGAACGTTCACGAGGGCGTCCGCGTTACGGGCGACATGGGCCAGCACGTGACCGCGGGTCCAGCCGGGCAGCCGTGACGGTTGCGCCACAGCGGCGTTGTCCAGTTTGCCGGTCGCGGCGAGGAGCCGGTCGGTCGCTTCGCGTACAGAGACCAGGTCGCGCACGTGATCGTTCATGACCCCGACGATAGTCCGGTCACACGAACGGGTGAAGCCGTTTGAGTGAGGCCGTAAATCGAATGCACGTGCTATAGGCTCGTCGGAGGCATCAGGAATCCTTACCACCTCGCTGTGGTTACCCCCATAGATCTGAGAACCGGGGGGCTCAGTCCTCTCTGCCTCTCTCAAGAAAGGTGCGGACCGGCGTGGCCGACCGTCTCATCGTTCGTGGCGCTCGCGAGCACAACCTCAAGAACGTCTCGCTCGACCTCCCGCGTGACTCCCTCATCGTGTTCACCGGGCTCTCCGGATCGGGCAAGTCGTCCCTCGCGTTCGACACGATCTTCGCCGAGGGGCAGCGCCGGTACGTCGAGTCGCTCTCCTCCTACGCCCGCCAGTTCCTGGGCCAGATGGACAAGCCCGACGTGGACTTCATCGAGGGCCTGTCGCCCGCGGTGTCCATCGACCAGAAGTCGACCTCGCGCAACCCGCGTTCGACGGTCGGCACCATCACCGAGGTCTACGACTACCTCCGTCTGCTGTTCGCCCGCATCGGCAAGCCGCACTGTCCCGAGTGCGGCCGGCCGATCACCCGCCAGTCGCCGCAGGCCATCGTCGACAAGGTGCTCGAGCTGCCCGAGGGCAGCCGCTTCCAGGTCCTGTCCCCGCTGGTGCGCGAGCGCAAGGGCGAGTTCGTCGACCTCTTCGCCGACCTCCAGACCAAGGGGTACAGCCGCGCCCGGGTCGACGGCGAGACCATCCAGCTGAGCGAGCCGCCCAAGCTCAAGAAGCAGGAGAAGCACACCATCGAGGTGGTCATCGACCGCCTGACGGTGAAGGACAGCGCCAAGCGCCGGCTCACCGACTCGGTGGAGACCGCCCTCGGGCTGGCCGGCGGCATGGTCATCCTCGACTTCGTCGACCTCCCCGCCGACGACCCCGAGCGTGAGCGGATGTACTCCGAGCACCTCTACTGCACGTACGACGACCTGTCGTTCGAGGAGCTGGAGCCGAGGTCCTTCTCCTTCAACTCGCCCTTCGGCGCCTGCCCGGACTGCACCGGCATCGGTACGCGCATGGAGGTCGACCCGGAGCTGATCGTCCCGGACGAGGACAAGTCCCTCGACGAGGGCGCGATCAACCCCTGGTCCCACGGGCAGTCCAAGGACTACTTCGCGCGCCTCGTCGGCGCTCTCTCCGACGCACTCGGCTTCCGTACGGACATCCCGTGGGCGGGGCTGCCGCAGCGCGCCAAGAAGGCCCTGCTGCACGGCCACAAGACCCAGATCGAGGTCCGCTACCGCAACAGGTACGGGCGCGAGCGGGCGTACACCACGTCCTTCGAGGGCGCGGTGCCGTTCGTCAAGCGGCGCCACTCCGAGGCCGAGAGCGACTCCAGCAGGGAGCGCTTCGAGGGCTACATGCGCGAGGTGCCCTGCCCGACCTGCCACGGCACCCGCCTCAAGCCCCTGGTCCTCGCCGTCACGGTCATGGAGAAGTCCATCGCCGAGGTCTCGGCGATGTCGATCAGCGACTGCGCGGACTTCCTGGGCGAGCTGACGCTGAACGCCCGCGACAAGAAGATCGCCGAGCGCGTGCTCAAGGAGGTCAACGAGCGGCTGAAGTTCCTGGTCGACGTCGGCCTCGACTACCTGTCGCTCAACCGCGCGGCCGGCACGCTGTCCGGCGGCGAGGCGCAGCGCATCCGGCTCGCCACCCAGATCGGCTCCGGCCTCGTCGGCGTGCTGTACGTCCTGGACGAGCCCTCCATCGGCCTGCACCAGCGCGACAACCACCGCCTCATCGAGACGCTGGTCCGGCTGCGCGACATGGGGAACACCCTGATCGTCGTCGAGCACGACGAGGACACCATCAAGGTGGCCGACTGGATCGTCGACATCGGCCCGGGCGCGGGCGAGCACGGCGGAAAGGTCGTCCACAGCGGCTCCCTCAAGGAACTGCTGGACAACAAGGCGTCCGTCACCGGCCAGTACCTGGCCGGCGAGAAGTCCATCGCCATGCCGGACGTCCGCCGCCCCGTGGACCCCGCACGACAGCTCACCGTCCACGGCGCCCGTGAGAACAACCTGCGCGACATCGACGTGTCGTTCCCGCTCGGCGTGCTGACGGCCGTCACCGGTGTCTCCGGATCCGGGAAGTCGACGCTGGTCAACGACATCCTCTACACGCACCTGGCACGCGAGCTGAACGGCGCCCGCACGGTGCCGGGCCGCCACACGCGCGTGGAGGGCGACGACCTCGTCGACAAGGTCGTCCACGTCGACCAGTCGCCCATCGGCCGGACGCCCCGGTCCAACCCGGCGACGTACACCGGTGTCTTCGACAACGTGCGCAAGCTGTTCGCGGAGACCATGGAGGCGAAGGTGCGCGGCTACCTGCCGGGCCGCTTCTCCTTCAACGTCAAGGGCGGCCGCTGCGAGAACTGCTCGGGCGACGGCACCATCAAGATCGAGATGAACTTCCTGCCGGACGTGTACGTCCCCTGCGAGGTCTGCCACGGGGCGCGCTACAACCGGGAGACCCTGGAGGTCCACTACAAGGGCAAGTCCATCGCCGAGGTGCTGGACATGCCGATCGAGGAGGCCCTGGACTTCTTCGAGGCCGTCCCGACGATCGCCCGTCACCTCAGGACCCTCACCGAGGTGGGTCTCGGGTACGTCCGCCTCGGCCAGTCGGCCCCGACCCTTTCCGGCGGCGAGGCGCAGCGCGTGAAGCTTGCTTCCGAGCTCCAGAAGCGCTCCACGGGACGCACGGTGTACGTCCTGGACGAGCCGACCACGGGTCTGCACTTCGAGGACATCTCGAAGCTCATCAAGGTCCTGTCGGGCCTGGTCGACAAGGGCAACTCGGTGATCGTCATCGAGCACAACATGGACGTCATCAAGACGGCCGACTGGGTGGTCGACATGGGGCCGGAGGGCGGCAGCGGCGGTGGCCTGGTCGTCGCCGAGGGCACCCCCGAGCAGGTGGCCGCGGTGCCGGCCAGCCACACGGGCAAGTTCCTCCGGGACATCCTGGGCGACCGGGTGAGCGACGCGACCCCGGTGAAGAAGAAGGCACCGGCGAAGCGGACGGTGGCGGCGAAGTCGGCCCCGGCGCGGAAGTCGGCGACGGTGAAGACGGGCACCGCGAAGAAGGCCGCGGGCGCGGCCGCTCCTGCGAAGGCGGCACGCTCCCGCAAGGCGTGACACGCGTTTCCCGTACGGCGTTTCCTGTGCGGCCCCTTGCCCGAGCCCGGGCGAGGGGCGCACGCGTGGGGGGCAGGGGGGGGGCTCCGCCGGCGCGCGGGCCCTACGGCGCCAGTTCCGTCGCGTACGCGATCCGCGCCCGGGCGGGAGCACGTGACGGCGGCCGCGCGGGCCGCGAAGGCCAGGATGTCGGCCCAGGCAGCCGTGGCCAGCGCCGACAGCGCCGCAGGCGCCCCCGCCGACAGCGCGCCGTGGGCCGAGAGCCGGTGCAGCAGCGCCGCGTTCACCGTGTCGCCCGCGCCGATCGTGTCGGCCACCTCGCCCCGTACCGCCGGGACGTCCAGGGCCGCCCCGCCCCGCGTCCGTACCGTCAGCCCCTCCGCGCCCCGCGTCAGCACCACCGCCGCAGGCCCGGCCGCGAGCCACTCCTCCACCGACCCGCCCAGCCACGCCGCGTCGTCCTCCGACAGCTTCAGCAGCGAGACGTGCGGAAGCCAGCTCTCGAAGCGGGCCCGGTAGGCGTCCGGGTCCGGGATCAGGCCGGCCCTGACGTTCGGATCGAGCAGGGTGAACAGTCCGCGCCCCGCCTCACGTCGCAGCAGCGCCTCGTACGCGCTCGCCCCCGGCTCCAGCACCAGCGAACACGTGCCGAGCGCCAGCGCCCGTACGCCGGAGGGGAGCGGCGCGGCCGGCAGCTCGAAGAGGCGGTCCGCGCTGCCTTCGGCGTAGAAGCCGTACCCGGCCGACCCGTCGGCACTCAGCGTCGCCACCGCCAGCGTCGTCGGCTCCGGACCGCGCTGCACGAGCGAGGTGTCCACCCCGGCCGCCCGCAGCCCGTCGACGAGAGCCTCGCCGAAGCCGTCCGTCGAGACGCGGGAGCAGAACGCGGTGCGGGCGCCCAGCCGCCCCAGGGCGACAGCGGTGTTGTACGGCCCGCCGCCGAGCCGCGGCAGCAGAGGCGCCAGTGCGCCCGTCCCCTGCGGCACCAGGTCGATCAGGGACTCTCCGGCGACGACGATCACGGGCCCGAACGTAACCCATCGCAGCCCCGCAGGACAGCCCGGAGGACACCAGGAGGACAGCCGCAGGACAGCCCGTGCGAGAGCCACCGATCTCCGCCGGTATCGTCGGGTCTGTCACCGAACCCCTGACCAGTGGAGCCCTCATGTCCGGCCAGTCAGCCCCCCGTCGCACCGTGCTGAAGGGCGCCGTCCTCGCCGGCGCGGCAGGACTGGGGGTGGCGGCCTGCTCCACCGAGTCGAAGCTCGGCCACGCCAAGCCGCTGCCGTCCACGCCCGTGAGCCTCGGCGCGCCGGACGAGGTCCCGGTCGGCGGCTCCAAGCTCTACCGCGAGCAGCGCATCATCGTCAGCTGCCCGGCCGAGGGCCAGTTCAAGGCGTTCAGCGCGCAGTGCACGCACGCGGGCTGCGTCCTGGACAAGATCGAGAAGGAGGAGGGCAACTGTCCCTGCCACGGCAGCCGTTTCGACGTGACGACAGGGGACGTGCTCCAGGGCCCGGCGACCGTGCCGCTGCCCGCGATACCGGTCAAGGTCGAGGGCGGCAAGCTCGTCGCAGGCCCGGAGGCCTGATCCGCCCCGCCCGCTCCGTCCGCGCCGCCCGCTCCACTCGTCCCGCCCGCCTTCCCGCCCTCCGGTCACCCCGCGTTGTCACTGCCCGCAAGTAGGGTGTGTGACATGGCAGACCCCTCCAGCTACCGCCCCAAGCCGGGACAGATCCCCGACTCGCCGGGGGTCTACAAATTCCGTGACGAGCACCGCCGGGTGATCTACGTCGGGAAGGCGAAGAGCCTGCGCCCACGCCTCTCCTCGTACTTCCAGGACCTGGCCAATCTCCACCCGCGCACCCGCACCATGGTCACCACGGCCGCGTCCGTCGAGTGGACGGTGGTCTCCACGGAGGTCGAGGCGCTCCAGCTGGAGTACTCCTGGATCAAGGAGTTCGACCCCCGCTTCAACGTCAAGTACCGCGACGACAAGAGCTACCCGTCCCTGGCGGTGACGCTGGGCGAGGAGTTCCCCAGGGTCCAGGTCATGCGCGGCCCCAAGAAGAAGGGCGTGCGCTATTTCGGCCCGTACGGACACGCCTGGGCGATCCGCGAGACCGTCGACCTGATGCTCCGCGTCTTTCCCGTGCGCACCTGCTCGGCCGGCGTCTTCAAGAACGCCGCGAGGACCGGCCGCCCCTGCCTCCTCGGCTACATCGGCAAGTGCTCCGCGCCCTGCGTGGGCCGCGTCACACCCGGGGAACACCGGGAACTGGCCGAGGAGTTCTGCGACTTCATGGCCGGCCGCACCGGCCAGTACCTCAAGCGCCTCGAACAGCAGATGCACGAGGCCGCCGAGGACATGGAGTACGAGAAGGCCGCCCGCCTGCGTGACGACATAGGGGCCCTGCGCCGCGCCCTGGAGAAGAACGCGGTGGTGTTCAACGACGCCACCGACGCCGACCTGATCGCCGTCGCCGAGGACGAGCTGGAAGCGGCCGTCCAGATCTTCCACGTACGCGGCGGCCGGGTCCGCGGCCAGCGCGGCTGGGTCACCGACAAGGTCGAGGCCGTCGACACCGCGGGCCTCGTCGAGCACGCGCTCCAGCAGCTGTACGGCGAGGAGCAGGGCGACGCGGTGCCCAAGGAGGTCCTCGTGCCGGCCCTGCCCGAGGACGCCCCTGCGGTCTCCCAGTGGCTCGCCGGGCGGCGCGGTTCGAACGTCTCGCTGCGCATCCCGCAGCGCGGCGACAAGAAGGACCTGATGGCGACGGTCCTGCGCAACGCCCAGCAGGCCCTCGTCCTGCACAAGACCAAGCGCGCGTCCGACCTGACCACCCGCTCCCGCGCCCTGGAGGAGATCGCCGAGGCGCTCGGACTGGACTCCGCCCCGCTGCGCATCGAGTGCTTCGACATCTCCCACCTCCAGGGCGACGACGTGGTGGCCTCCATGGTCGTCTTCGAGGACGGCCTGCCCCGCAAGAGCGAGTACCGCCGCTTCCAGATCAAGAGCTTCGAGGGCCAGGACGACGTCCGTGCCATGCACGAAGTGCTCACCCGCCGCTTCCGCCGCTACCTCCAGGAGAAGGAGAGGACGGGGGAGTGGACCGAGGAGAGCGGAGCCGAGGAGACCGGGGCTCTGGAGGTACCCGCCGAGCCGCAGCCGGAGGACGACGGCAGGCCCAGGCGTTTCGCGTACCCGCCGCAGCTCGTCGTCGTCGACGGCGGACAGCCCCAGGTGGCCGCCGCCCAGCGCGCCCTCGACGAGCTCGGCATCGACGACGTCGCCGTCTGCGGTCTCGCCAAGCGCCTCGAAGAGGTCTGGCTGCCGGGCGAGGACGACCCGGTGGTCCTGCCCCGCAGCAGCGAAGGGCTCTACCTCCTCCAGCGGGTGCGTGACACGGCCCACGACTTCGCCATCCGCTACCAGCGCACCAAGCGCGCCAAGCGCTTCAGGGCAGGGCCGCTCGACGCCGTCCCCGGTCTCGGCGAGACGCGCAAGCAGGCCCTGGTCAAGCACTTCGGTTCGGTGAAAAAGCTCCGGTCCGCGACAATCGACCAGATCTGCGAGGTTCCGGGGATAGGCCGCAAGACGGCCGAGACCGTCGCCGCGTTCCTCGCGCAGGCCGCGCCGGCCGCGCCCGCCGTGAACACGGCGACAGGAGAGATCATTGAAGACGACGAGGAAACTGTCGAGGAAGTCGCGGACACCGCTGTACACGCGTCCGCGGCCTCCCCGTCGGAACGGGGGCAGCAGGAATGACTGAGTACGACGGAGACGGAGCACACGTGAGTACGGGCACGACCGGGGAGACCGGGCAGACCGGGCACAACGGCGAGGCGAACGAGCCGGCCATCCCCGAGCTGGTGATCATCTCGGGCATGTCGGGAGCGGGCCGCAGTACCGCCGCGAAGTGCCTCGAAGACCTCGGCTGGTTCGTCGTCGACAACCTGCCGCCCGCGCTGATCCCCACCATGGTGGAGCTCGGCGCCCGCTCGCAGGGCAATGTCGCCCGTATCGCCGTCGTCGTGGACGTCCGCGGCCGGCGCTTCTTCGACAACCTCCGCGAGTCCCTGGCCGACCTGGACGCCAAGGAGGTCACCCGCCGGATCGTCTTCCTGGAGTCCTCGGACGACGCCCTGGTGCGCCGTTTCGAGTCCGTACGCCGCCCCCACCCGCTGCAGGGCGACGGCAGGATCACCGACGGCATCGCGGCCGAGCGCGACCTGCTGCGCGAGCTGCGCGGCGACGCCGACCTGGTCATCGACACCTCCAGCCTCAACGTCCACGAACTGCGCGCCAAGATGGACGCCCAGTTCGCGGGCGACGACGAGCCGCAGCTGCGCGCCACGGTCATGTCCTTCGGATACAAGTACGGCCTGCCGGTCGACGCCGACCTCGTCGTCGACTGCCGCTTCCTGCCGAACCCTCACTGGGTCCCGGAGCTCCGTCCCTTCACCGGCCTCAACGAGGAGGTCTCCGGCTACGTCTTCAACCAGCCGGGCGCCAAGGAGTTCCTCGACCAGTACACCGAGCTGCTCCAGCTCATCGCCGCCGGCTACCGTCGTGAGGGCAAGCGTTACGTCACCATCGCCGTCGGCTGTACGGGAGGCAAGCACCGCAGCGTCGCCATGTCCGAGAAGCTGGCCGCCCGCCTCTCCTCCGAAGGCGTCGAGACCGTCCTCGTCCACCGGGACATGGGGCGCGAGTGACCGGACGCAATTTCCGCCTGCGCCGGCTGCGTGGCAGCGATGCCGCGCGGCCGTTGCGCAAACGCGGCGCCCAGCCCAAAGTCGTCGCCCTCGGCGGCGGCATGGGGCTTTCCGCGTCGCTCACGGCGCTGCGCCGCATCACCGGCGACCTGACCGCGGTGGTCACGGTCGCCGACGACGGCGGCTCCAGCGGGCGGCTCCGCGACGAGCTGGGCGTACTGCCGCCGGGTGACCTGCGCAAGGCGCTCGGCCGCGCTGTGCGGGGACGACGACTGGGGTCAGACCTGGTCGCGCGTCATCCAGCACCGCTTCTCCAGCCGCGGCGACCTGCACGACCACGCCGTCGGCAATCTGCTGATCGTCGCTCTGTGGGAGCAGCTCGGCGACCATGTCCAGGCCCTCGACCTGGTCGGCAAGCTGCTCGGCGCGCACGGCCGGGTGCTGCCCATGTCCGCCGTGCCGCTGGAGCTCCAGGCGCTCGTACGGGGGCACGACCCCCGGCGCCCCGACGAGGTGGACACGATCCGCGGCCAGGCGGACCGTGGCGCTCACCCCCGGCGAGGTGCAGTCCGTGCACCTGGTCCCGCAGGGCCCGCCGGCCGTCCCGGAGGCCGTCGCCGCCGTCCGCGACGCGGACTGGGTGGTGCTCGGCCCCGGCTCCTGGTTCTCCTCGGTGATCCCGCACCTCCTGGTGCCCGAGCTGCTCGACGCCCTCGTCGAGACGCGGGCCCGCCGGGTCCTGTCGCTCAATCTCGCGCCGCAACCCGGAGAAACCGATGGCTTCTCTCCGCAGCGTCATTTGGAGGTTTTGGGACGACACGCCCCTAAACTCGCCCTGGACGTGGTGTTGGCCGACGAGGCTGCCGTGCCCGATCGCGAGTCTCTCGCCGATGCCGCCAAGCGGTTCGGAGCCGCGGTCGAGCTGGCGCCGGTCGCCGCGCCCGACGGTTCCCCGGTCCACGATCCGGAGCTGTTGGCC
The DNA here is from genome assembly GCA_003719395.1 of Streptomyces altiplanensis. Classification (GTDB taxonomy): domain Bacteria; phylum Actinomycetota; class Actinomycetes; order Streptomycetales; family Streptomycetaceae; genus Streptomyces; species Streptomyces altiplanensis. Next base: position 51,524 of record RHMC01000005.1, read on the forward strand.
GCCGCGTACGACCGTATTTTTCGGATGCATGGAAGGATCGGCCCATGGCGATGACGGCAGCGGTGAAGGACGAAATCTCCCGGCTCCCCGTCACCCGGACCTGCTGCAGGAAGGCGGAGGTCTCGGCGATTCTTCGGTTCGCGGGCGGGCTGCACCTGGTGAGCGGCCGGATTGTGATCGAGGCGGAGCTGGACGTGAGCTTCGCCGCCCGAAGACTCAAGAAGGACATTCTTGAGATTTTCGGACACCACTCGGAGCTGGTGGTGATGGCGCCGAGCGGACTGCGCCGCGGTTCCCGCTATCTCGTACGGGTGGTGGCGGGCGGCGACCAGCTGGCGCGCCAGACCGGCCTGGTCGACGGCCGCGGCCGGCCCATCCGCGGGCTGCCCCCGCAGGTCGTCTCCGGCGCACGTGCGACGCCGAGCGCCTGGCGCGGCGCGTTCCTCGCCCACGGCTCGCTCACCGAGCCCGGCCGTTCCTCCTCGCTGGAGGTCACCTGCCCGGGGCCCGAGGCCGCTCTCGCCCTGGTCGGTGCCGCCCGCAGGCTCTCCATCGGGGCCAAGGCGCGCGAGGTGCGCGGCGTGGACCGCGTCGTCGTACGGGACGGGGACGCGATCGGTGCCCTGCTGACCCGCCTCGGCGCGCACGAGTCCGTGCTGGCCTGGGAGGAGCGGCGGATGCGCCGCGAGGTCCGCGCCACCGCCAACCGCCTGGCCAACTTCGACGACGCGAACCTGCGCCGCTCCGCGCGGGCCGCGGTCGCCGCGGGGGCCCGGGTGGGGCGTGCGCTGGAGATCCTCGGCGATGAGGTGCCCGAGCACCTCGCCGCCGCCGGGCGGCTGCGCATGGACCACAAGCAGGCATCTCTGGAGGAGCTGGGCGCGCTGGCCGACCCGCCGCTGACGAAGGACGCGGTCGCCGGCCGGATCCGCCGTCTGCTGGCCATGGCCGACAAGCGGGCCCAGGACCTCGGCATCCCCGGCACGGAGTCCACGATCACCGAGGAAATGGCCGACGGGCTGATCGGCTGACCGCTCCCACCGTACGACTGGCCGCTGCCGGTGCCCCCGCGGGTGCCGACAGCGGCTTTTCGCACCCCTGACGCGCTATTGACATGACCATGGACTGTCATGAGCCTGGCGCTTGTTCACTTACGTGGCAGACAACAGCAAAGGTGGCTCATGAGACGCAGAGCGAGATCGATCCTCGCAGCGGGCGCGTTGCTGCTCGGCGGTGTGGTGGCGGCACCCGTCGCCCAGGCGGAGGGGGCGGGGAGCGCCGGACCGGGAGGCACCGGAGCGGACAGCGCCGACATGGGCGCCGACGCCGTCAAGGTGTTCAACGCGGACGTCACCAGGGAGCAGATCCCCCTGCTCCTGGCGGCCGGGCAGGATGCCCACGAGATGGGCGAACGGGCGCCGGAGAAGGGCACGGCGCGCGTCGAGCTCTTCCTCACCGACGCCCAGGCCGAGGACCTGGCCGCCAAGGGCGTCAGGAACCTCACCGAGCGCAAGGTCTCGGCGAAGACGCAGTCGCGCCTCGCCGCCGCCGGGGACGGCGTCTACCGCCCGTACAGCGGCAAGGGCAATCTCCAGGAGGAGATCGTCAGGACGGGGCAGGCGCATCCGGACCTCACCAAGGTCGTCTCCATCGGCAAGACCCTCCAGGGCAAGGACATCCTCGCCCTCAAGCTCACCAAGGGCGCGAAGAAGACCAAGGACGGCGCCAAGCCCTCCGTGCTGTACCTGTCCAACCAGCACGCCCGCGAGTGGATCACCCCGGAGATGACCCGGCGGCTGATGCACCACTACCTGGACCGGTACGGCAAGGACCGCCGCATCACGAAGATCGTGGACTCCACCGAGCTGTGGTTCGTGCTCTCCGCCAACCCGGACGGCTACGACTGGACCCACGACCCGGACGGCGACCGCCTGTGGCGCAAGAACATGCGCGACATCGACGCCGACGGCAAGTACACCGCGAGCGACGGCGTCGACCTCAACCGCAACTTCGCGTACAAGTGGGGCTACGACAACGAGGGCTCCTCGCCGAACCCCGCCAGCGCCACCTACCGCGGCGCGTCCCCCATGTCCGAGCCCGAGACCCGGGTGCTCGACCGCTTCCAGAAGCGCATCGGTTTCGAGTACGGCATCAACTACCACTCCGCCGCCGAGCTGATCCTCTACGGCGTCGGCTGGCAGGTCGCCACCCCGACCCCCGACGACGTGCTTTACAGGGCGCTCGCGGGCACGCCCGAGAAGCCGGCCGTTCCCGGGTACCACCCGCAGGTCTCCTCCGAGCTCTACACCACCAACGGCGAGGCCGACGGACACGCGGCCAACGTCAACGGCACGATGATGTTCACCCCGGAGATGACCACCTGCCAGACGGCGTCGAACATCGACCCCGGCGACCAGTGGAAGCCGGAGGACTGCCAGTCCGGCTTCAACTTCCCCGACGACGAGAAACTGATCCAGGCGGAGTTCGCCAAGAACGTCCCCTTCGCCCTCTCCGTCGCGGAGACCGCCGCCCACCCCGACCGGCCGTCCTCGTCCGTCGGCATGGCCGCCCCCGACTTCACGCCTGACACCTTCACGACCTCCTACGCGGCGCGCGGCGGTGACCAGCAGGTCGCCGTCACGGCCCGCAAGTCCGTACGCGGCAAGGAACTCAACTACCGCGTCAACGGAGGCCGTACGCACGACGAGGACCTGGAGCGCTGGAAGGGCGGCGAGACGTACGGCGGCGAGGACAACCTCTGGTTCGACGAGTACCGCGCGGAGGTCGAGGACGCCGGACCGGGCGACAAGGTGGAGGTCTGGTTCACGGGCCGCACCAAGGCGGGCAAGCGCACCTCCAGCGAGCACTTCACGTACACGGTCGCCGAGCGTTCCCGCGCGGACACCCTGGTGATCGCCGAAGAGGGCGCGCCCGCGCAGCACGCCCAGAAGTACGTCGACGCCCTCAGGGCGAACGGCCGCACCGCCGCCGTCTGGGACGTCGCCACCCGGGGCGCACCGCACGCCCTCGGCGTCCTCTCCCACTTCCGCACCGCTGTCCACTACACCGGCGCCAAGGCGCCCACCGGCCCCACCCAGACGGCCGTACGCGCCTTCCTCAACGAGGGCGGCAAGCTGATCGAGGCCGGTGAGATGGCGGGCGGCAACGCGGTCGTCGGCCCGGCCGTCACCGACGACTTCAGCCAGTACTACCTCGGTGCCTACGGACGTACGAACGCCGGCGGTGCCACCGGGTTCACCGGCGCGGGGCCGCTTGCGGGAACGGCCGGACCGCTCACGGGAGCGCCCGGAAACCCGCTGGACGCGGCGGGCGCGTACACCGTCACCTCGGACACGCTGCCGGCGGAGCGGTTCCCGCAGTTCCGGAGCGCGCAGGCGGGCCGGTACGACGGGATCACCAACCCGTACGCCCCGCACATGGGCCAGTGGATGGCGGCCGCCGCGCACGAGGACGGCGACTGGAAGCGCCTCGCCCGTACGGTCGACCTCACCGCGGTGAGCGCCGCCGACAAGCCGCAGCTGCGTCTCGCCCTCAACTGGAACACCGAGAACGCCTACGATCACGCGGCCCTGGAGGCGCACACCGAGGGAGCCGAGGACTGGACGACGCTCCCCGAGGAGGGCGGCGCCACCAGGACCGCCGTCCCGGCCGAGTGCGAGCAGGGCTACTTCATCAACGGCCACCCCTTCCTGCGGCACTACCTCACCCTGGAGGCGGGCGGCTGCCGGGCGACCGGCACCACCGGCGCGTGGAACAGCTTCACCGGCTCGTCCGGCGGCTGGAAGCAGGTCTCCTTCGACCTCAGCGCCTACGCGGGCAAGAAGGTCGAGCTGGCGCTCAGCTCCATCACCGACCCCGGCAGCGGCGGCCGCGGCGTCTTCGTGGACGACGCGCGGCTGACCGTCGGAGGGGCCGACAAGGAGAGCGAGGGCTTCGAGACCTCGCTCGGCGCCTGGACGGCCCCCGGGGCCCCGGCCGGAAGTCCCGCCGTCGGGGGCGACTGGGCCAGGTCGGGTGAGCTGTTCAAGTCCTATGCGGCAGTCACTACACGTGACACCGTTCTGTTCGGGTTCGGCCTGGAACACGTGCCGGACGCCGCGGAGCGGACCGCACTGCTGGGCAAGGCGCTCGGTTCGCTGCGGCGCTGACTCTGCGTAACCGGCCCAGGAAGGGCCGCAGGTACCGGAGGTCCGTACTCCTACTGGGGAGTACGGACCTCCGGGCCGCGTCCGGGGCCGCTCGATGTCACCCACAGCGCCGCGTAGAGGTAGGGTCGGAAGCGGTCGGGGACATCCCATACATCTCGCCGGCGTCGAAACCCGGCGTACCAACGAGGAGATCGGTTTCGTGACGATCCGCGTAGGCATCAACGGCTTCGGCCGCATCGGGCGCAACTACTTCCGGGCGCTGCTGGAGCAGGGTGCGGACATCGAGATCGTGGCTGTCAACGACCTGGGTGACACTGCGACCACGGCACACCTGCTGAAGTACGACACCATTCTCGGCCGCCTCAAGGCCGAGGTGTCGCACACGGCGGACACCATCACCGTCGACGACCACACCATCAAGGTGCTGTCCGAGCGCAACCCGGCGGACATCCCGTGGGGCGAGCTGGGCGTCGACATCGTGATCGAGTCCACCGGCATCTTCACCAAGAAGGCGGATGCCGAGAAGCACCTCGCCGGTGGTGCGAAGAAGGTCCTCATCTCGGCTCCGGCCAAGAACGAGGACATCACCATCGTGATGGGTGTCAACCAGGACAAGTACGACGCGGCCAACCACCACGTCATCTCCAACGCCTCCTGCACCACCAACTGTGTGGCGCCGATGGCCAAGGTTCTCGACGAGAACTTCGGCATCGTGAAGGGCCTGATGACGACGGTGCACGCGTACACCAACGATCAGCGCATCCTGGACTTCCCCCACTCCGACCTGCGTCGCGCACGCGCCGCCGCCGAGAACATCATTCCGACCACCACGGGTGCCGCCAAGGCCACCGCGCTGGTCCTCCCGCAGCTCAAGGGCAAGCTCGACGGCATCGCGATGCGCGTCCCGGTCCCGACCGGCTCGGTCACCGACCTGGTCATCACGCTGGAGCGCGAGGTCACCAAGGACGAGATCAACGCGGCCTTCCAGAAGGCCGCCGAGGGCGAGCTCAAGGGCATCGTCGAGTACACGGTCGACCCGATCGTGTCCTCCGACATCGTCAACGAGCCGGCGTCCTGCACCTTCGACTCCTCGCTGACCATGGCCGAGGGCACCCAGGTCAAGGTCATCGGCTGGTACGACAACGAGTGGGGCTACTCCAACCGCCTCGTCGACCTCACGGTCTTCGTCGGCAGCCAGCTCTGATCCGTCCGGCAGGCACCTCGATGTGAGCACAGGGCTCGGCCAGCGCAACGCGGCGCTGGCCGGGCCCTGTCACGTGTTTTGTCTCCCAAGGAGTCCAGTAACAGATGAAGACGATCGACGAACTTCTCGCCGAAGGGGTCGAGGGCAAGCGGGTATTCGTCCGCGCCGACCTCAACGTGCCGCTCGACGGCACCACCATCACCGACGACGGCCGCATCCGCGCCGTCCAGCCGACGATCGAGAAGCTCGCCGCCGCGGGCGCCCGCGTCGACGTCGCCTCGCACCTGGGCCGCCCCCAGGGCGCCCCGGAGCCGGCCTTCTCGCTCGCCCCCGCCGCCGCGCGCCTCGGTGAACTCCTCGGCACCGAGGTCGCCTTCGCGACCGACACGGTCGGCGAGTCCGCCAAGGCCGTCGTCGCGGGCCTCGGCAACGGCAAGGTTGCCGTCATCGAGAACCTCCGCTTCAACGCCGGCGAGACCTCGAAGGACGACGCCGAGCGCGGCGCCTTCGCGGACCGGCTGGCCGAGCTGGCCGATGTGTACGTCGGCGACGGCTTCGGCGCCGTGCACCGCAGGCACGCCTCGGTCTACGACCTCCCGGCCCGGCTCCCGCACGTCGCCGGCGGCCTCATCGCCACCGAGGTCGGCGTCCTGAAGAAGCTCACGGAGGACGTCGAGCGGCCGTACGTCGTGGTCCTCGGCGGCGCCAAGGTCTCCGACAAGCTCGGCGTGATCGACCACCTGCTGGAGAAGGCCGACCGCATCCTGGTCGGCGGCGGCATGGCGTACACCTTCCTCAAGGCCCAGGGCCACGAGGTCGGCATCTCGCTGCTCCAGGCCGACCAGATCCCGACGGTTCTGGAGTACCTGGAGCGGGCCGAGGCCAAGGGCGTGGAGTTCGTGCTCCCCGTCGACGTACTGGTCTCGGCCGAATTCCCGGACCTCAAGACGAAGGCTCCGGCGAACCCGACGACGGTCGCCGCGGACGCCATCCCGGCCGACCAGGAGGGTCTGGACATCGGTCCCGAGACCCGCAAGCTGTACGCATCGAAGCTCGCCGACGCGGCCACCGTCTTCTGGAACGGTCCGATGGGCGTCTTCGAGCACCCCGACTACGCTGAGGGCACCAAGGCGGTCGCCCAGGCCCTCGTCGACAGCCCCGCCTTCACGGTGGTCGGTGGTGGTGACTCCGCCGCCGCCGTCCGCATCCTGGGCTTCGACGAGAACGCATTCGGCCACATCTCGACCGGTGGCGGCGCCAGCCTCGAATACCTCGAGGGCAAGACGCTTCCCGGCCTCGCCGCACTGGAGGACTGACTCTTCATGACCACCCGCACCCCGCTGATGGCGGGCAACTGGAAGATGAACCTCAACCACCTCGAGGCCATCGCGCACGTCCAGAAGCTCGCCTTCGCGCTCACCGACAAGGACTACGACTCCGTAGAGGTCGCGGTCCTGCCCCCCTTCACGGACCTGCGGTCCGTGCAGACGCTGGTGGACGCCGACAAGCTCAAGATCAAGTACGGCGCCCAGGACATCTCGGCGCACGACTCCGGCGCGTACACCGGTGAGATCTCGGGCGTGATGCTCGCCAAGCTCAAGTGCGCGTACGTCGCCGTCGGGCACTCCGAGCGCCGGCAGTACCACAACGAGACCGACGAGGTCTGCAACGCCAAGGTGAAGGCCGCGTACAAGCACGGTCTGACCCCGATCCTGTGCGTCGGCGAGGGTCTCGACATCCGCAAGGCGGGCAACCAGGTCGCGCACACGCTCGCCCAGCTCGACGGCGGCCTCAAGGACGTCCCGGCCGAGCAGGCCGAGTCCGTCGTGATCGCGTACGAGCCGGTGTGGGCCATCGGTACCGGCGAGGTCGCCACCCCCGAGGACGCGCAGGAGGTCTGCGGAGCGATCCGCGGCCGTCTCGCGGAGCTGTACTCGCAGGAGCTGGCCGACAAGGTCCGCATCCAGTACGGCGGCTCGGTCAAGTCCGGGAACGTCGCCGCGATCATGGCGCAGCCGGATGTCGACGGGGCCCTGGTGGGCGGCGCGGCGCTGGACTCCGACGAGTTCGTCAAGATCATTCGGTTCCGCGACCAGTGAGTAGGCCGTAGGGCCGATCCGTCGTACCCTGGCGGGGGCCGGGGCTGTTGCGCAACAGCCGTCCGGCCCCCGTTGTCCGTCTCCGAAGTCCGAAGTCCGAGGAAGTTGGTCCAGCCGTGGTTATGGGGTTCTCGATCGCCCTGATCGTCTTCAGCCTGCTGCTGATGCTGCTGGTTCTGATGCACAAGGGGAAGGGCGGCGGTCTCTCCGACATGTTCGGCGGCGGCATGCAGTCGTCCGTCGGTGGGTCCTCGGTCGCCGAGCGCAACCTCGACCGCATCACGGTGGTAATCGGTCTGATGTGGTTTGCCTGCATTATCGTGCTCGGTCTGCTGATGAAGCTGGACAGCTGACCCGTCGTCCGGTACGCAGACGGGAGCGCGGCCTATCATGGGGCCGACGGCTCGTGTCTGCGCGGCAGGGGCGCAACTCCAGTCACTGGACGCGCGTTGGGTCCTGCGTAGAGTGGGGCGCTCGCAGCTGAGCTGTTTGACGACTCCGCGGCGGTAGCCGCTGATTGATGCAGTGCAGCACCATCACGCAGGGAGTTACGACCGTGGCAAGTGGCAACGCGATCCGGGGAAGCCGGGTCGGAGCGGGGCCGATGGGTGAGGCCGAGCGCGGCGAGTCCGCACCCCGTCTCCGCATCTCCTTCTGGTGTTCCAACGGGCACGAGACGCAGCCGAGCTTTGCCCATGACGCTCAGGTTCCGGACACGTGGGACTGCCCGCGCTGCGGGTTCCCGGCCGGACAGGACCGGGACAATCCGCCGGCCCCGCCGCGCACGGAGCCGTACAAAACGCATCTCGCGTACGTACGGGAACGGCGCAGCGACGCGGACGGCGAGGCGATTCTCGCCGAGGCTCTCGCGAAACTGCGGGGCGAGATCTAGGAATTGCGATCCGCCGACACCTTCGGGTGTCCGGCCGGACTGCTTCTGCGGTCTGCTCTCCGGACTGCTTCTCGGGGCCGGTTGTCAGTGGCACCCTCTACGGTTCTTGAATCACAGGACCGGGAGGGGGAGTTGTGACGACGAGCAAGACCGCGGCCGCGCAATCGGGGGCGGAGGAGGCGCGGGCCCCGGCCTGGCGCGGGGGGTTCGGCCGGCTGTGGACCGCGGCTGTCGTCTCGAAGTTCGGCGACTCGCTGCGTACGGCCGCGATGCCGCTGCTGGCCGCCTCGCTGACGTCCGACCCCGTGCTGGTGGCGCTGGTGACGGCGTGCGGTTACCTGCCGTGGCTGCTGTTCGGGCTGCTGGGCGGAGCGGTGGCGGACCGGGTGGACCAGCGCCGGGCGATGTGGGCCGTGGATCTGGTGCGGGCCGCGCTGATGGCCGCCTTCGCGGTGGCGGTCGCCCTCGGCCACGCCTCGATCGCACTGCTCGTCGCGCTCGCCTTCGCGCTCACCACCCTCCAGACCCTCTTCGACAACGCCGCCACGGCCCTGCTGCCCTCGCTGGTGCCCAAGGCCGCCCTGGGCAGCGCCAACGCCCGGCTGCTGACCGGGCAGCAGATCGCGGGAGGCTTCCTGGCCGCTCCGCTGGTGCCGGTGCTGCTGCTGGCGGGTGCGGCCGTGCCGTACGCCGCGGACGCCGCGACGTACGTCCTGGGGGCCGTGCTGATCGCTTCGCTGCGGGTGACGGCGCCGGAGCGGGCGCCGAGACCTCCGGGCAGCACGCTGCGCGGGGACATCGCGCAGGGGCTGCGGGTGCTGTGGCGGGACCGCGTGCTGCGCGGGCTCTGCGTCGCCACCACGCTGTGCAACGTCGGCATGGCCGCGCTCATCGCCACCCTGGTCCTCCAGGTCACCGGCTGGCTGGACGCCGGGCACGGCGGTTACGCGGCGGTCATCACGGCGTACGGCGTGGGCAGTGTGGCGGGCGGGCTGCTGGCCGGCCGGCTCTCCAGGCGGATCGGGCGGATACGCAGTGTGTTCGCGGCCGGAGCCGTGCAGATCTGCTGTCTGGCGGCGATGGGGCTTGTCCGCGAGCTGTGGGTGACGGTCATCGCGATGGCGCTGTTCGGCCTCATGGGGCTGGTGTGGAACACCAACCAGGTGACGCTGATGCAGGAGCGCAGCCCGGAAGCCATGCTGGGAAGGATCAGTTCGGCCTTCCGCACGCTCGCGATCGCAGGCGCACCGCTCGGTGCGCTGCTGGGCGGCGCGGCCGCCTCCGCCTGGGGTCTGCATACCCCCGCCCTGCTGGCGGCGGCGCTCTTCACGGCCGCCACAGCATCGCTGGCCGCTCTGATCAATTAGGTTGGAGCTGCCAGGGGGCATGCACGCAGGTACGAGAAGAAGTGGGCTGATGTCCGAGATGAACGCAGCAAGCCGCACCAGGCTCAACCGGATGCCCGAGTGGACCGCTCTCGCGAAGCATCGCGAACAGCTGGGCCAGACGCATCTGCGAGAACTGTTCGCCGCCGATCCCGAGCGGGGCACCGGATACACCGTCAAGGTCGGGGACCTCTACCTCGACTACTCCAAGCACCTGGTGACGGACGAGACGCTGGGGCTGTTGCGCGACCTGGCCCGCGGAGCCGGGGTCGCCGAGCTGCGGGACGCGATGTTCCGCGGCGAGAAGATCAACACCACCGAGGACCGCGCGGTGCTGCACACCGCCCTGCGCGCGCCGCGCGACGCGGTGATCGAGGTCGACGGGGAGAACGTCGTCCCCGCCGTCCACGCGGTGCTCGACAAGATGGCCGCCTTCGCCGACCGGATCAGGTCGGGGGAGTGGACCGGCCACACCGGGAAGCGCATCAAGAACGTCGTCAACATCGGCATCGGCGGCTCCGACCTCGGTCCCGCCATGGCGTACGAGGCGCTGCGCTCCTTCACCGACCGGGACCTCACGGTCCGCTTCGTGTCGAACGTCGACGGAGCCGATCTGCACGAAGCCGTGCGGGACTTGGACCCGGCCGAGACGCTGTTCATCATCGCGTCCAAGACCTTCACCACGATCGAGACCATCACCAACGCCACGTCGGCGCGCGACTGGCTGCTGACGAACCTCCGCGCGGACAGCGGCGCCGTCGCCAAGCACTTCGTGGCCCTGTCCACGAATGCCGAGAAGGTCGCGGACTTCGGCATCGACACGGCCAACATGTTCGAGTTCTGGGACTGGGTCGGCGGGCGGTACTCGTACGACTCGGCCATCGGCCTGTCGCTGATGATCGCGATCGGCCCCGGCCGCTTCCGTGAGATGCTCGACGGCTTCCACCTGGTCGACGAGCACTTCCGCACCGCGCCGGCCGAGGAGAACGCGCCGCTGCTGCTCGGTCTGCTGGGCGTCTGGTACGGGGAGTTCTTCGACGCGCAGGCGCACGCGGTCCTCCCGTACAGCCACTACCTGTCGAAGTTCACGGCGTACCTCCAGCAGCTCGACATGGAGTCCAACGGCAAGTCCGTGGACCGCGAGGGCAACCCGGTCGACTGGCAGACGGGACCGGTGGTGTGGGGCACGCCGGGCACCAACGGGCAGCACGCGTACTACCAGTTGCTGCACCAGGGCACGAAGATGATCCCGGCGGACTTCATCGGCTTCGCCAGGCCGGTCGCCGACCTGATGCCGGGCCTGGAGGCGCAGCACGACCTGCTCATGGCGAACTTCTTCGCCCAGACGCAGGCGCTGGCCTTCGGCAAGACGCCCGACGAGGTGCGGGCGGAAGGGGTGGCCGAGGAACTGGTGCCGCACAAGACGTTCCGCGGCAACCACCCGACGACGACGATCCTCGCGGACGAGCTCACCCCGTCCGTGCTGGGGCAGTTGATCGCGCTGTACGAGCACAAGGTGTTCGTCCAGGGAGCCGTCTGGAACATCGACTCGTTCGACCAGTGGGGCGTCGAACTCGGCAAGGTCCTCGCCAAGAAGATCGAGCCGGTCCTGACGGAAACGGTGACACCGGCCGCTTCCGCGGCGGAGGGCGGCGAGCAGCTGGACAGCTCGACCGCGACCCTGGCCGCCAAGTACCGCACACTGCGCGGTCGCTGACCGGCCGGCGGACGGGAGACGGGTCGATGGCCGGGGGGACGGGGAGTGTGCGGCTCAGGCCGCCGAACAACACGCTCGACCGGCGGGTCATCGGCTGGTGGCGGACACAGTGGCTGCTGCTGACCGCGGCCTTGGTGGCCGTACTGGCCGTGCCGGGCGCGCTCGTCGCGCCCGCACGGCCGTGGCTGCTGCTGTCCGCCGGCGTGCTCGCGGTGCTCGGCGCGGCCATCACGGTGTTCCTGCCGCCGTGGTGGTTCCGGGTGCACCGCTGGGAGGTCACGGACGACGCGGTGTACGTGCGTACCGGCTTCTTCTGGCAGGAGTGGCGGATCGCGCCGATGTCGCGGATCCAGACCGTGGACACCGTGCGCGGGCCGCTGGAGCAGGCGTTCAGGCTCGCCACGGTCATCGTCACCACCGCGTCCTCCAAGGGCGCGGTGAAGATCGAGGGGCTCGACCACGAGCTCGCCGCGGAGCTGGCGGAGCGGCTGACCCTGATGACGCGGGCCACCCCCGGGGACGCGACGTGAGCGTCCCGGGGGGTGTCTCCGAGGACGGGGAACGGCCGGAGAGCGGCGACGGCTGGCGGCGGCTGGCCCCGCGCACCGTCCTGGCCGCCGCGCTGGTCATGGCGGGCATCGCGGTGGGCGCCGGAGCGCCGGCCTTCATCGGGCTCGCGGGGAGCAGGCCGGTGTGGCAGGCGCTCACCTGGGTGGGGACCGGAGCCGTCCTGCTGGTCGTGGGCGGCTCCGCGCTCGACTACGTGCGCTGGCGCAGGACGCGGTACCGCATCGGCGCCGAGCGCGCCGAACTCCACACGGGTCTGCTGCTGGTCAAACGCCGCTCGCTGGCCCGTGAACGCATCCGCAGCGTCGACCTGACGGCCAATGTGCTGCTGCGGGTCCTCGGCCTCGTGAAGGTCCGTATCGGCACCGGTGAGAACACCGGCGGCGGCGAGTCCACGCTCGAACTCGACCCGGTGACGCGGGAGGAGGGCGAACGGCTGCGCAGGGAGCTGCTGTACCGCGGGACCACGGCGGGGCCCGGCCCTCACCGGGAGGGCGAACTGGCCACGCTCGACCCCGCGTGGATCCGGTACGCCCCGCTCTCCTTCGTCGCCCCCGCACTGGGCGGCGCGGCGGCCGGCGGACTGATGCAGGTCAGCGAATGGTTCGGCGCGCAGGGGAAGCTGATCGAGTGGGTGCGGGACCGGTTCCACGACACACCGGTCGTCTGGATGATCGTGGTGCTCGACGGTCGGGGCGTGCGCGGCGGGGGTCGTGGGGGCGCTCGGCCTGTGGGTCGAGATGTGGTGGAACTACCGGCTGGAGCGCGAGCCGGGCGGCACGCTGCGGGTCCGCCGCGGCCTGTTCACCACGCGGTCGATCTCCATCGAGGAACGCAGGCTGCGCGGTGTGGAGCTCGTCGAGCCGCTCGGGGTGCGGACGCTGGGGGCGGCGCGGGTGGACGCGGTCGCCACCGGGCTGGCGGCGGACGAGGACAGCCGGCACGCCGACCACAAGACGCTGCTGCCTGCCGCGCCGCGGACCACCGCGGAGAGGGTGGCGGCGCACGTCCTGCGCGAGGCCGCCTCACCGACGGGCGCGGCCGGCCTCACGCCGCACCCGCCGGCCGCCCGTACGCGCCGTCTGCGCTGGGCGGTGGGCGCGGCGCTGGTCCCGGTGCTCGTCCTCGCCGCCCTCGGTGCGCTGCTGACCGACGCTCTGCTGTACGTCGCAGGGGCGTGCGCGGTGGTGCTGCTGCCCCTCGCGGTGCTCCTGGCACTGGACGCGTACCGGAGCCTGGGGCACGCCATCAGCGGTGACTACCTGGTGGCACGGTCGGGGACGGTGCCGCGCACGACGGACGCGCTGCAGCGGGGCGGGGTCGTCGGGTGGACGGTGAAGCAGTCGCACTTCCAGCGCCGGGCCGGCCTGATCACGCTGACGGCGACCACCGCGGCGGGAGCGGGGGCGTACTCGGTCCACGACGCGGAGGAGCCGGAGGCGCTGGTCTTCGCGGAGGCGGCGGTGCCGGGGCTGCTGGCGCCGTTCCTGGAGCAGCCCCGGTAGTGGGGGCCGGGTCCGCTGCGCCGGACGGGCCGGGGGTTTCCCGTGGCGGGGGCGGAAGTCCGGCCGCACCGGGAACGGAGTGGCCTTGCACGGGGTCCTGGGAGCCCGCGGGCGGACGGAGGAGAAAAGGCTACGGCCCGGACGCCCTTGGGGCGGACCGGGCCGTAGCCGTGCCGGAGCGGCGGATCAGGCCGAAGCCGGGGGGTAGAGGTCGCGCGGGAGCTGGGAGGCCGCCGCGTCGTCCAGGAGCCACAGCGTCCGGCGACGGCCGTACGCGCCCGCCGCCGGGGCCTGGATCTCCCCGGCGCCCGACAGCGCGACGACCGCGGCCTTCGCCTTGTCCTCGCCCGCCGCCAGCAGCCACACCTCGCGTGCCGCGCGGATCGCGGGCAGCGTGAGCGTGATGCGGGTGGGCGGGGGCTTGGGGGCGCCGTGGACGCCCACCACCGTACGGTCCGTCTCACGGACCGCCGGGAGCTCCGGGAAGAGCGACGCACGTGCGCGTCGGGGCCCACACCCAGCATCAGAACGTCGAACGCCGGCACGGGGCCGTGGTCCTCGGGCCCCGCCGCCGAGGCCAGTTCGGCGGCGGTACGCAGCGGCTGCCGCGTCCACGTCGGCCCCGAACACGCCGTCCGAAGCCGGCATCGCGTGGACCCGGGCAGGGTCCAGCGGCACCGCGTCCAGCAGCGCCTCGCACGCCTGGGTGTGGTTGCGCTCCGGGTCCCCGGCGGGGAGGTGGCTCATCGCCCACCACAGGTCCAGACGCGACCAGTCGATCGCGTCCCTGGCCGGAGCCGAGGCGAGCGCGGCCAGCAGGCCGTTGCCGTTGCGGCCGCCCGTCAGTACCACCGACGCCGAGCCGCGCGAGGTCTGGGCGTCCACGACCTTGGTGATCAGCCGCGCCGCCGCGGCCTGCGCCATCAGCTCCTTGTCGTGGTGGACGACAAGCTGGGGCGCCCTCACTTCGACGCCGCCTTCTTGGAGGCCGAGGAGGAAGCAGGGGCCGAGGACGGAGCCGACTTCTTCGCGGGCTTGGTGGCAGCGGCGGGCTCGTCCGCTTCCGCCGCCGGCGAGGCCGTCCTGCTCTCCGGACCCTCACCGAGCCGGTCGACACCGAACTTCAGCGTCGACGCGTACGTGTCGTCCGGGTCGAGCCTGCGCAGTTCCTCGGCGATCAGCTCGGAGGTCTCCCGCCGCTTGAGCGCCACCGCGCGGTCCGGCTGGCCCTCGATGGACAGGGAGGCCAGCGAGCCGTCCGCCCGGTCGAGCTTGATCGGACCGCAGTTGGTCTCCATCTTCACGCCGGTCAGGCCCGGGCCGGAAGACACGGCACGCTTGACGGGTACGCGAAGCCGGTCGGCGAGCCACATGCCGAGCAGCTCGACGCTCGGGTTGAACTCCTCGCCCTCCACCTCCACCGAGGTGACCTCGCACTCCACCTGGTCCAGCGCGGCCGCGAGCATCGAGCGCCACGGCGTGATGCGCGTCCACGACAGGTCGGTGTCGCCCGGCGTGTAGGCCTCGGCGCGCGCCCTCAGCTCATCGACCGGGTGCTCGGCGGCGTACGTGTCCGTGACGCGGCGCTGCGCGAGCGCGCCGAGCGGGTCGTGCGCCGGGTCGAGCGGCGCGTTGGCCGCCCACCACACCACGACGGGCGCGTCCGGCAGCAGCAGCGGCAGCACCACCGACTGCGCGTGGTCGATGACCTCGCCGTACAGCCGCAGGATCACCGTCTCGCCGGTGCCCGCCGCCGTGCCCACCCGCACTTCGGCGTCGAGGCGTGCCTTGGAGCGGTCGCGCGGCGAGCGCGAGACCCGCTTGATGACGACGAGGGTGCGCGAGGGGTGCTCGCGGGAGGCCTCGTTGGCCGCCTTGAGCGCGTCGTACGCGTTCTCCTCGTCGGTGACGATGACCAGCGTGAGGACCATGCCCACGGCCGGCGTGCCGATGGCGCGGCGGCCCTGGACGAGAGCCTTGTTGATCTTACTGGACGTGGTGTCCGTCAGGTCGATTTTCATGGCCGACGCCAGCTCCGTCCGTCTCGTGCGAGCATTTCGTCCGCCTCGACCGGGCCCCAGGTACCGGCCGGGTACTGCGCGGGCTTGCCGTGGGTGTCCCAGTACTCCTCGATCGGGTCGAGGATGCGCCAGGACTGTTCGACCTCTTCCAGACGCGGGAAGAGGTTGGCGTCGCCGAGCAGGACGTCCAGGATCAGGCGCTCGTACGCCTCGGGGCTGGACTCGGTGAAGGACTCGCCGTACGCGAAGTCCATCGACACGTCCCGCACCTCCATCGAGGTGCCCGGCACCTTGGAGCCGAAACGGACCGTGACGCCCTCGTCCGGCTGGACGCGGATGACCAGGGCGTTCTGCCCCAGCTCTTCCGTGGCCGTGTGGTCGAAGGGGGAGTGCGGGGCGCGCTGGAAGACGACCGCGATCTCGGTGACGCGGCGGCCGAGGCGCTTGCCGGTGCGGAGGTAGAACGGGACGCCCGCCCAGCGGCGGTTGTCGATCTCCAGCTTGATCGCGGCGTAGGTGTCGGTCTTCGACTTGGGGTCGATGCCCTCTTCCTGGAGGTAGCCGACGGCCTTCGCGCCGCCCTGCCAGCCCGCCGCGTACTGCCCGCGTACGGTCTCCCGGCCCAGGTCCTTGGGGAGCTTGACGGCGCCGAGCACCTTGGTCTTCTCGGCGACCAGCGCGTCCGCCTCGAAGGAGGCGGGCTCCTCCATGGCGGTCAGCGCGAGCAGCTGGAGGAGGTGGTTCTGGATGACGTCGCGGGCGGCGCCGATGCCGTCGTAGTAGCCGGCGCGGCCGCCGATGCCGATGTCCTCGGCCATCGTGATCTGGACGTGGTCGACGTACGACCGGTTCCACAGCGGCTCGAACATCTGGTTGGCGAAGCGCAGCGCCATGATGTTCTGGACCGTTTCCTTGCCCAGGTAGTGGTCGATCCGGAAGACCTCGTTGGCCGGGAAGACCTCGTGGACGATCCGGTTCAGCTCCTGCGCGGAGGCCAGGTCGTGGCCGAAGGGCTTCTCGATGACGGCCCGCCGCCAGGAGCCTTCCTTCTGGTCGGCCAGGCCGTGCTTCTTGAGCTGCTGGACGACCTTGGGGAAGAACTTCGGGGGCACGGACAGGTAGAAGGCGAAATTGCCACCGGTGCCCTGTGCCTTGTCGAGCTCCTGGATCGTGGCCTTGAGCGTCTCGAACGCGGCGTCGTCGTCGAAGTTGCCCTGGACGAAGCGCATGCCCTGGATCAGCTGCTGCCAGACTTCCTCGCGGAAGGGCGTGCGGGCGTGTTCCTTGACGGCGTCGTGGACGATCTGGGTGAAGTCCTCGTTCTCCCAGTCGCGCCGGGCGAAGCCGATGAGGGAGAAGCCCGGTGGCAGCAGGCCGCGGTTGGCCAGGTCGTACACGGCGGGCATCAGCTTTTTACGTGACAAATCGCCCGTGACGCCAAAGATGACCAGGCCCGACGGCCCCGCGATACGCGGGAGCCGTCGGTCCTGAGCGTCACGCAGCGGATTGCTGCTGGACAATTTTTAGGCCTCCGAAGGGGCGAGGCGCTTGAGCTCCGCCTCGGTCGACTTGAGCAGGTCGTTCCAGGACGCCTCGAACTTGTCGACGCCCTCGTCCTCGAGCAGCCGCACCACGTCGTCGTAGGAGATACCGAGCTTCTCGACGGCGTCGAGCTCGGCGCGCGCCTGCTCGTAGGTGCCTGCGATCGTGTTGCCCGTGATGTTGCCGTGGTCGGCGGTCGCTTCCAGCGTCGCCTCGGGCATGGTGTTCACCGTGCCGGGGGCGACGAGGTCCTCGACGTACAGCGTGTCCTTGTACGCCGGGTCCTTGACGCCGGTCGAGGCCCACAGCGGACGCTGCTTGTTGGCGCCGGCCCGGTCCAGGGCGGCCCAGCGGTCCGAGGAGAAGACCTCCTCATACGCCTGGTAGGCCAGACGGGCGTTGGCGAGGGCGGCCTTGCCCTTGAGCGCCTTGGCCTCGTCCGTGCCGATGCCGTCGAGACGCTTGTCGATCTCGGTGTCCACGCGGGACACGAAGAACGAGGCCACCGAGTGGATCTCGGAGAGGTCCAGGCCCGCGGCCTTCGCCTTCTCCAGACCGGTCAGGTAGGCGTCCATGACCTTGCGGTAGCGCTCCAGCGAGAAGATCAGCGTCACGTTGACGCTGATGCCCAGACCGATGGTCTCGGCGATCGCCGGGATGCCCGCCTCGGTGGCCGGGATCTTGATCAGGGTGTTCGGACGGTCCACCAGCCAGGCGAGCTGCCTGGCCTCGGCCGTCGTCGCCTTGGTGTTGTGCGCCAGGCGCGGGTCGACCTCGATCGACACGCGGCCGTCCTGGCCGCCGGTCGCGTCGAAGACCGGCCGCAGGATGTCGGCGGCGTCCCTCACGTCAGCCGTCGTGATCATGCGGATGGCTTCTTCGACGGTGACCTCGCGGGCGGCCAGGTCGCTGAGCTGCTGGTCGTAACCGTCGCCCTGCGAGATCGCCTTCTGGAAGATCGACGGGTTGGTGGTGACGCCCACGACGTGCTGCTGGTCGATCAGCTCGGCGAGGTTGCCGGACGTGATCCGCTTGCGCGAAAGGTCGTCAAGCCAGATCGCGACGCCTTCGTCGGAGAGGCGCTTGAGTGCGTCTGTCATGAGAGTTGCATCTCCTACTTGTCGTATGTACCGGCGTCAGCGTGTAGCGGCGGCCAGCGATTCCCGGGCCGCGGCCGTGACCGCGTCCGCGGTGAAACCGAACTCCCGGAAGAGCACCTTGGCGTCCGCGGAAGCGCCGAAGTGCTCCAGCGAGACGATGCGGCCGGCCTCGCCGACGTAGCGGTACCAGGTCAGGGCGATGCCCGCCTCGACCGCCACACGGGCCTTGACGGAGGGCGGCAGCACGCTGTCGCGGTACCCCTGGTCCTGCTCCTCGAACCACTCGATCGACGGCATGGAGACCACACGGGTCGGGATGCCGGCGGCCTGGAGCTGCTCGCGGGCCTCGACGGCGAGCTGGACCTCGGAGCCGGTGCCGATCAGAACGACCTGCGGAGTGCCGCCCTCGGCCTCGAAGAGCACGTATCCGCCGCGCGCGCGTCCTCGTTGCACTCGTAGGTCGGCACGCCCTGACGGGTCAGGGCCAGACCGTGCGGGGCGTCGTTGCGCCGCAGGATCTCGCGCCAGGCGATCGCGGTCTCGTTGGCGTCGGCCGGGCGGACCATGTTCAGGCCCGGGATGGCGCGCAGCGCGGCCATGTGCTCGACCGGCTGGTGCGTCGGGCCGTCCTCGCCCAGACCGATGGAGTCGTGCGTCCACACGTACGTCACGGGCAGCTTCATCAGCGCGGCGAGGCGGACGGCGGGGCGCATGTAGTCGGAGAACACCAGGAAGGTGCCGCCGTAGATGCGCGTGTTGCCGTGCAGCGCGATGCCGTTCATCGTCGAGCCCATGGCGTGCTCGCGGATGCCGAAGTGGACCGTACGGCCGTACGGGTCCGCCTCCGGCAGCGGGTTGCCGACCGGCAGGAACGACGACGTCTTGTCGATCGTCGTGTTGTTCGAGCCGGCGAGGTCGGCGGAGCCGACCCCACAGCTCGGGGATGACCCCGCCGAGCGCCTGGAGGACCTTGCCGGACGCGGCGCGGGTCGCCACGGCCTTGCCGGGCTCGAAGACCGGGACCGACTTCTCCCAGCCCTCGGGCAGCTCGCCCGCGGCGATGCGGTCGAACGTGGCGGCGCGCTCGGCGTTGGCGTTGCGCCACTCCTGGAACTGCTTGTCCCAGGCGGCGTGCGCCTCACGGCCGCGCTCGCCCGCCTTGCGCACGTGCGCGAAGACGTCCTCGTCGACCTGGAAGTGCTGCTCGGGGTCGAAGCCCAGCACGCGCTTGGTGGCCGCGATCTCCTCCTCGCCCAGTGCCGAGCCGTGCGAGGCCTCGGTGTTCTGCGCGTTGGGGGCGGGCCAGGCGATGATCGTGCGCGCCGCGATGAGCGAGGGGCGCTCGGTCTCGTCCTGCGCGGCCTTCAGCGCCGCGTGCAGCGCCTGGACGTCGAAGTCGCCGTTGGCGTTCTGCTCGATGCGCTGGACGTGCCAGCCGTACGCCTCGTACCGCTTGAGGACGTCCTCGGAGAAGGCGGTCTCGGTGTCGCCCTCGATCGAGATGTGGTTGTCGTCGTACAGGGCGACGAGGTTTCCGAGCTTCTGGTGACCCGCGAGCGAGGACGCCTCGGCCGAGACGCCCTCCTCCAGGTCGCCGTCGGAGACGATCGCCCAGATGGTGTGGTCGAACGGGGAGGCGCCCGCGGCGGCCTCCGGGTCGAACAGACCGCGCTCGTAGCGGGCGGCCATCGCCATGCCCACGGCGTTGGCGATGCCCTGGCCCAGCGGCCCGGTCGTGGTCTCCACCCCGGTCGTGTGCCCGTGCTCGGGGTGACCCGGCGTCAGGCTGCCCCAGGTACGGAACGCCTTCAGGTCGTCCAGCTCCAGGCCGTAGCCGGCCATGTAGAGCTGGATGTAGAGCGTCAGGCTGGTGTGACCGGGAGAGAGGACGAACCGGTCGCGGCCGGTCCAGTTCGCGTCATTGGGGTCGTGCCGCATCAGCTTCTGGAACAGCACATACGCGGCCGGGGCCAGGCTCATGGCCGTACCAGGGTGGCCGTTGCCGACCTTCTGTACGGAATCCATGGCCAGGACGCGGGCGGTGTCGACAGCCCGCTGGTCCAATTCGGTCCACTCGAGATCTGTGGTGGTCGGCTTGGTGCTCACCCTGAGTCAGGGCTCCTCTCCACATGTCGAATCCCGGTACTGGATAGGCGCACCGGGCGTTGTTGAGCCTACCCCCGCAAGAACCCGCTCATTTCGGCCTCGCGTCCTCCAAAAGAGCGGGCACGGCCCAGGGTGCGGGGCGTTCACGGTCTCCGCCTCCCGGCGGGCGGGACAGCCCGCCGGGAAGCCGGTGAGTACCCCACTCAACACGACCCCACCCCGGCGGAGAACGAAGTATGGGCAACGTCTAGAGTGGCGTGGTACGCGCAAGTCTTTACCGGGCCTTCACGTCCGGAGCTTGCTGGAATTTCTCTGTCAGGGGTGTGCGTGACGGCCGTCGAGTCCCGACCCGCAGGGGTCGCCTTGACTCCCAGCCCGGGAGGCCACCGGCCGTTCGGAGCCCGGGTCAAGGCGTTCGTGGCACTGACCAAGCCTCGGATCATCGAACTGCTGCTGATCACCACCGTCCCGGTCATGTTCCTGGCCGAACAGGGTGTGCCCGACCTGTGGCTGGTCCTGGTGACCTGCCTCGGCGGTTACCTGTCGGCCGGCGGTGCCAACGCGCTGAACATGTACATCGACCGCGACATCGACGCCCTGATGGACCGCACGTCGCAGCGGCCACTGGTCACCGGCATGGTCAGTCCGCGCGAATGCCTCGTTTTCGGCATCAGCCTGGGCGTGATCTCGACCCTCTGGTTCGGGCTGCTCGTCAACTGGCTGTCCGCCGCGCTGTCGCTCGGCGCTCTCCTCTTCTACGTCGTCGTCTACACGATGATCCTCAAGCGGCGTACCGCGCAGAACATCGTCTGGGGCGGCATCGCCGGCTGCCTGCCGGTCCTCATCGGCTGGTCCGCGGTCACCAATTCGATGTCCTGGGCCGCCGTCATCCTGTTCATGGTCATCTTCTTCTGGACGCCGCCGCACTACTGGCCGCTGTCGATGAAGGTGAAGGAGGACTACGCGCGGGTGGGCGTCCCGATGCTCCCCGTCATCGCCTCCAACAAGGTCGTGGCCCGCCAGATCGTCGCCTACAGCTGGGTGATGGTCGCGGTCTCGCTGCTGCTGACCCCGCTGGGCTACACCGGCTGGTTCTACACCGTGGTCGCCCTCGTGTCCGGCGGCTGGTGGCTCAAGGAGGCGCACGGGCTCCAGTCCCGCGCGAAGTCCGGGGTGACCGGCGGCAAGCTCAAGGAGATGCGGCTGTTCCACTGGTCCATCACCTATGTCTCGCTGCTCTTCGTCGCGGTCGCGGTGGACCCCTTCCTGCGCTAGGGAACCTGCCCTGGCCCCCTGATCTACCCGCCGGTAGCATCGAGGGCATGGCAGACACGAAGCAGGCAGAGCGCAAGGCGGCGAAGCTCGCCAAGGAGATCACCGCCTTCGCCGGGCAGCACGGCGGCGCCGAGGGCCAGCTCGCGCACCTCGGACAGATGGGCACCCGCATCGTGCTCGTCGGCGGGGACGGCGGCTGGGGCGACCTCGTGGCCCCCTCCCACGCCGTCGCGCAGAGCGCCGCCGAGAAGGCCGGGATCACGCTCCACGAGTCCTTCGACGGCGACTTCGCGGCCAAGGTGCGCACGGGACCCTACGAGTGGAGCCGGATGGCCGGCATCCAGGTCGGCGGCCCGTCCAACGACCTGCCGCAGAGCGCCTAGCAACACCTGACGCGGGGGTCACCCGTTAGAGCCTGTGGAAGCACGTCCACCACAGGAGCCCCGGATGATCGAAACGCCTTCCCTGGTGGACCAGTACTGCCACGGAGTGGTCCGTACGGAGCTGGGCCTCGGCACCTTCGAGACCTACCTCGCCACGACCCCCGCGCCGCCCGCGCCCGGCACCACCTTCTTCGACACCCAGGCGGGCTTCGCCGTACGCCGCTGGTGTCCGCCGCTCCTCGGCCTCGAACCGCACTGCCCGCCCGCGCGCTATCTCGCGCGCCGCAGGGAACTGGGCGTACTGGAGACCGGGAGGCGGCTGCTGAGGGGGACCGGGATCGCCACCTACCTGGTGGACACCGGGCCGCCGGGAGATCTCACGGGGCCCGCCGAGATAGCGGCGGCCGGCGCCGCCCAGGCCCGGGAGATCGTGCGCCTGGAACTGCTCGCCGAGCAGGTGGCCGACACGTCCGGAACCGTCGAGAGCTTCCTCGCCAACCTCGCCGAGGGCGTGCACGGCGCGGCGGGGACCGCCGTGGCCTTCACCTCCGTGGCAGGCGTACGGCACGGACTCGCCCTCGCGCCGCATCCGCCGGGACCCGGCGAGGTGCGCGGGGCGGCGGGTCGCTGGCTGGCCGGACGCCGGGCCGGGGGCCGGCTGACCGACCCCGTGGTGCTGCGGCATCTGCTGTGGATGGCCGTCACCTCCGGGCTCCCCCTGCAGCTGCACGCCGGCGCCGCAGGTCCCGGTCTGCGCATCGACCGTACGGACCCGGTGCTGCTCACCGACTTCGCGGCCGCCACCGCGGGCCTCGGCACCGACCTGGTGCTGCTGCACGGCTACCCGTACCACCGTCACGCCGCCCACCTGGCGAGCGTCTTCCCGCACGTGTACGCCGACCTGGGGCCCGCACTCGCACACACCGGGGCGCGGGCCGCTGACGTACTCGCGGAGATCCTGGAGCTGGCGCCCTTCGGCAAGCTGCTCTTCTCCAGCGGCGCGCGGGGGCTGCCGGAGCTGCACGTCGTCGGCGCCCGGCTGTTCCGCGAGGCGCTGGGCAGGGTGCTCGGCGGCTGGGTCGGCGACGGCGCGTGGTCGCGGACGGACGCCGAACGGGTGGCGGGGATGATCGCGGCGGGCAATGCCCGCCGCGTCTACGGGCTGACCGACGGGTGGCCGTCAGACGGTGGCGGCCACCGATGAGCCGGGCTGGGCGGCGGGCAGCGGAGCCGGGGCTCGCGCGGGCGCTCGCGCAGGCTCAGCGCCAGCCGCAGTACCGCGATCCACATCAGGGACGAGCCGAGCATGTGGACGCCGACCAGGATCTCGGGGACCTCGGTGAAGAACTGGACGTAGCCGACGCCACCCTGCGCCAGCAGGACGATCAGCAGGTCGCGGGCGCGTGCCCGGGTGTCGTCCGGGGCGTCCACCACGCGCAGGACGAACCACATGGCGATGGCCAGCGCGCAGACGACCCAGGCGGCCGCGGCGTGCAGGTGAGCGGCGTCGATCCAGTCCCACGGCATGCGCGGTACGTCGCTGCTGTCACCGGCGTGCTTGCCCGAACCGGTCACCGTCGTACCCAGGGCGATCAGGAGCCCCGAGGTGACGAGGAGCGCCCAGGACAGCTTGCGGACGGGGCGCGGGACGCGCGGCCGGGGGGCGGTGTCGCCCTCGCGGGTGCGCTGCCAGGTGATCACGGCGACCGTGAGGAGGGCGTTGGCGAGGAGGAAGTGACCGGCGACGGTCCAGGGGTTCAGACCCGCCCAGACCGTGATGCCGCCGAGGACGGCGTTGCCCAGCACGATCCAGAACTGGAGCCACCCGAGGCGGGTGAGACCGCGCCGCCAGGGCTTCGTGGACCGGGCCGCGATGATCGCCCAGCCGACCGCGGCCGACAGGACGTACGTCAGCATGCGGTTGCCGAACTCGATCGCGCCGTGGATGCCCTGTTCGGGCGTCGCGAAGAGGCTGTCGTCGGTGCACTTGGGCCAGGTGTCGCAGCCGAGGCCGGAGCCGGTCAGTCGTACCGCGCCGCCCGTGACGATGATGACGACGGTCATCACGACGGGGGCGAGCGCGGCGCGCCGGAGGATGCGGGGGGTGGGCGTCCAGCGCCGCGCGATGAGGGCGAGGGGGGTCAACACGGCAACCATCGTAGGACGAAGCTTGTGCAGGAATTCACGAGGGGGGTGCGGAATGGACGTTCCTTACTCCCAGCGGAAGAAACGGGCGGCCGCGCCCAGCCCCAGCACCGCCCACACCGCGAGGATCCCGAGGCCGCTCCACGGAACGGCCGCGCCGTGCTGGAGCACGTCGCGCAGGCCGTCCGACAGCGCCGAGATCGGCAGCAGGCCGAGCACCGACCGGACCGCCTCCGGGAACTTGTCGAGCGGAACGATCACGCCACCGCCCACCAGCAGCAGCAGGAAGACCAGGTTGGCGGCGGCCAGCGTCGCCTCGGCCCTGAGCGTGCCGGCCATCAGCAGGCCGAGACCGGAGAAGGCCGCCGTACCGAGGACGAGGAGGAGGAACACGGCGAACGGGCTGCCGTGCGGGGACCAGCCGAGACCGAAGGCGATCGCGGTGAGAAGGGCTACCTGGAGGACCTCGGTGACGAGTACCGACAGGGTCTTCGCCGTCATCAGCGCCCAGCGGGGCAGCGGGGAGGTGCCCAGCAGCTTGAGCACGCCGTACCGGCGCTCGAAGCCGGTCGCGATCGCCTGCCCGGTGAAGGCGGTGGACATGACGGCGAGCGCCAGGACGCCCGGGGCGAGGAAGTCGACGGACCTGCCCGGGCCCTCCGCGGTCCCCACCGGCACCGTGATGATGTCGACGGACGAGAACAGCACCAGCAGCAGCGCCGGGATGATCACCGTCAGCAGCAGCTGTTCGCCGTTGCGCAGCAGCATCTTCGTCTCGAAGACGGTCTGCGCCGCGATCATCCGGGGCAGCGGGGCCGCTCCGGGCCGCGGTGTGTACGTACCGATGCTCATGAACGGAGGTCCTTACCGGTCAGCTCGAGGAAGACGTCCTCCAGGGAGTGCCGCTCGACGGAGATGCCGCTGGGCATCACGCCGTGCTGTGCGCACCAGGAGGTGACGGTGGCCAGCAGCTGAGGGTCGACCTTGCCGGTGATCCGGTACGTCCCGGGCGTCAGCTCGGCCGCCAGGGTGCCCACGGGCAACGCCTTGAGCAGGGACGCGATGTCGAGCCCGGGGCGCCCGGTGAAGCGCAGGGTGTTCTCCGCGCCGCCGCGGCACAGCTCTTCGGGGCTGCCCTGGGCGATGACCCGGCCCGCGTCGATGATCGCGACGTCGTCGGCGAGCTGCTCGGCCTCGTCCATGAAGTGGGTGGTGAGGACGGTACTGACGCCGTCCTCGCGGAGCTCGCCCACGAGATCCCAGGTGGACCGGCGGGCCTGCGGGTCCAGGCCGGCGGTCGGCTCGTCGAGGAAGACCAGTTCGGGGCGGCCGACGACGGCCATCGCCAGGGCGAGCCGCTGCTGCTGCCCGCCGGAGAGCCGCCGGTACGTCGTACGGCCGCAGCTGCCGAGCCCGAGGCGCTCGATCAGCGCGTCGACGTCCAGCGGGTGGGCGTGCAGCGCGGCCATGTGGCGCAGCATCTCGTCGGCCCTGGCCCCCGAGTACACGCCGCCGGACTGGAGCATCACCCCGATCCGGGGACGCAGCCGCGCCGCGTCGGCGACCGGGTCGAGACCGAGGACGCGCACGGTCCCTGCGTCCGGCCTGCGGTAGCCCTCGCAGGTCTCGACCGTGGTGGTCTTCCCGGCTCCGTTGGGGCCGAGGACGGCGGTGACGGAGCCCGCGCGCACCTCCAGATCGAGGCCGTCGACCGCGGTCTTGGTTCCGTACCGCTTGACCAGTCCTGTGACCTGGACGACGGGCTCGCTTCTCATGACGTGAAGTCTAAAGAGGGGGTGCGGCTCCGCTGCGCGGGGCTCCGGAGCAC
This sequence comes from Streptomyces altiplanensis, assembly GCA_003719395.1. GTDB lineage: Bacteria > Actinomycetota > Actinomycetes > Streptomycetales > Streptomycetaceae > Streptomyces > Streptomyces altiplanensis. The sequence goes on from RHMC01000005.1 coordinate 77,462, forward strand.
CCGCGCTGACCAGGTGTTCAGCGTCCCGGCGCCACCGCCCGGTCATGGCCGGGCTGATCATTTCCGCAGGTCAGGTTAGGTGTGCCTAAGTGACGCACTCCACCGGAGCTTGATCAGGACGTGGGTTGTCACCCTCCTCGGAATTACGCAACAATGGCGTTGTGAAAAACGCTGTGAGTTCGACGCAGCCTCCGCAGGAGGAGCTCGCGACCGGTGAGCGCTCCACGCGCAACCGGATCGCGCGGTCCGTCCTGGATCACGGCCCGTCCACCGCCGCCGATCTCGCGAAGCGCCTCGGCCTCACCCAGGCCGCCGTCCGCCGCCACCTCGATTCGCTCGTCGCCGAGAACGTCGTCGAGCCCCGTGAGCAGCGCGTGTACGGCACCAGGACCCGTGGCAGGCCCGCGAAGGTCTTCGCGCTCACCGACTGCGGCAGGGACGCCTTCGACCAGTCCTACGACACCGCTCGCCGCCGACGCGCTGCACTGGATCTCCCAGGCTGCGGGCGGCGGCGAAAAGGGTGAGGCCGCGGTGACCGCCTTCGCCCGTGCGCGGTTCGCCGCCCAGGCCGGGACGTACCGCGAGGCGGTCGAGGCCGTCGCGCCCGAGGAGCGGACCGAGGCGCTTGCCAGGGCCTTGTCGGCCGACGGGTACGCTGCTACGGCGCGTAACGCACCGGTCGGAGAGCAGCTCTGCCAGCACCACTGCCCGGTCGCCCATGTCGCCGAGCAGTATCCGCAGCTGTGCGAGGCGGAGACCGAGTTCTTCTCCGAGCTGCTCGGGACGCATGTGCAGCGTCTGGCCACCATCGCCCACGGCGACGGGGTGTGCACGACGTTCATTCCGCGTAGCAGCAGCACAGCACAGACCACTCATTCAGCATCTGCAAGTACGGCCGGGAGGAACCCCGCATGACTCTCCCCACGGAGACTGCCCACCCCGAACTCGAGGGCCTGGGTACGTACGAATTCGGCTGGGCCGACTCCGACGCGGCCGGCGCCACTGCCAAGCGCGGCCTATCCGAGGACGTCGTACGCGACATCTCGGCGAAGAAGAACGAGCCGGAGTGGATGCTGAAGCTGCGGCTCAAGGGCCTCAAGCTGTTCGGCAAGAAGCCCATGCCGAGCTGGGGCTCCGACCTGTCGGGCATCGACTTCGACAACATCAAGTACTTCGTGCGGTCCACCGAGAAGCAGGCGGAGTCCTGGGAGGACCTGCCGGAGGACATCAAGAACACGTACGACAAGCTCGGGATCCCCGAGGCGGAGAAGCAGCGCCTCGTCGCCGGTGTCGCCGCGCAGTACGAGTCCGAGGTCGTCTACCACCAGATCCGTGAGGACCTGGAGGAGCAGGGCGTCATCTTCCTCGACACGGACACCGCGCTCAAGGAGCACCCGGAGCTCTTCCAGGAGTACTTCGGCACGGTCATCCCGGTCGGCGACAACAAGTTCGCGTCACTGAACTCGGCCGTGTGGTCCGGCGGATCGTTCATCTACGTACCCAAGGGTGTCCACGTCGACATCCCGCTCCAGGCCTACTTCCGCATCAACACGGAGAACATGGGCCAGTTCGAGCGGACGCTGATCATCGTCGACGAGGACGCCTACGTCCACTACGTCGAGGGCTGCACCGCCCCGATCTACTCCTCCGACTCGCTGCACAGCGCCGTCGTGGAGATCATCGTCAAGAAGGGCGGCCGCTGCCGCTACACGACGATCCAGAACTGGTCGAACAACGTCTACAACCTGGTCACCAAGCGCGCCGTGGCGTACGAGGGCGCGACCATGGAGTGGGTCGACGGCAACATCGGCTCCAAGGTGACGATGAAGTACCCGGCCGTCTACCTGATGGGCGAGCACGCCAAGGGCGAGACCCTGTCGATCGCCTTCGCGGGCGAGGGCCAGCACCAGGACGCCGGTGCCAAGATGGTCCACATGGCGCCGAACACCTCCTCCAACATCGTCTCCAAGTCGGTGGCGCGAGGCGGCGGCCGCACCTCCTACCGCGGTCTGATCGAGATCGGCGAGGGAGCCCCCGGCTCCAAGTCGAACGTGCTCTGCGACGCGCTGCTCGTCGACACGATCTCCCGCTCGGACACGTACCCGTACGTCGACGTGCGCGAGGACGACGTGTCCATGGGTCACGAGGCGACCGTCTCCAAGGTCTCCGAGGACCAGCTCTTCTACCTGATGAGCCGCGGCATGACCGAGTTCGAGGCCATGGCGATGATCGTGCGCGGCTTCGTCGAGCCGATCGCCAAGGAGCTGCCCATGGAGTACGCCCTGGAGCTCAACCGGCTGATCGAGCTGCAGATGGAGGGTTCGGTCGGCTAAGGCCCCGTACCCCCGCAGCGACTGACTTTCGACCCAGAGAGAGAGCACTACGACAGCCATGGCTGAGGCTCAGAACGCCCCCAAGGACCTCCGGCAAGCTACGGTCCAGGGGGGACCCCCACCGGTGGGTTCCACCACCGCCGGCACGATCGCGGTGGCTGCCGACTCCACCGTCGCCACGCGCATGAGCGCCCCGCCGTCCTTCGACGTGGCGGACTTCCCCGTGCCGCACGGCCGCGAGGAGGAGTGGCGGTTCACGCCGCTGGAGCGCCTGCGCGGGCTGCACGACGGCACCGCCGAGGCCGGCGGCGTACTCACCGTCGAGGTGACCGCCCCCGAAGGCGTCACCGTCGAGACGGTGGACCGCACCGACGCGCGGCTCGGCAGGGCCGGCACCCCGGTGGACCGCGTCGCCGCCCAGGCGTACAGCTCCTTCGAGAAGGCCTCGGTCGTCTCGGTGCCCAAGGAAGCCGTCCTGACGGAGCCCATCCGCATCCCGTCCACCGGCGAGGGCGGCACGGCCTACGGCCACCAGGTCGTCGAGCTGGGCGCCTTCGCCGAGGCTGTCGTCGTCATCGACCACACCGGTGACGCCGTGCTCGCCGCCAACGTCGACTTCGTCGTCGGCGACGGCGCGAAGCTGACCGTCGTCTCCGTGCAGGACTGGGACGACACGGCCGTGCACGTCTCGCAGCACAACGCGCGGATCGGGCGCGACGCCTCGTTCAAGTCGGTCGTGGTGACGTTCGGGGGCGATCTCGTACGTCTCAACCCGCAGGTGCAGTACGCGGGCACCGGCGGCGAGGCCGAGCTCTTCGGCCTGTACTTCACCGACGCGGGCCAGCACCAGGAGCACCGCCTCCTGGTCGACCACAACACCCCGCACTGCAAGTCGAACGTCGCCTACAGGGCGCGCTCCAGGGCGACGGCGCGCACGCCGTGTGGATCGGCGACGTGCTGATCCAGGCCGCCGCCGAGGGCACGGACACGTACGAGATGAACCGCAACCTCGTCCTCACGGACGGCGCGCGCGTCGACTCGGTCCCCAACCTGGAGATCGAGACCGGCGAGATCGTCGGCGCCGGCCACGCCTCGGCGACCGGCCGCTTCGACGACGAGCAGCTCTTCTACCTCATGTCGCGCGGCATTCCGGCCGGCGAGGCCCGCCGCCTCGTCGTCCGCGGCTTCTTCGCGGAGCTCGTCCAGCAGATCGGTCTGCCCGACGTCGAGGAGCGCCTCCTCGTCAAGATCGACGCCGAGCTGAAGGCGTCCGTCTGATGGCCTTCGTCAAAGCCTGTGCGCTGAGCGAGCTGGAGGACGACACCCCGAAACGGGTGGAGCTCGACGGCACGCCGGTGTCCGTCGTCCGCACCGAGGGCGAGGTGTTCGCGATCCACGACATCTGCTCGCACGCGAACGTCTCCCTCTCGGAGGGCGAGGTGGAGGACTGCATGATCGAGTGCTGGCTGCACGGATCGAGCTTCGACCTCCGCACCGGCAAGCCCTCCGGCCTTCCCGCGACGCGCCCCGTCCCCGTATACCCCGTCAAGATCGAAGGGGACGATGTGCTCGTCTCCGTCACCCAGGAGTCCTGAGACACCCATGGCAACGCTTGAAATCCGCGACCTGCACGTTTCCGTCGAGGCCGACAACTCCACCAAGGAGATCCTCAAGGGCGTCGACCTGACCGTGAAGCAGGGCGAGACCCACGCCATCATGGGCCCCAACGGCTCCGGCAAGTCCACCCTCGCGTACTCGATCGCCGGTCACCCCAAGTACACGATCACCAGCGGCACCGTCACCCTCGACGGCGAGGACGTCCTGGAGATGTCCGTCGACGAGCGCGCCCGCGCCGGCATGTTCCTCGCCATGCAGTACCCGGTCGAGGTCCCCGGCGTCTCGGTCTCCAACTTCCTGCGCACGTCGGCGACGGCGATCCGCGGCGAGGCCCCCAAGCTGCGCACCTGGGTGAAGGAGGTCAAGTCCGCGATGGAGCAGCTCCAGATGGACCCGGCCTTCGCCGAGCGCAACGTCAACGAGGGCTTCTCCGGCGGTGAGAAGAAGCGCCACGAGATCCTCCAGCTGGAGCTCCTCAAGCCGAAGATCGCGATCCTCGACGAGACCGACTCCGGCCTCGACGTCGACGCCCTGCGCCAGGTCTCCGAGGGCGTCAACCGCGTCCACGCGAGCGGCGAGGTCGGCACGCTGCTGATCACGCACTACACGCGCATCCTGCGCTACATCAAGCCGGACTTCGTGCACGTCTTCGCCAAGGGCAAGATCGTCGCGTCCGGTGGGCCGGAGCTTGCCGACAAGCTCGAGGCCGAGGGCTACGAGGAGTACACGAAGGGTGGCGTAACCGCGTGACACAGCTGCCGGGCCTTCTCGACACCGAGGCGATCCGCAAGGACTTCCCCCTGCTGGATCGTGTGGTCCACGACGGGAAGAAGATCGTTTACCTGGACAACGCGGCGACTTCCCAGAAGCCCCGCCAGGTACTCGACGCGCTGAACGCGTACTACGAGCAGAGCAACGCCAACGTCCACCGTGGCGTCCACGTGCTCGCCGAGGAGGCCACGGCGCTGTACGAGGGCGCCCGCGACAAGGTCGCCGCCTTCATCAACGCGCCGAGCCGCGACGAGGTCATCTTCACCAAGAACGCCTCGGAGTCGCTCAACCTCGTGGCGAACATGCTGGGCTGGGCCGACGAGCCCTACCGCGTGGACGCCGAGACCGAGATCGTCATCACGGAGATGGAGCACCACTCCAACATCGTGCCGTGGCAGCTGCTCTCGCAGCGCACGGGCGCGAAGCTGAAGTGGTTCGGCATCACCGACGAGGGCCGTCTCGACCTGTCGGACATCGACGAGGTCATCACCGAGAAGACGAAGATCGTCTCCTTCACGCTGGTCTCGAACATCATGGGCACGGTCAACCCGGTCGAGGCGATCATCCGCCGCGCCCAGGAGGTCGGCGCGCTGGTCTGCATCGACGCCTCGCAGGCCGCGCCGCACATGATCCTCGACGTACAGGCGCTCCAGGCCGACTTCGTGGCCTTCACTGGACACAAGATGGTCGGCCCGACCGGCATCGGTGTGCTCTGGGGACGCCAGGAGCTGCTGGAGGACCTCCCGCCGTTCCTCGGCGGCGGCGAGATGATCGAGACCGTGTCGATGAGCTCGTCGACGTACGCTCCGGCTCCGCACAAGTTCGAGGCGGGTACGCCCCCGATCGCCCAGGCCGTCGGCCTCGGCGCGGCCGTGGACTACCTCACCGCGATCGGCATGGACAAGATCGCGGCGCACGAGCACGCGATCACGGAGTACGCGATCAAGCGGCTCAAGGAGGTCGAGGGCCTGCGGATCATCGGCCCGACGACGGCCGAGGACCGCGGGGCGACGATCTCCTTCACGCTCGGCGACATCCACCCGCACGACGTGGGCCAGGTCCTCGACGAGCTGGGCATCGCGGTCCGGGTCGGACACCACTGCGCGCGGCCCGTCTGCCTGCGGTACGGAATTCCTGCGACCACGCGAGCGTCGTTCTATCTGTACTCCACGCCGGCCGAGGTCGATGCCCTCGTCGAGGGCCTGGAGCACGTCCGGAACTTCTTCGGCTGAGGGCTGGGATCGTGAAGCTTGATTCGATGTACCAGGAAGTCATCCTGGACCACTACAAGCACCCGCACGGGCGGGGCCTGCGCGACGGCGACGCCGAGGTGCACCACGTCAACCCGACGTGCGGCGACGAGATCACGCTCCGCGTGAAGTACGCCGGTGACACCGTCGAGGACGTCTCGTACGAGGGCCAGGGCTGCTCCATCAGCCAGGCCAGCGCCTCCGTGCTGAACGATCTGCTGGTCGGCAAGGAGCTGGCCGAGGCGCAGAAGATCCAGGCGACCTTCCTGGAGCTGATGCAGTCCAAGGGCCAGATCGAGCCGGACGACGCGATGGAGGAGGTGCTGGAGGACGCGGTCGCGTTCGCCGGTGTCTCGAAGTACCCGGCGCGTGTGAAGTGTGCTCTGCTGAGCTGGATGGCATGGAAGGACGCGACGGCCCAGGCACTGGGCGAGAGCGCCGAGAGGAAGACCGCATGAGCGAGAACACCGCGACACCCACCGAGACCGAGACCGTGACGACCAAGCCGGCCACCGAGGAGGAGGTCCGCGAGGCGCTGTACGACGTGGTCGACCCGGAGCTGGGTATCGACGTCGTCAACCTCGGTCTGATCTACGGCGTCCACATCGACGACTCGAACATCGCCACGCTCGACATGACGCTGACGTCCGCGGCCTGCCCGCTGACCGACGTCATCGAGGACCAGGCGAAGTCGGCGACCGAAGGCATCGTCAGCGAGCTGAAGATCAACTGGGTCTGGATGCCGCCGTGGGGTCCGGACAAGATCACGGACGACGGCCGCGAGCAGCTTCGCGCGCTCGGCTTCAACGTCTGAGACCAGCGGACCGACGGACCAGCAGGTCCAGCAGACCGGTACGCCCGGTCGAGAGGCCCCCGGCAAGCACCTGCCGGGGGCCTCTTCGCCGTGCTGCCGGGAGGAAACAGCCGGACGGAGTCATCGGTCCGGCGAGGACGCGGCCTCGGCGAGGACCGGGGCCAGGTCCTCCTTGCGGATGCGCTGGTCGACGTAGAGCAGGCCGGTCACCAGCTGGGGGAAGGTGGTGGCGATGATCTGGCTGATGATGCTGCCCAGCAGGATGAACACCAGGTACGTCCCCATCGAGGCGACGACCTCCGTGACGCCGGGTTCGGGGCCGAGGTCCGCCATGCCGGGCATGCTCGACATCGCGCCGATGACCGTGAGCGGGAACTGGACGATGTAGCCCGCGACCATGGCGATGATCCAGGCCAGCATGGTGCTGCCGAAGATCCGCCACCAGGAGCCCTTCACCAGCCGGGCCGAGCGGCGCAGCGCGGCGACGGGTCCCTGGGACTCGAAGACCACGGCGGCCGGGGCGAGGCTGAACAGCACCCACATCCAGACGGCCACCGGCATGGACGCGAGCATCAGGAGGAAGCCCAGGGCGGCCCAGCCTCCGGACGCGCCGTCCGAGACCAAGGAAACTATCAGGGCGACGTAACTGGCCGTGAACAGCGCCATGACGAGTGCCGCGGCGACCCAGGGCAGCAGCATCGCGCCGATCACGGCGGGCACCCGGGGCCGGGCGCGGCGCCACACCGTGCCGATCGTGGTACGGCGGCCGAGTACCGCGTCCTGGAGGACGGCGGGGCAGGTGGCCATGACGGTCGCGGTGGTGACCACCATGGCCAGTACGGCGACGATCCACACCACGCCGAAGGCGGCCGCCAGTGACCACGCGGCGCCGGAGTCGAGGGAATCGCCGTACCGGTCGGAGTACGGACCGGAGCGGAAGACCTTCTCCAGGTCGTCGCGTGTCGCAGAGAACTCGACCGCCGCGGCGCGGCCACCACCAGGAGCGCGCCGCCGTACGCCAGCGCGGCTATGCCGAACAGCTGCTTCCCGTACCGGCCCATCGTGGCGAACGTGCCGCCCAGCAGGTCCCCGAACCGGAGCGGGCCGAGCGGGATCACGCCCGGCTGGGGCGGCCGGGGCGGCGGCGTCCACCCGCCGCCCCAGCCGGGCGGCGGGTGGCCTCCGTACGGTCCGCCGCCGTGGGGGCCGTTCCAGCCCGAATCGTGCGCCACGTTCCCTCCGTTGTGCTCCGTGCCCTGACCGGGCGCTACACCGTAACCGGTGCCCGTGGCGGGTGGAGCGGCGCCGGGGGCATGGATGTGTACGGCCGTACACAACGATATGTACACTCGTACGCATGCCTTATGTACTGCTGGCCGCGGCCATCGCGGCGGAGGTGGCCGGGACCACGGCCATGAAGTACAGCGACGGTTTCACCAAGCTGTGGCCCTCGCTCGGCACCGCCGTCGGCTACCTGCTGGCCTTCACCCTGCTCGCGCAGACGCTCAAGACCATGTCGGTGGGCACCGCCTACGCGATCTGGGCGGGCGTCGGCACCGCGGCCGTCGCCGCCATCGGCATGTTCTTCCTGGGGGAGTCGGCGAACGCCGTCAAGCTGGCGGGGATCGCCCTCGTCATCGGCGGAGTCGTCCTGCTCAACCTCGGCGGCGCGCACTGATGGCCCGCCGTCACGACCCCGAGCGCCGCCGGCGGATCATCGACGCCGCGATACGGGTCGTCGGGAGCAAGGGCATCGCGGGGCTGAGCCACCGGTCGCCGCGGCCGAGGCCGATGTGCCGCTCGGCTCGACGACGTACCACTTCAAGACCCTCGACGAGCTGATGGTCGCCGCGCTGCGGCAGGCCGGTGAGGGCTTCGCGAAGGCGGTGAGCGCACGCGGCGCCTTCGAGGACCCGCACGCCGATCTCGCGGACGAACTCGCCCGGTTGCTGGGGGAGTGGCTGTCCGGGGACCGTACCGGAGTGGAGCTGGAGTACGAGCTCTACCTGGCCGCGCTGCGCCGGCCCGCGCTGCGTCCTGTCGCCGCCGAGTGGTGCGCGGGCCTGGCGGACCGGCTGGCGCGGCGCACCGACCCGGTCACGGCGCGGGCGCTGGTCGCGCTGATGGACGGGATCTGCCTCCAGGTGCTGCTGACCGGGACGGCGTACGACGCGGAGTACGCCCGCGAGATGCTGGCCCGCGTCCTCGCCGAGACCGCGAACGCGGCCGGCGCCGCCTCCGGCGCCCGCCGCCGATGTCCGTGACCGGACAGCCGTGACCGGACAGAAGACCCCGCGGTCCGTACGGGTCGCGCTCCACCACCGGCGTCAGCCGCTTCAGCCGGCTCGTGCCCGCCGCGCCGGGCGTGCGGCGGTGCGGGCCCGCGCTCCCGGTCCTCGTCCCCCTCCGAGGGCTTCGGGAGGCACCGGCGCCCGGCATCCGGGACCGGTTCGCCTCGGCGTGCCGGTCCCGGTTAGCGTTCGGACATGACCGATACGACTGCTACTCGCACCACCGGCGCCGTCGCCGCCGGGCCTCGCCACCCTCGGCCGCGGACGGCACCGTCCTCGACACCTGGTTCCCCGCCCCCGGGCTCGTCGCCGAGCCGGGCCCCGCCGGCACCGAGCGCCTCACCGCCGAGCGCGCCGCCGAACTGCTCGGCGCCGCCGCGCCGAAGGCCGTCGGCCCCGACGCCCGCCGCGGCGTGGAGGTCGTCGCCGTCCGTACGGTCATCGCCTCGCTCGACGACAAGCCGCTGGACGCCCACGACGCGTACCTGCGCCTCCACCTCCTCTCGCACCGCCTGGTCCAGCCGCACGGCCAGAACCTGGACGGCGTCTTCGGCCTCCTCGCCAACGTCGCCTGGACCTCGCTCGGCCCGGTCGCCGTCGACCAGCTGGAGACGGTACGGCTGAACGCCCGCGCCGAGGGCCTGCACCTCCAGGTCACCTCGGTCGACAAGTTCCCGCGCATGACGGACTACGTCGCCCCCAAGGGCGTCCGCATCGCCGACGCCGACCGCGTCCGCCTCGGCGCGCACCTCGCCGAGGGCACCACCGTGATGCACGAGGGCTTCGTCAACTTCAACGCCGGCACGCTCGGCACCTCCATGGTCGAGGGCCGCATCTCCGCCGGCGTGGTCGTCGGCAACGGCTCCGACATCGGCGGCGGCGCGTCCACCATGGGCACCCTCTCGGGCGGCGGAAACGTCCGCATCACCATCGGCGAGCGCTGCCTGGTCGGCGCCGAGGCGGGTGTCGGCATCGCGCTCGGCGACGAGTGCGTCGTCGAGGCGGGCCTGTACGTGACGGCGGGCACCCGCGTCACGATGCCCGACGGCCAGGTCGTCAAGGCCCGCGAGCTGTCCGGCGCGAGCAACATCCTCTTCCGCCGCAACTCGGTGACCGGCACCGTCGAGGCCCGCCCGAACAACGCGGTCTGGGGCGGCCTGAACGACGTGCTGCACAGCCACAACTGATCATCGGCGGCCGCGCCCTGCGGCCGCCTGATCAACGAGCGCCCTTCCACGGCCCCAGGACGGCCCGGGAGGCGCTCGTGCGTGAGCAGCACCGCATGGGGAGTCCGGCCGCGCCGACTGGTGTCGTCCTCGACTGCCTGGTCATGGACGAACAGGAGTTGCTCGCGGCCGTTCACTCTCCGGTCGCGCTGGGGCGCCGAGTCCGAGCTGCCGGCAGGTGGAGCGCCGCACCGCCGGATGGAGTCGGCGTACCGGGCGCGGCGTTCTCCGTGCGCGCCGTACTCGCCGCCGTGAACCGCACTCCGACGGGTGATCTCGCGTGACCTTTGGGCCGTTCGGGTGGATAGGCAGGTCGCCACATTGGACGAAGAGTCACAAGAGTCACGGTGAGGGAGCGGCATGAAGGAGCAGCAGGCACGGGCACTGGCCCGGTGGATCACCGGATGCGGTGCGGTACTCATGGCGGTGGGGCTGCCCGCCGGGGCGGCGCACGCCGACGAGACGCACAGGGACTCGCACAACGCGCCCCGCGTGATGCTCTTCTCCACCGGTCAGATCGACGACCCGGCGGAGGACGTGCTGGAGCACGCCGCGATCCTCGGACGGACCTATGTCTGGGACTGACCCGGCCCTGCCGGTTCCGCGGATTCCGAGAGTTCCCCGTACGCCTTGAGCAGCCCGTCGACCGTGGTCGGGCCGGCGGGCTGCAGTGGTTCCCTGACCGGGCCCGCCGGCAGGCCGAGCGCGCCGAGCAGCCCCTTCGTGGTGACCGTGCCGGGCATGGCCCGACGCCATCGTCAGCGTGACGAGGGGCTGCGCGCGCAGGTGGGCGCGGGCGGCTCCCGCCGTGTCCCCGGCGTCGTACGCGTCGAGGACCGCCCGCATCGCGCGGGGCGCGGAGTTGGCGACCGTACTGACATAGCCGGCGCCGCCGATCGCGTAGAGCGGCAGGTTGAGCTCCTCGGAGCCCGAGTAGTACGCGAGGTCCGTCCGGGAGATGACGGTGGCGCTGCCCAGCAGGTCGTGCGCGCAGTCCTTCACCGCGGTGATGCGCGGATGGCGGGCGAGCCGCAGCATCGTCTCGACCTCGATGCGGGTGCCGGTGCGGCCGGGGATGTCGTACAGCATCAGCGGGACGCCGACCGAGTCCGCGACCCGCAGGAAGTGCGCCTCCACGGCCTCCTGGGGCGGCCGGCTGTAGTACGGCGTGACGACCAGCAGCCCGTCGGCGCCTGCCCGTTCGGCCGCCTGCGCCAGCTCGACGGTGTGCCGGGTGCCGGCGCTTCCCACCCCGGCGAGGACCGCCGCCCGGTCGCCGACCGCCTCGCACACGGCCCGTACGAGCGCGCTCTTCTCGGTGTCGGTGGTGGTCGGGGACTCGCCGGTGGTGCCGTTCAGTACGAGACCTTCGCAGCCGCCGTCGGACACCAGGCGGTCGGCGAGCGTCTGGGCGCCGACCAGGTCCAGCGCGCCCTCGGAGGTGAAGGGCGTGATCATTGCGCACAGGGCGCGGCCGAAGGGGCCTGATGCTGTCATACGGTGAGTCTCGGCCGTCGGATGGTGAAGGTCCACTTAGATTTCCTTTGGGCGAGCGGTAAGCAGGACTGAACAGTCGGGGGTGCGTCGCGTGGTGTCTGGCATGATCGGCACTCCGCGGCCGACGGGATCGACGGCGCGGCCAAGGCGATGGAGGCGGCGGCGGGGGCGGACACCTGGCGCGGCACCGAGGCGGGGGAGCAGGCGTATGAGCGTACGAAGAGCCGGGATCGCGACCGTACTGGTGGTCACCGGAGCGCTGGTCCTGGCGGGATGCGCCGGCGTTCTCGTACCGGACGGCGAGGGCGAACCGGAGCCGACGCCCACGGCGAAGCCGGTCCCGGCGCACAGCGCCACCCCTTCGGCACCGTCCTCGCCCGGCCCCGCCGCGCGCGGACCGGAGCGGCCCCCGGCGCCCCCGGCCTCCTCGGCGGGGACCCCGCCGGGCCGCTGTTCGTCCGGGCGCCCCGAGGTGTCCATGGGCGAGGTGCAGGCGGCTCTCGGCCACCGGGCCGTCGGACTCACCCTGACCAACTGCGGCAAGGAGCCCCACCAGGTCTACGGGTACGCCACCGTCCAGGCACTGGACCCCGACGGCAAGGTCCTCGACATCTGGGTGAACCGCGGTTCCTCGTACATGGGCCAGGACAAAGGCCCCGCCTCGGTGATCCTCGACCCGGGCGAGAGCGTGCGGTCGCTCCTTTCCTGGACGAGCAACCCCTCGGCCGGACGGCTGCGCCAGGCGTCCGCCCTCGCGATCGCCCCGGCCCCCGGTGAGAAAGCGCAGAAGTTTCCGCTGGAGGGCGAGATGCGCACCGTGGACGAACTCACCCTGACCGCCTGGAGCGCCGGGTCCGCCGGCTGACCGCCTGCCCTCCCGGCCTCAGAGGGCGAGCTTGAACCCTTCGTGGCTGCACGCGAATCCGAGCGAGGCGTAGAAGCGGTGCGCGTCGCTGCGCCGCTTGTCGCTGGTCAGCTGGACCAGCGTGCAGCCACGCTCTCGGGCCCGCTCGACGGCCCGCGTGACGAGTTCACGCCCGAGCCCCTCCCCGCGCCGGTCCGCCCTGACCCGTACCGCCTCGATGAGGGCCCGTTCGCCGCCGTGCTTGCCGAGGCCCGGTATGTACGTCGCCTGGAGGCAGCCCAGGACCGTGCCGGACGCGTCGGTCAGGACCAGCATCTCGTTGCGGCTGTCGCTGTCGATCGCCGCGAAAGCCTGCTCGTACGCCGCGTCGACGACGACCGACGCCGGGTCGACGATCTTCTCCTCGTCGGCGAGGAGGGCGAGGACGGCGGGCAGGTCCTGGCGGGTGGCGGTACGGAAGATCATGGCCCGGATTCTGGCACAGCCGCGGTGAGCGGTCCGTTCGGCCTCGACCGGACTTCACGCCCCGGCACGGGGGCCGGGGACGCGCCCCGGTGGAGTGGGTTCGGCGAGGCCGCAGTGGCGGAAGGCGGCCCAGCTGCCCGGGCGTGACGGGTGGCGGCGTGAAGCGGTGCACGCCCGCGCTCGGCTCGCGCGCGGGCGTGCAGGGGAGCGGAGACTACGGGCGGAAGCGCAGCACCTGCGGGTCGTGGTCGCTGTTCTGCTCGGCGAACTCCGCGTTGATGTGCACGCTGTCGTACGTGAAGTTCCTGATCGACGGGCTGGTCAGGATCTGGTCCAGGACCTGGCTGTTGCCCTGGAAGACGTACGAGTAACGCTCCGAGCGGGGCAGGGACTTGACCGCCGGGAAGAGCGCGCCGTCCGCCGTCAGCGCCTTCGTCGTCGCCGAGAACTCGAAGTCGTTGATGTCGCCCAGGACCAGGACGTCCGCGTTCCGCTGGGCCTTGAGGATGTCCTTGACGAAGGAGTTGACCGCCTCCGCCTGCTCCAGCCGCTTGACCTCCGACCCCCGCACCGGCGGCTGGTGGTGCGACGGCAGGCCCTCGTCGCCGCCCTTCGAGCCGAAGTGGTTGGCGATCACGAAGACCGTACGGCCGTGGAAGGCGAACTCGCCGGCGAGCGGCTGGCGGCTGTTCTCCCAGGCCGCGTTCGCCGGGTCGATGCGGGCCGGGGGAGTGGGTCAGGGCCGCGCGGCCCTTCTCCCGTACGACACCGGTCGCGGGTGGCGGCGTCTCCGGCCCCGCGGTCGGTGAAGGAGACCCGCTCGGGGTTGAAGAGGAAGACCTGGCGGATGTTGCCGCCGGGCTCGCCGCCGTCCTTGTTGTCGGCGGGGTCGACGGTGCGCCAGTCGTAGGACGGGCCGCCGGCCGCCGCGATCGCCGCCGTGAACTTCTTCAGCGTCTCCCCGGCGGAGACCGTGCCGTCGTTCTTCGCGCCGTTGTCGTCCTGGATCTCCTCCAGGGCGAGGATGTCGGGCGAGGCGAGGTTGTCCACGACCGCCGCCGCCAGCGCGTCGAACTTCGCCTGCGGGTCACCGGGGTCGAGGTTCTCGACGTTGTACGTCGCCACCGCCAGCTCGCCGCGGTGCTGCGGCCGGGTCGACTCGCGCTCCAGGCCGCGGTCGGTGACCGTGCCGAGGGTGCGGGCCGTGAGCGTGTAGCCGCCGTACTGGTTGAAGTCCAGGGGCCCTTCGGTCGTGCCCGACAGCACGTCCCCGACGTTCGCCTTGGGGAACGGCTGCTGGGAGACCGGGGCGAGCTGCTGGATCTGGAGCCGGCCGGTGTTCTGGGAGGTGTACGAGCCGTACACCGTGCCGCCGCGCCGGTTGTCGTTCTCCTCGGGCTTCACCGTGACCCACAGCTCCGCGTGCGGGTCGGTCGCGCCGACCACGCGCGACGAGCCGATGCGGATGTTGCTGCCCTCCAGCGACTCGTAGTAGTCGAGGGCGTAGGCAGACGGGTCCAGCGGCAGCGCGTTGATGCTGCCGCCCGCCGCCGGGTCGCCTTCGGGGGCGTACGCGGCGGGGACGGACTTCGCCGAGACGGTGACCGGCGCGGGCAGCGCGTTGCCCGAGGAGACCACGGTCACCGCCGGCTTGGAGATCTGGGTGAGCGACTGGTTGCCGGACGAGGTGCCGCCGGGGACGTACTCGCCGACCGTGCCCGACACCTTGACGGCGTCGCCGACGGCGACGGTCGGCGCGGAGCTGGTGAAGACGAAGACGCCCTCGCTGGTGGCGGCGTCGGCGTCGGCCCGCGGGTCCTGGAACCAGAAGCCCTTCGAGCCGTACGTCCGCACACCCGTGACGATGCCGGACACGTCGGTGACCCGCTGCCCCACGAGCGGGGATATCCGGGTGGTGCCCTGGATGTCGTGGATCCGTACCTCAGCGGTGGTGGACGCGGATGCGGAGGCCGAGCCTGCCAGCAGTCCGCCTGCCAGTGCGGTGGCTACGACGGCCGCGACTGCGGCGGATCTCGGGAGGGAGGAGGGACGGGCTGTCATCACGTGGCTCCGAGTGCGAGGGATGAGGGGGGCCGAACGAGGTTCTACGCGCGTCAATCTCTTGTGTGGGCCCAGGGGTTGTCAAGGGGCGCCGGGTGTACGGATCTTGACGGGTACATGAACCCGGTGGCATGGGGGCAAATGCGTCTACGCTGGGGGCCGCCCGACCCGCATGCGCCCAAGGAGAACCCCCAGATGTCCGGAGAACGCCCCACCCTGCCGCCGGTGCGGCTCCACTCCGACGCAGAGCTGGCGCGTGAGGCACTCACCTCGCCCCTGCTCGCGCGCGCCGCGCGGCTCGCCCGGTGGGCGGGGCCCGCGACCCGGGTCGGCGCGGGTCGGTGAACTCGTCGACGAGCAGCTGCCCGAGGCCGCCGAGCACCTCGGCCTCGCCGCAGACGAGGACGGTGCGGCCGAGGCGAGCGAGGCCTGGCGGCTCGCCGTCGACACGGGACTTGTCGAGGTGACGGACCCCGGTGAGGGTGCCGATGGCCCGGAGGGCTCGGAGGGCGGCTCCGGAGCCACGGGGACCGCCACGGCCGGCGAGAACCTGGCGCTGCTCACCGCCGGGAGCCCCCAGGACGTACTCGCCATCTGGCTCGACGCCTTCGACGCGGTCTTCGCCGACGCCACCGCGCCCGTCCTGGACGACCTCGCCGGGGTCGTGACGAGGACGGGCAGATCGACTTCGAGGCGCTGGAGTGGGACCCGGAGGCGGAGGCCGAGTTCCTGGAGGGCGTACTCGGCAACCTGTATCTGCTGACCGTCTCCGAGGGGGCGGCGGACGGGCCGGTGCCGCTGCCCGCGCTCGCCGCCTCGATGATCGTGCCCGACGACATGGGCGAGCCCACCGACGACGTACTGGAGCAGGTGTCGGACGCGATGATGCGCCTCGACGACCAGTTCAGGGTGCTGGAGCCGATCGGGCTCGTCGCCTACCAGCGGTCGACGAGGCGCTGATGGCGGAGGAGGGCGCGGAGCCCGAGCCGCCCGCCGACGACGAGGACGTCTCCCGGTACGGAATGGTCGCGCTCACCCCGCTCGGTCTGTACGGGGTACGGGCCCGCATGCTCGAAGCGGGCGTCGACGCGCCGGCCGTCGGCGATCTCGCCGAGAAGGGTGCGGAGGCGCTGCTCGACGGCATCGCGTACTTCCCCGAGGCGTCGGCCGGCGCCGAGACCCAGCTGTGGCTCGGCCGCCGCGAACCGGCTGCGGCGGCACGGGAGTTGCTCGCCGCCGCACGCGGCTCCGACACCGGTGCGCCGCTGCGCAGGCTCCGCAGCCAGCAGGCGCTGTCGCTGGTCGGCCCGGAGGCGGAGGGCGCGGTCCGCGAAGTGCTCGACGACGCGGAACTGGGCGGTCTGGCCCGGGTCTGGCTCGCCGAGCACGGCGCTTCGGACGTGCCGCCGCCGCCCGAGGAGATGATCTTCTGGCTCGCGATCGACACCATCGCCGCGCAGCTCGACGCGGACGGCGAACCGGACGAGCTCCAGGGGCTGGTGGCGGGCCTGACCGGGCGGCACAGCGGCTTCTTCGACGCGGCCTGGCGGGTGGACCACCCGGCGACGGCGGACGTCCTGGAGGCGATGGGGCGGCTGCACCCGGACAAGAAGGCGGCGAAGGAAGCGCGGAAGGCGGCGTTCAAGGCGAGGTCGCGCAGGTCGGGTTGAGGGGACCGGGGCGCGGATGCGGGTGGCCCTGCGGGGCCTGCTCGCCTGCCCGCCCCTTCCCGGCCTGGGGGGCAAGGCCCCCAGGCTCCCGGGCCCTGCGGGGCCTGCTCGCCTGCCCGCCCCTTCCCGGCCTGGGGGGCAAGGCC
>RHMC01000060.1 GCA_003719395.1 Streptomyces altiplanensis
CCCGCGGGCGGGGGCGGAGGCGGAGGCGGAGGGGCGCCGGCCGCGGGGACGTCGGTACGTGCGCGGAGGCTTCGGCGGGGAGGCTTCGGCGTGTGGGCTTCGGTACGTGGCTTCAGTACGTGCGCGGAGGCTTCGGCGCGGGGAGCGTCAGCACGTACGCGGGGCGGGCCCGATGTCCGCGATGTAGCGCGCCGAGCCCCAGGCCCAGGTGCCGTCGGTGAGCAGGTACCAGTGGCTGTCGCCGTGCACGTTCTCGCCGTGGGTCTTGCAGAAGATGTGGACGACCGCGCCGTAGGGCCTGCTGCCGATGACCCTGCTGCTGCGGGTGGGTTTGTCGCGCAGCAGCAGTCCCGACTTGGCGGTGACGCGCCCCTTGTACGTGTGGGAACTCCCGGCCGGGGGTTCCGGGTGCCGGCCGGAGTCCGCGGCGAGCGCCGGGCCCGCGGCGAGGAGCGCGGCGGCGGCGCCGGCGGCGGCGTACAGGCCGAGCCTGGGGAGCGGAGACCTGGAGGGCGTGGACCTGGAGAGCGGAGATCCCAGAAGCGGGGACCGGGGGAGCAGGGGCATGTGCATGCTGGCTCCTGGAGGGTGAGGGGCCTTCGCTGCGGCGAAGGCCGGCGGGGATCCGGTCCGTGACGAACCGGTCCTCGACTCGCCCGATTCACGCTAATTCCGCCACCCACTGATCGCAATCCGTCACTCTGCGTGCTCAGCGCTGGTAGGGATTCTGCCCGGGATGCTGCTGGGGCGCCTGCCCGTAACCGCTGCCGTGCCCCTGCCCGCCCTGGCCGTCGCCCCCCTGCACCTGGAGCTGCTCCGCCTGCTCCTTGGAAACCTGCTGCTCGGCGCCGCAGAAAGTGCACTGTGTCGTGTACTTCGTGGAGAACGGGAACAGCGGTACGAAGAACAGCGTGAACTTGCTGACGCGCTTCTTGAGCGTGTGCGCCGCCGGATTGCCGCAGCGCCCGCACACCAGCGTGAGCATCGCCAGTTGGTAGAGGTAGCTCTTGCTGCCGAAGATGATCATTCGATGGTCCCCTCGTATGTCCGTGCGTGCCGGCCGATGCCTGTCTGCACCGGCTGCCCGTCGGTCTGCTCTGCTGTCGAGTCTGCACCAACCGGCCCGGTGGGGCTCATGGCCCTCGCGGCGCCGGTGCGTGACGCGGCGCCGGTACCGCGACGCGGCGCCGGGCGCACCGGCCGCCTCCCGGCCGACCGGCGGGCCGGCCGGCCCGCGTTGGCGACGCATACCGCCGCTCTTCACGGTGACGACACGCCCTCTTCCCTTCCCCCCCGGTCCTCTTGGAACATTCTCTCCGCTTCCGCCCTTCCGTTCCCCCACACCCAGGAGACCCTCCACTCATGCCAGATCTCCACCGGCGCCGCTTCCTCCAGATCGCAGGGGCGACCGCGGGCTTCGCCGCCCTGTCGAGCAGCATCGACCGCGCCGCGGCCATCCCGGCCGCCCGTCGCTCCGGCACCATCCAGGACGTCGACCACATCGTCGTCCTGATGCAGGAGAACCGTTCCTTCGACCACTACTTCGGCGCGCTGAAGGGCGTACGGGGCTTCGGGGACCCGCGCCCGGTGACGCTGCCGAGCGGAAAGCCGGTCTGGCACCAGGCGGACGGCAGCAAGAAGGTGACGCTGCCGTTCCACCCGACGGCCGACGATCTGGGGATGCAGTTCCTCCAGGGCCTCAACCACGACTGGGCGGGCGGCCACAAGGCGATCAACAAGGGCAGGTACGACCAGTGGGTGCCGGCCAAAACACCCACCACCATGGCGTACCTGACGCGCGAGGACATCCCGTTCCACTACGCCCTCGCCGACAGGTTCACCGTCTGCGACGCGTACCACTGCTCGTTCGTCGGAGCCACCGACCCGAACCGCTACTACATGTGGACGGGCCACACCGGCAACGACGGCACCGGCGGCGGCCCCGTCCTCGGCAACGAGGAGGCGGGGTACGGCTGGACGACGTACCCCGAACGCCTGGAGAAGGCCGGGATCTCCTGGAAGATCTACCAGGACACCGGGGACGGCCTGGACGCCGCGGGCCACTGGGGCTGGATCAACGACGCCTACCGCGGCAACTACGGCGACAACTCCCTCCTCTACTTCAACCAGTACCGCGACGCCAGGCCCGGTGACCCGCTCTACGACAAGGCCCGCACCGGCACCAGCGTCAAGAACGGCGACGGCTACCTCGACGACCTGAAGGCCGACGTGCGGGCCGGCCGGCTTCCGCGGATCTCCTGGATCGCCGCCCCGGAAGCCTTCACCGAGCACTCCAACTTCCCCTCGAACTACGGCGCCTGGTACATCGCGCAGGTCCTGGACGCACTGACGTCCGACCCGGAGGTGTGGAGCAGGACGGCCCTGTTCATCACGTACGACGAGAACGACGGCTTCTTCGACCACGTCGTGCCCCCGTACCCGCCGGCCTCCCCCTCCCAGGGCAAGTCCACCGCCGACACCTCCACCGAGCTCTACGCGGGCGGCGCATCGTACGCGGCGGGCAACTACGGCCTCGGCCCGCGCGTCCCGATGCTCGTCGTCTCGCCCTGGAGCACCGGCGGTTACGTCTGCTCCGAGGTCTTCGACCACACCTCGATCATCCGCTTCATGGAACGCCGCTTCGGCGTGAACGAACCGAACATCTCCCCGTGGCGCCGCGCGATCTGCGGCGACCTCACCTCGGCCTTCGACTTCGGTACGGCCGACCCGCACCCCGCCGAACTGCCCGGCACCGCCGCGTACGAGCCGCCGGACCGCGAACGCCACCCCGACTACCGGCCCACCGCGCCGGCGGTCGGCGCCATGCCCGTGCAGGAGCCGGGCACGCGCCCGGCCCGCCCGCTGCCGTACGCCCCGTACGTGGACGGCGCGGTGAACACGGCCGACGGCCGGATCGCCCTGACCTTCAGCCCGGGCGCCGCGGCCGGAGCGCAGTTCTACGTGACGTCGGCGAACCGCACCGACGCCCCCTGGACGTACACCGCGGAAGCCGGCAAGAAGATCTCCGACACCTGGAACTCGGCGTACTCCAAGGGCACGCACCACCTCACGGTCCACGGCCCGAACGGCTTCCTGCGCACCTTCAAGAGCCCCGCCAAGGCCACCTGCCCCGAGGTGACGGCCCGTCACAACGCGACGACCGGGAACCTCGCCCTGACCCTGACCAACCCGGTCGGCGCCACGACCGCCCACCTCACCGTCACCAACGCCTACGGCGGGCAGCCGCAGACCTTCGCGGTGCGCGCGGGCGCCACGGTGACGCACACGGTGGACCTGCGCGCCGCCAGGCGCTGGTACGACGTGTCGGTGATCTCCGACACGCACACCACCTTCCTGCGCCGCTTCGCCGGCCACGTGGAGACCGGCGCCCCGGGGGTGAGCGACCCGGCCACCGTCACCGCCTGAGGGGTCGACAAGGCTCCCCGAGGACCCCCGAGGACCCTCAAGGACCCGTCGAGGACCCGTCAAGGGCCGAGGAAGCCGCCCTCGCCCTGCCGCCCGATGCCGCGCAGCAGCGTGTCGACCACACGGGTCGCCAACGCGTCGACGTCGTCGGTGTCGTCGGCGCTGTCGGCGCTGTCGGCTTTCTCGGCCCGGTCGAGGGCGGCTTCGTGAATGAGGGCGTAATACACGCGGCGGGCCCACACCAGGTCCGTGTCGGGCCGCAGTACGCCGGCTTCGCGCGCCCGCCGGAACAGGCGGTCGCACTGGTCGAGCACATCGGCGTGCGCCCGTGCCACCTCCGGGTCCTCCGGGGCCGTCCTGCTCATCGCGAACCCCCAGCCGATCTTGACCCGGAGGACGTTGGCCGTCGCCTGGTAGAGAGCCACCAGCGGCGGGGCGCTGTCGGGGTGGGCGCTCGTCACGGCTTCGTGGAACTGCCGCGTCGCCCATGCCGTCAGGGCGTCCACCAGGGCCTCGCGGCTGGTGAACCGGCGGTGCACAGTCGTCCGCGCGACCGGCGGCCTCCGCGATCTGCTCCATGGTCGCCGCCGGATTGGCGCCGAGGACACGTTCGGCGGCCTCCAGGATGACCCTGACCGTCCGCTCGGCGTCCGCGCGCAGCGGCCGCTGCTGACTCTTGCGTTCCACGGAGCTCCTTCCCTCTTCCACCCCACAAGACTACGTCGAAGTTGCCACTCATCCACTACTTGCAACACTGATGTAGCAACTCCTAAGCTTCACGCATCCCCAAAGCATCACTTTTGAAGAGGAGACCCCATGGATCTGCAACTGACCGGCAAGGCGGCTGTCGTGACCGGCGCGAGCCGGGGCATCGGCCTCGCCACCGTCTCCGCACTGGTGGGCGAGGGCATGCGGGTGGTGGCCGCAGCGCGGGTGATCACACCGGAACTCAAGGCCACCGGCGCGATCGGCGTGCCCGTGGACCTCTCCACCCCCGACGGCCCCGCCCGCCTCATCGCCGAGGCCGAGGCCGAACTCGGCGGGCTGGACCTCCTGGTCAACAACGTGGGGGGCGGTGACGCGGGCGAGGGCCAGACGGGCGGCTTCCTCACCTTCACCGACCAGCAGTGGCACGACGCGTTCGATCTGAACTTCCTCGCCGCGGTCCGCACCACCCGGGCGGCGCTGCCCCGCCTCGTGGACGGCGGCGGCTCCGTCGTCAACATCTCCTCCAACGGCGCCCGGACGCCGCACGCCGGCCCCATCACCTACACCACCGCGAAGGCGGCACTGACCGCGTTCGGCAAGGCGCTGGCGGAGGAGTTCGGACCTCAGGGCATACGCGTCAACACGGTCTCGCCCGGCCCCGTCCGCACCGACCTGTGGGAAAGCCCCGACGGTTACGGAGCCGCGCTGGCCCGGTCGATGGGCGTGGAGCAGGAGAAGCTCCTGGCCCAGCTCCCGGCCGCCATGGGAATGGTGACCGGCAGGCTGGTCCGCCCCGACGAGGTCGCCACCCTCGTCGCCTACCTCGCTTCCCCCCCTCGCGGGCAGCATCACCGGCGCGGACCACCTCATCGACGGAGGCGCGGTCAAGACGGTCTGAACCGGCCGAGCCATCTCAAGACCGGCTTGCGGACGACGATCACGGCCGCTGTGACCGCGACACGAACCCCCACACGCCGCTCAACGAGGCGTACCGCGGCCGCGCAGCGGCGCCGAAGGTTCACTCGCCACGACAAAGAGCCGACCCAGTAGGACTGGGTCCGGCTCTCGATGTCTGGCACTTCCGCTGGTCAGCAGCTTGATCATGCTGTTCCGGCTTCTGCCCCCGGCAGGATTCGAACCTGCGCACACGGCTCCGGAGGCCGTTGCTATCCACTGAGCTACGGGGGCGTACCGCCGCGGTGAGCGGCGACGGGTTGAACACTACCAGCTCCTGCCGGGTGCCCGGGAACAGGTATTTCGGAGTCCCCGTCCGGTCCCCGCGCGAGCCCGCCCCGCCCTCGCCCCGCCCCGGTTTCCCCGTGCGAGTGGAAGTGGGGAAAAGCCGGACGCGGCGCCACGGCGCGACCTACTCTCGAGTTGTGCCAGGCGTGTCCGGCCGCGTGCTTGTTGTGGACGACAACAAGGTCATCCGGCAGCTGATCAGGGTCAATCTCGAGCTGGAGGGTTTCGAGGTGGTGACCGCGGCCGACGGTGCCGAATGTCTGGACGTCGTCCACCGGGTCCGTCCCGACGTGGTCACGCTGGATGTGGTGATGCCCCGCCTCGACGGCATGCGTACGGCCGCCCGCCTCCGGGAAGATCCGCGGACCAGCCGTCTGCCCGTCGCGATCATCAGTGCGTGTACGCAGTACGAGGTGGAGAGCGGCCTCGCCGCCGGGGTCGACGCCTTCCTCTCCAAGCCCTTCGAGCCCGCCGAGCTGGTCAGGGTCGTGCGGCAGCTGGTGCACCGTGAAGCCCCGCCGTCCGCCGACGGCCGGCACGAGGCCGAAGCCGAAGCCGAAACTGAGGTCGAAGCCGGGCAGGCGGAGCGTACGGCCGGCTGACATGGTGATCGACGCGGTGGCCGGCGTGGTGGTCGACGCGGTGACCGGCCCGGCGGTGACCGGATGGCGAAACCGGTTCGCGTAGCGCCCCCCCTCCCTCCCCTACGCTTGTCCCGTGACCCCCGCAGAGCTCTCCCGTACCGTGCTGCGCGCCGTTCGTCGCGCCGTCGACGAGGACGAGCTGCGGGCGCCAGGTGCCGGAGCGGGCCGTCGTCGAGCGGCCGCGGCCCGGCGGCCGCGGGGATTACGCCACCAATATCGCCTTCAAGCTCGCCGGTCCCGCCGGTCTCCCCGCCCGCGAGGTCGCCGAGATCCTCCGCGGCCTCCTCGCCGCTGACGCCTCCATCGCCGGGATCGAGGTCACGGGGCCCGGGTTCCTGAACTTCACGCTCGCTCACGACGTGCACACCTCTGTCGTACGTACGGTCCTGACGCGGGGCCGTGCGTACGGGCACGGGGCCGCGCTCGCCGGAGAAGTCGTCCGGGTCGGGCCCGGCCTTCGCGCCGACGCCGTGGCCCGGCTGGTCCATGCGATGGGTGCGAGCGTCACCCGTGGCGTGAGCGACACCCGTAGCGCGAGCGTCGCGCCGTGACGCGAGTGCGACGGGTGCGCGTACGGGAACGGAAACGGAAGACGCCGACAGGGACGGGAGCGCAGCCCTCGTCGCCCGGCTCGGGCGTGACGCCGCCGCCTGGAGCCTCATCTGGCCCACGGCCGTTCCCGCCCCCGAAGACCTCCTCGTGCAGCGCGAGACCAACCCCCTCTTCCGGGTGCGGTACGCCCATGCCCGCGCCCGCGCCCTGGTCCGCAACGCCACCACCCTCGGCTTCCGGGCGGGACAGGCCGGAGGAGAAGCGGGAAGAGAAGGGGACGCAGAGGAAACAGCGGACGCAGTGGATGCAGCGGACGCAGTGGGAACAGCAGGAGTAACGGAAGCAGCAGGAGCACCGGAAACAGCAGGAGCAGAGAGCGGCGCCGCGCTGCTCCGCGCCCTCGCCGACTACCCCGCCGCCCTCGAAGCCGCCGCCCGCCACCGCGCGCCCGACCGGCTCGCACGGCACCTGGACAGGGTGGCGGAGGCCTTCTTCCGCTTCCACGACACGCACTCCCTCCTGCCCCGCGGTGACGAGAAACCCTCGGTCGCCCACCGTTCCCGGCTGGCCCTCGCCGAGGCCACCGGGACGGTGCTCGCCGGCGGCCTGTCCTTGCTCGGCATCAGCGCACCCGAACATCTGTGAGAGAGACAGAAGGACCATGAGCCGTTCCGCACACCCCGCCGGGCCCCGCCACGCCGACGTCCTCACCGAGGGCCACTACTCCGCCCCGCCCGCCGACCTCAACGCCCTCGACGAGAAGGTCTGGGCGCGCACCGTCCGCCGCAACGACGACGGTGTCGTCACCGTCGGCGGCATCGAGGTGAGCCGTCTCGCCGAGGAGTTCGGCACGCCCGCCTACTTCCTCGACGAGTCCGACTTCCGCGCCCGGTGCCGGGCCTGGGCCGACGCCTTCGGGCAGGACGCCGACGTGTTCTACGCCGGCAAGGCGTTCCTCTCCCGCGCCGTCGTCCGCTGGCTCCAGGAGGAGGGGCTCAACCTGGACGTCTGCTCGGGCGGGGAGCTCACCACCGCCCTCGACGCGGGCATGCCCGCCGAGCGCATCGCCTTCCACGGCAACAACAAGTCGACCGAAGAGATCGAGAAGGCCGTACGCGCCGGTGTCGGGCGGATCGTCCTCGACTCCTTCCAGGAGATCGTCCGCGTCGCGCACATCGCCCAGAGCCAGGGCAAGCGCCAGCGCGTCCAGATCCGCGTGACGGTCGGCGTCGAGGCCCATACACACGAGTTCATCGCGACCGCCCACGAGGACCAGAAGTTCGGGATCGCGCTCGCGGACGGGCAGGCCGCGGAAGCGGTCCGCCGCGCCCTGCGGCTCGACGGGCTCGAGCTCATCGGCATCCACTCGCACATCGGGTCGCAGATCTTCGACATGGCCGGCTTCGAGGTGTCCGCGCGCCGCGTCGTGCAGCTGCTCGCGGAGGTACGCGACGAGCACGGCGTCGAGCTGCCCGAGATCGACCTCGGCGGCGGTCTCGGCATCGCGTACACCTCCGAGGACGACCCCCGCGAGCCGCACGAGATCGCCAAGGCGCTCACCGAGATCGTCACCCGCGAGTGCGAGTCCGCCGGGCTGGCCACCCCCCGCATCTCCGTCGAGCCGGGACGCGCCATCGTCGGGCCGACCGCCTTCACGCTCTACGAGGTCGGCACCATCAAGCCCCTGGAGGGGCTGCGTACGTACGTGAGCGTGGACGGCGGCATGTCGGACAACATCCGCACCGCGCTCTACGACGCCGAGTACAGCGTGGCTCTCGTGTCGCGGACCTCCGACGCCGAGCCGATGCTCACCCGCGTCGTCGGCAAGCACTGCGAGAGCGGCGACATCGTCGTGAGGGACGCCTTCCTGCCCGCCGACCTCGCGCCCGGTGATCTCATCGCCGTGCCCGCCACCGGCGCGTACTGCCGGTCCATGGCGAGCAACTACAACCACGCGCTGCGCCCGCCCGTCGTAGCCGTCAACGAGGGCGGGGCGCGCGTGATCGTCCGGCGCGAGACGGAGGAAGATCTCCTGCGTCTCGATGTCGGGTGATGAAATAGATGTCTCGCAATCTGGACCGGGGGCAGAAACTCCCGTCCGGTGAGTGAGACTGGTTCACACTCGAGCAAGAGAAGGCTGTGCTGATGAAAGGCGTAGGTCGGATGATGCGTACGCGTCCACTGAAGGTGGCGCTGCTGGGCTGTGGTGTGGTCGGCTCAGAGGTGGCGCGCATCATGACGACGCACGCCGACGACCTCGCCGCCCGCATCGGGGCCCCGGTCGAACTGGCCGGGGTCGCGGTGCGGCGCCCCTCCAAGGTCCGTGAGGGCATCGACCCCGCACTGGTCACCACCGACGCGACCGCCCTGGTCAAACGGGGCGACATCGACGTCGTCGTCGAGGTCATCGGCGGCATCGAGCCGGCCCGCACCCTCATCACCACCGCCTTCGAGCACGGTGCCTCCGTCGTCTCCGCGAACAAGGCACTGCTCGCGGAGGACGGCGCGGCCCTGCACGCCGCCGCCGAGGAGCACGGGCGGGACCTGTACTACGAGGCCGCCGTCGCCGGCGCCATCCCGCTCGTACGGCCGCTGCGCGAGTCCCTCGCCGGAGACAAGGTCAACCGCGTCCTCGGCATCGTCAACGGGACGACGAACTTCATCCTCGACCGGATGGACACGAGCGGAGCCGGTTACTCCGAGGCGCTCGACGAGGCCACCGCCCTCGGGTACGCCGAAGCCGACCCCACCGCCGACGTCGAGGGCTTCGACGCCGCCGCCAAGGCCGCCATCCTGGCCGGGATCGCCTTCCACACCCGGGTCAGGATCGGCGACGTGCACCGCGAGGGCCTGACCGAGGTAACCGCCGCGGACATCGCCTCCGCCAAGCGCATGGGCTGCACCGTCAAGCTCCTCGCGATCTGTGAGCGCGCCGCCGACGGCAAGTCCGTCACCGCGCGCGTCCACCCGGCGATGATCCCGCTGACCCACCCGCTGGCATCGGTCCGCGAGGCGTACAACGCGGTCTTCGTCGAGGCCGAGGCGGCCGGGCAGCTGATGTTCTACGGCCCGGGCGCCGGCGGCGCTCCGACCGCCTCCGCGGTCCTCGGCGACCTCGTCGCCGTCTGCCGGAACCTGGTCGCCAAGACCACCGGACCGGGCGAGTCCGCGTACACCCAGCTTCCTGTCAGCTCCATGGGCGAGGTCGTCACGCGGTACCACATCAGCCTCGATGTGGCCGACAAACCGGGCGTTCTCGCCCAGGTCGCGACGGTCTTCGCCGAGCACGGCGTGTCGATCGACACGGTGCGCCAGCAGAGCCGGCAGGACGGAGGCGGCGAGGCATCCCTCGTCGTCGTCACCCACCGCGCGCCCGACGCCGCCCTTTCGGGGACCGTCGAGGCGCTGCGCAAGCTCGACACCGTGCGCGGTGTCGCCAGCATCATGCGTGTTGAAGGGGAGTAAGGACCCATGACCACCAACGGCACCCACCAGTGGCGCGGCATCATCGAGGAGTACCGGGACCGCCTGCCGGTCACGGCCACGACGCCGGTCGTCACGCTCCGCGAGGGTGGCACGCCGCTCGTACCGGCGCAGGTCCTCTCCGAGCGCACGGGCTGCGAGGTGCACCTCAAGGTCGAGGGCGCCAACCCCACCGGGTCCTTCAAGGACCGCGGCATGACCATGGCGATCACCCGCGCCAAGGAGGAGGGCGCGAAGGCCGTCATCTGCGCCTCCACCGGCAACACGTCGGCCTCGGCCGCCGCCTACGCGGTACGTGCCGGAATGGTCTGCGCCGTCCTCGTGCCGCAGGGCAAGATCGCGCTCGGCAAGATGGGCCAGGCCCTCGTGCACGGCGCCAAGATCCTCCAGGTCGACGGAAACTTCGACGACTGCCTGACGCTGGCCCGCAGTCTGTCGGACAACTACCCGGTGGCGCTGGTCAATTCGGTCAACCCGGTCCGCATCGAGGGCCAGAAGACCGCCGCCTTCGAGATCGTCGACGCGCTCGGTGACGCCCCGGACATCCACGTGCTTCCCGTGGGCAACGCCGGCAACATCACGGCGTACTGGAAGGGCTACCGCGAGTACGCCGCCGACGGGATCTCCGCGCGCACCCCGCGCATGTGGGGCTTCCAGGCCTCCGGG
This sequence comes from Streptomyces altiplanensis, assembly GCA_003719395.1. Lineage (GTDB taxonomy): Bacteria > Actinomycetota > Actinomycetes > Streptomycetales > Streptomycetaceae > Streptomyces > Streptomyces altiplanensis. The sequence goes on from RHMC01000060.1 coordinate 10,722, forward strand.
TCCGCGCCCATCGTGCGCGGCGAGGTCGTCAAGGACCCGCACACCGTCGCCACCGCGATTCGCATCGGCAACCCGGCCTCCTGGCAGTACGCCCTCGCGGCGCGCGACGAGTCGGGCGGCTTCATCGACGAGGTGACGGACCGCCAGATCCTGTCCGCCTACCGCCTGTTGGCCTCCCAGGAGGGCGTCTTCGTCGAGCCCGCCTCGGCGGCCAGCGTCGCCGGTCTGCTCAAGGCCGCCGACGAGGGCAAGGTCGACCCGGGGCAGAGGATCGTGTGCACGGTGACCGGCAACGGCCTCAAGGACCCGGACTGGGCGGTGGCCGGAGCGCCGCAGCCGGTCACGGTGCCCGTGGACGCCGTCACCGCCGCGGAGCGTCTCGGCCTCGCGTAGGCACACCGGCCCGGCGGGTTAAAACCCCGTAAGGCCAGACATAGGCGCACAGGACGGCCCGCGACACGCATCGTGCGCCTCCTGTGCGCCCTATGTCGTCACAGAACCTTCCTTCGATAGGCTGTACCCCACCCGCCCCGCCGCATATGCCGCGGTGTTGTTGCCGTCATGGCCTTCGGGTGTTCATACATCCTTCACAATGTCGCAGTTCTCACCATCTCGCAGTCCCACAAGGAGAGTCGTCGAGCGATGGCCGGTCCCGCGTTCCGCGCCGCCGCCGTAAGGGTGCGCGTCCCCGCCACCAGCGCAAATCTTGGTCCCGGCTTCGACGCCCTGGGCCTGTCGCTGGGGCTGTACGACGATGTCGTCGTCCGGGTCGCCGACTCCGGGCTGCACATCGACATCGCAGGTGAGGGCGGGGAGACGCTGCCCCGCGACGAGAGCCACCTGCTCGTACGGTCGCTCCGTACCGCCTTCGACCTGCTCGGCGGACAGCCGCGCGGCCTCGAGGTCGTCTGCGCCAACCGCATCCCGCACGGCCGGGGCCTGGGCTCCTCCTCCGCCGCCATCTGCGCCGGCATCGTCGCCGCGCGCGCGGTGACCATAGGCGGCGACGCGCGGCTCGACGACGCCGCGCTGCTGGAGCTGGCGACCGAGATCGAGGGCCACCCCGACAACGTCGCCGCCTGCCTGCTCGGCGGCTTCACGCTCGCCTGGACCGACGGGGGAGCGGCCAGGGCGATCAGGATGGATCCCGCGGGTTCCATCGTTCCGGTGGTCTTCGTCCCCGGAAAGCCGGTGCTGACCGAGACCGCGCGGGGTCTGCTGCCGCGCACCGTCCCCCATGTGGACGCCGCCGCCAACGCGGGCCGCGCCGCCCTCCTCGTGGAGGCGCTGACCAGGCGCCCCGAGCTGCTGCGCGAGGCGACCGAGGACCGGCTCCACCAGGACTACCGCGCCCCGGCGATGCCGGAGAGCCTGGCCCTGGTCAACCGGCTGCGCGCGGACGGCGTCCGGGCGGTCATCTCCGGCGCGGGCCCCACGGTGCTCGCGCTGACCGAGGACAGTGCGGCGGACAAGGTCGCACGGCTGGCGGGCGAGGGGTGGGCAGCCAACCGGCTGGCTCTCGACGCCACGGGAGCGAGCGTTCTGCCGCTCGGTTCCCAGTGACACGCGATTGCCGGTGAACGAGAGGGGGAATATTTGTTGGATCCGGTAGTGTTAATCTCAAGTCTGCACCCGGCGTCCTTGTGGCGCGGTGCATCGTGTCCCCGTTCGGGACCACCATTCTTCCGGGAGCCTCCTCCACTGCCTGAGCAGCCTGCCTGAGCAGTTTCGAGCACGCTCCGGAACCGGCAATGTACAGAGCCGGACCTCCAGCACGTTTATTTCTTCCGCCGTATCCGGCGGACCACCGCCCCGGCACGGTTCACCAAGACCGCAGTCGGACAGCACAACCGGTCGCCGAGCCAGACAGGCCGACGTCCGCTCCAGGGAAGGACCCTTCGTGAGCGACACCACCGATCTGATGGGCGTGACTGCCGACAAGAATGTCGACAACACCGCGCCCGCCGCAGGTGCTGCCACTGGTAGTGCCGTACGGCGCCGCCGCTCCGGCACCGGCCTCGAGGGCATGGTCCTGGCCGAGCTGCAGCAGGTCGCGTCCGGCCTCGGGATCAGGGGCACCGCGCGTATGCGCAAGAGCCAGCTGATCGAGGTCATCAAGGAAGCGCAGGCAGGGGGCCCGGCCCCGGCGAAGAGCGCCGAGAAGGCCGGCTCCGCTGCCGAGACCAAGCCGAAGCGCCGCGCCACCTCCAAGGCGCGTACGGGAGACGAGGCCGCTGCGGCCACGGCCGCCGCGCCCGCCGCCGAGAAGGCCGTGCCGCCCAGCAGCAGATCGAGATCCCCGGTCAGCCGGCCGGGGGGCGCCCCCCCAGCTCGAGCGGAGCCGAGAGCTCGGGGGGAGACGACCAGCCGGTCGGCGAGCGCCGTCGTGCCGCGCCACCGCCCAGGCGGGCAGTCCCGAGACGGCTGTCGCCACCGAGGTGAAGACCGAGCCCAGGACCGAGAAGGCCGAGGCCAGGGCCGACAGGACGGAAGCCAGGACGGACACGCAGTCCGCCGAGGCCAAGTCCGAGACCGCCACTGCGCCTTCTCAAGAGGGCGCCGAGGGCCGCCGGGGTGACCGCCAGGAGCGCGGTCAGCGTGGCGACCGTCGCGAGCGCGGCAACCAGCGTGACCGCGGCGACCGCCAGGACCGCGGTGACCGCCAGGACCGCGGTGACCGCCAGGACCGCGGCGAGCGCGGCGAGCGCCGTGGAGACGGCAAGGGCGACGACCAGGGCGGCCAGCGCCAGCAGCGCCAGGGCGGTCAGGGCGGCGGCCAGAACAGCGGCCCGCAGGACGACGACGACTTCGAGGGCGGCCGCCGCGGCCGCCGCGGCCGCTACCGCGACCGCCGTGGCCGTCGTGGCGCGACGAGTTCGGCAGCGACGCGCCCGCCGGTCTCCGACGACGACGTCCTGATCCCGGTCGCGGGCATCCTGGACATCCTCGACAACTACGCGTTCATCCGGACCTCCGGCTACCTGCCGGGCCCGAACGACGTGTACGTGTCCCTGGCCCAGGTCCGCAAGAACGGCCTGCGCAAGGGCGACCACGTCACCGGCGCCGTCCGCCAGCCCAAGGACGGCGAGCGCCGCGAGAAGTTCAACGCGCTCGTCCGCCTCGACTCGGCGAACGGCATGGCTGCCGAATCCGGCCGCGGCCGTCCGGAGTTCCAGAAGCTGACTCCGCTGTACCCGCAGGACCGTCTGCGCCTCGAGACCGACCCGGGCGTCCTGACGACCCGGATCATCGACCTCGTCGCGCCGATCGGCAAGGGCCAGCGCGGCCTGATCGTGGCCCCGCCGAAGACCGGCAAGACCATGATCATGCAGGCGATCGCCAACGCGATCACGGTCAACAACCCCGAGTGCCACCTGATGGTCGTCCTCGTCGACGAGCGTCCCGAAGAGGTCACCGACATGCAGCGGTCGGTGAAGGGCGAGGTCATCTCCTCGACCTTCGACCGCCCGGCCGAGGACCACACCACCGTCGCCGAGCTGGCCATCGAGCGTGCGAAGCGTCTCGTCGAGCTGGGTCACGACGTGGTCGTCCTGCTGGACTCGATCACCCGTCTGGGCCGTGCGTACAACCTCGCGGCCCCCGCCTCCGGACGCATCCTGTCCGGTGGTGTCGACTCGACCGCGCTCTACCCGCCGAAGCGCTTCTTCGGTGCGGCGCGCAACATCGAGGACGGCGGCTCGCTGACCATCCTGGCCACCGCGCTGGTCGAGACCGGCTCGCGCATGGACGAGGTGATCTTCGAGGAGTTCAAGGGCACCGGCAACATGGAGCTCAAGCTCGACCGGAAGCTCGCCGACAAGCGCATCTTCCCGGCTGTGGACGTCGACCCGTCCGGCACCCGCAAGGAGGAGATCCTCCTCAACGCGGAAGAGCTCGCCATCGTCTGGAAGCTGCGCCGGGTGCTGCACGCACTCGACTCGCAGCAGGCGATCGAACTCCTGCTGGACAAGATGAAGCAGACCAAGTCGAACGCCGAGTTCCTGATGCAGATCGCGAAGACGACCCCTTCGGGCAACGGCAGCGACTGACCGCCGCAGCGCGACACCGGCCGCCCCGTCACGGAAGTGACGGGGCGGCTTTGCTGTGTCCGGCAGCACGTCCCTTTGCGAGGGTTTCCGTGCGGAGATGTTGCCAAGTTGTGTTCACCAGTTGGCCACAAGTGGCTGTTGGTGTACAGGAGTCGGCCGTACGATCATCCGGCCGCAGGTGGGGGGATCCATTTGGGGCGTCCTCATCGATCTCTGAATCAGGAGTCCCGAGTGATCTCTGGCAAGCAGGGCGGGAAGCACCGCCGCCGGATACGCATGGCCATGCCGGCCGCGGCCACCGCGATCGCGGCGCGGTCGCCGGCACGATGCTGGTGGCTCCGGCCCAGGCCGCCGTGCCGCCGCCCACGCCCACGATCAAGCCGGCCGTCAGCTCGCCCTCCCCGGCGGAGCTGGAAGCGCGCCTCGCGGCCGCGGCCAAGACGGCCGAGCAGCCGTCCGAGGCGGCGAGGTTCTCCTCGGGCGGGGCGATCGACCCGAAGGTCATCGGTGGTACGACGACCACGATCGCGTCGGCCCCGTGGATGGCACAGCTCTTCTACGAGGACGGCGACAACTCGTTCTTCTGCGGCGGCGCCGTCATCGCGCCGACGAAGATCCTCACCGCGGCGCACTGCGTCAAGGGCGCCGACTGGAAGAGCAAGGGCGTCGTCGTCACCGGCACCGAGAAGCTGGCGACCGACGCGGACCACGGCGGCGCCGTCACCGGCGTCTGGCGCCAGTGGAACCACCCGAAGTACAGCGACTACACGCTCGACAACGACATCGCGGTGCTGACCCTGGCCGCCCCGGTCAAGGCCAAGCCGATCAACATCACGAAGTCGGACGACACCACGTCGTACAAGCCGGGGACCACCGCCACGGTCTACGGCTGGGGCCGCACCTCCTCCACCAACGACAACATCTCGCCGACGCTGCGCAAGGCGAGCCTGCCCATCAACTCCGACACCACGTGCGCCAATTGGGAGCTCGGCGACGAGTTCGTCAAGGGCCACATGGTCTGCGCGGGCAAGCCCGCCAGCGGCAAGGACACCGGCACGGTCACGGCCTGCAACGGTGACTCGGGCGGCCCCCTGGTCGTCGGCGGCAAGATCGTCGGCGTGGTCTCGTGGGGCATCGAGGACTGTGTGGAGAAGGGCGCGTACAGCGTCTACGCCAAGGTCAGCTCGTACGTCGGCTCCGTCGTCCCGCGCGTCGACGACGCCAACATCACCAATGACCACCGGTCCGACGTCCTGGCCCGCCGCAGCGCGTCCGACGGCACGCTCTACTACTACGCGTCCAAGGGCACCTCGTTCGCCACGCGCGTCTCGGCCGGCGACTACGGCGCCGCCAATGTGATCCTCCAGACGGACCTGAACCGGGACGACTACGAGGACATGGTCATCCGGACCAAGTCCGGCGACGTCTGGTGGTCGCACTACGTGCCGTCCACCGAGCGGTGGGCCGACACGAAGATCGCCTCCGGCTGGAGCTCCAGGAAGCAGATCGTCGTCCCCGGCGACGTCACCGGCGACGCCCTGCCCGACCTGCTGTCCGTGGACTCCGGCGGCGCGCTGTGGATCTACCCGGGCAAGGGCAACGGCACCTTCTCGCCCCGTGTCAAGGTCGGCACCGGCTGGAGCCAGTTCAGCTCGCTGCGCGGCAACGGTGACTTCACCGGCGACGGCAAGGCCGACCTGATCGCGCGCAAGTCCAGCACGTCGGAGATGTTCCTCTACAAGGGAACGGGCAAGTCCGGCACCGCAGCCTTCGCCGCCAAGCAGGAGGTCCGTACGTGGACCGGCTACAACGCCTTCGACGCGGCCGGTGACGTCACCGGAGACGGCAAGGCCGACTACCTGGCCCGTACGCCCGGCGGCACGCTCTACCTCTACCCGGGCACCGGCAAGGCATCGTCGGAGATCTTCGCCACACGCGTCAAGATCGGGACCGGCTGGCAGCAGTACAACATCTTCGGCTGAAAACCCCTGGTGAGGGGGGTTTCCGATCCCTCTCACCCGGCCCTCTCGCCCGCGCCCTGTGCCCCTGCCCCCAGCAGGGGCCACAGGGCGTTGTGCAACCCTTCACGGTGTTCCGTCGTCTGACAAGTGCTGACATACCGTGCTTGATCACCGCGGCAGGGGGTACCGGAAGCAACGAGGGCTGGGGAGAGACATGGCCGAGCAGAGCAGGAGCAGCCGCATACGGGGCACCGGCAAACGCCGGAAGGAACGGAGCGGCCGCGCCAAGGCGCTGACCGTCACCGCGTGGGCCGCGGCGGGTGTGGTGCTGCTGGGCGGCACCGGTCTCGGTTACGTGTACCTCAAGCTCAACGGCAACCTCAAGGGCATCGACATCAGCGCCCAGCTCGGCACCGACCGCCCCGCCGACGTCGACAACGGCTCGATGGACATCCTCGTCCTCGGTTCCGACTCCCGCTCGGGCGACAACGCCCAGTACGGGGAGGACGAGGGCGGCGCCCGCTCCGACACCGCGATGGTCCTGCACGTGTACGAGGGCCACAAGAAGGCCAGTGTCGTCTCGATCCCGCGCGACACCCTGATCCAGCGCCCCGCGTGCGCCTCGGACAGCGGCGGCCCGGCCGTCCCCGGCGGCCGGCACCAGATGTTCAACACGGCGTACGAGGTGGGCGGCCCGGTCTGCGCGGTGAAGACCGTCGAGAAGATGTCCGGCATCCGCATGGACCACTACATCGAGGTCGACTTCACCGGCTTCAAGAAGCTCATCGACGATCTGGGCGGCGTGGAGATCACCACCAGCCGGCCCATCGACGACGACAAGAGCCGCCTCCACCTGAAGCCCGGCACGCACACCCTCGACGGCGAGAAGTCGCTCGGTCTCGTACGGACCCGCAAGAGCGTCGGCGACGGCAGCGACCTCGGCCGCATCCAGCTCCAGCAGGCCTTCATGAAGGCACTGATCGACCAGGTCAAGGACGTCGGCGTCCTCACCAGCCCCAAGAAGCTGTACGACCTCGCCGACAGCGCCACCAAGACCGTCACCACCGACTCCGACCTGGCCTCGGTCAAGGAGCTGGCGGGCTTCGCGAGCGGCCTCAAGGGCATCGGCGCGGACGACATGAACATGGTGACGCTGCCCGTGCGGTACGACCCGGCCGACCTCAACCGCGTGCTCCCGCTCCAGCGCCAGTCCCGGCAGGTCTGGGAGGCGCTGCGCCAGGACAGGCCCGTGCCGGCCGCCGCGACCAAGGACTCCGCGGGCGACAAGGGCGACGCGGGCGAGATCGTCGCGGGCGGGTAGCCGCCGCGGACGAGATCGCCGCGGACGAGCGGAAGCCGGGGGAATAGTTCCGCCCCGTCCCCGGTTTTGGGAGATGCGGCCAGTGCTGGCAGACTGGTACGTCGGCCCCGGTTCACGTCCACGCAATCCGCGTGTGCGACCCGGCGCCCTCCCGAAACTAGGAGACACCTTGAAGCGCGAAATTCACCCCGAGTACGTCGAGACCCAGGTCAGCTGCACCTGTGGCGCGTCGTTCACCACCCGCTCGACGATCTCCAGCGGCACCGTCCGCGCCGAGGTCTGCTCCGAGTGCCACCCGTTCTACACGGGCAAGCAGAAGATCCTCGACACCGGTGGCCGCGTGGCCCGCTTCGAGGCCCGCTTCGGCAAGGCTGCCGCCGCGAAGTAGCGAGCCACTGCGCCGGTCCTCGGCCGCTCCGTACAGGGGCGGGGAGGACCGGCGCTTTGTCGTGACGCACAGGTCGCAGTTCCCTTTCGTTTTTTGCAACCCAGGAGCCCGAAGATGTTCGAGGCGGTCGAGGATCTGATCGGCGAGCACGCCGATCTCGAGAAGAAGCTGGCCGATCCCTCGGTCCACGCCGACCAGGCGAACGCGCGCAGGTTGAACAAGCGCTACGCCGAACTGACCCCGATCATCGGGACGTACCGGGCCTGGAAGCAGACCGGCGAGGACATCGTCACGGCGCGCGAGTACGCCCACGACGACCCGGACTTCGCAGCCGAGCTCAAGCTGCTGGAGAAGCAGCAGGGCGAGCTCACCGAGAAGCTCCGGCTGCTCCTCGTCCCGCGCGACCCCAGCGACGACAAGGACGTCATCCTCGAGGTCAAGGCGGGCGCGGGCGGCGACGAGTCGGCCCTGTTCGCCGGCGACCTGCTGCGCATGTACCTGCGGTACGCGGAGCGCGTCGGCTGGAAGACCGAGATCATCGACGCCACCGAGTCCGAGCTGGGCGGCTACAAGGACGTCCAGGTCGCCGTGAAGACCAAGGGCGGCAACGGCGCGACCGAGCCCGGCCAGGGCGTCTGGGCGCGCATGAAGTACGAGGGCGGCGTGCACCGCGTGCAGCGCGTGCCCTCCACCGAGTCCCAGGGCCGTATCCACACCTCCGCCGCCGGTGTGCTGGTCACGCCCGAGGCCGAGGAGGTCGACGTCGAGATCCACGCGAACGACCTGCGCATCGACGTCTACCGCTCGTCGGGCCCCGGCGGCCAGTCCGTCAACACCACCGACTCGGCCGTGCGCATCACGCACCTGCCGACCGGCGTCGTCGCCTCCTGCCAGAACGAGAAGAGCCAGCTCCAGAACAAGGAGCAGGCCATGCGCATCCTGCGCTCGCGGCTGCTCGCCGCGGCCCAGGAGGCCGCCGAGCAGGAAGCCTCCGACGTACGCCGCAGCCAGGTCCGCACGGTCGACCGCTCGGAGAAGATCCGCACGTACAACTTCCCGGAAAACCGGATCTCGGACCACCGCGTGGGCTTCAAGGCGTACAACTTGGACCAGGTGCTCGACGGGGATCTGGACGCCGTGATCCAGGCCTGCGTCGACGCCGACTCCGCCGCCAAGCTCGCGGCGGCCCAGGAAAGCCAGTAAGCCCGTAAGCCAGCAAAGCCCCCTGCAAGTCGGAGGACCGGGATGAATCTGCTGCTCGCCGAGGTGGCCCAGGCCACCCAGCGGCTGGCCGACGCCGGCGTGCCCTCACCGCGGTTCGACGCGGAGGAGCTCGCCGCGTTCGTGCACGGTGTCAAGCGGGGTGAGCTGCACAACGTCAAGGACGCCGACTTCGACGCCCGCTACTGGGAGACGATCGCGCGCCGCGAGGCCCGCGAACCGCTGCAGCACATCACCGGACGCGCCTTCTTCCGTTTCCTGGAGCTCCAGGTGGGCCCCGGCGTCTTCGTGCCGCGCCCCGAGACCGAGTCGGTCGTCGGCTGGGCGATAGACGCCGTACGGGCCATGGACGTCGTCGAGCCGCTCATCGTCGACCTGTGCACCGGCTCCGGCGCATCGCGCTCGCCATGGCGCAGGAGGTGCCGCGCTCGCGCGTGCACGGCGTGGAGCTGTCCGACGACGCCATCAAGTGGACCCGCAAGAACGCCGAGGGATCGCGCGTCACCGTCCACCAGGGCGACGCCCGGGACGCGCTCCCGGAGCTCGACGGCCAGGTGGACCTCGTCGTCTCCAACCCGCCGTACATCCCGCTCACCGAGTGGGAGTACGTCGCCCCCGAGGCCCGCGACCACGATCCGGAGATGGCCCTCTTCTCCGGCGAGGACGGCCTCGACCTGATCCGCCACATCGAGCGCACCGCCCACCGCCTGCTGCGTCCCGGCGGCGTCGTCGTCATCGAGCACGCCGACACCCAGGGCGGCCAGGTGCCGTGGATCTTCACCGAGGAGCGTGGCTGGGCCGACGCGGCCGACCACCCCGACCTCAACAACCGGCCCCGCTTCGCGACCGCCCGCAAGGCCATGCCGTGACTGCCGGCCGCACACATCAGTTCCCGCACGAGGAGGCCCGTTAAATGGCACGGCGATACGACTGCAACGACGCGACCGACCGCAAGACCGGTCTGCGCGAAGCCGCGGCCGCCGTCCGCCGTGGCGAGCTGGTCGTCCTGCCGACCGACACCGTCTACGGCATCGGGGCCGACGCCTTCAGCGCGGAGGCCGTCGGCGACCTCCTGGAGGCCAAGGGACGCGGCCGCAACATGCCCACGCCCGTCCTCATCGGTTCCCCGAACACCCTGCACGGCCTGGTCACCGACTTCTCCGAGCAGGCGTGGGAGCTCGTCGACGCGTTCTGGCCCGGCGCCCTGACCCTGGTCGCCCGCCACCAGCCGTCCCTCCAGTGGGACCTGGGCGAGACGCGCGGCACCGTCGCCGTCCGCATGCCGCTGCACCCCGTCGCCATCGAGCTGCTCACCGAGTTCGGCCCGATGGCGGTCTCCAGCGCCAACCTCACGGGTCACCCCGCCCCCGAGGACTGCGACGCCGCCCAGGCGATGCTCGGCGACTCCGTCTCCGTGTACCTCGACGGCGGTCCGACCCCCGGCATCGTCCCGTCGTCGATCGTCGACGTCACGGGCAAGGTCCCGGTCCTGCTGCGGGCCGGTGCCCTCGACGCCGAGGAACTGCGCAAGGTCGTACCCGACCTCGAGGTGGCCAGTTGACCGCCCTTGACGGGCGTGGCATAGCCGGAGGCACCAGCGACACCTTCCGTATCCTCCACGTCTCCACCGGCAACGTCTGCCGCTCGCCGATCACCGAGCGGCTGACCCGCCATGCCCTCACCGACCGCCTGGGCGACCCGCTCACCCGCGGGCTCCTCGTGGAGAGTGCGGGCACCTGGGGGCACGAAGGCGCCCCCATGGAGGCCAACGCCGCCGCCGTCCTCGCCGACTTCGGCGCCGACGCGGCGGGCTTCACCGGACGCGAGCTGCTCGACGAGCACGTCATCCGCGCCGACCTGGTCCTGACCGCGACCCGCGACCACCGTGCCCAGGTCATCTCCATGGGCCACTCGGCGGGCCTGCGCACGTTCACGCTCAAGGAGTTCACCCGGCTCGTACGGGCCATCGACCCGGCCACCCTGCCCGATCCCCTCCAGGACGGCGTGGTGGAGCGCGCACGCTCCCTCGTACGGGCCGCGGCCGCCTGCGCGGCTGGCTGCAGGCCCCGAGCGTGGAGGCCGACGAGGTGTACGACCCGTACGGCGCCCCCATCACCTTCTTCCGCTCCGTCGGCGACGAGATCAACACGGCGCTGGACCCGGTGGTGACGGCGCTCACGGGAACGCCGGCCCGCACCGGCTGACGGGCTTCCTCTCCCCCTGCCCGCCCCTCGCGGGGCGGAGCCGCGAAGTGCCACAGCGGGGAGGGGCGGGGCGGGGACGAAGCAACGCGCCGTACGGCGAGCAGGGCGGCCGGGCCCGTCCTACATTGGAGGGGCCGCACCCCTTCGCCAGGCCCGGAGCCAGCCATGCCGGTCACCGCAGCACCCGTTCAGCAGGAGCACGCCGTCCTCGGCGCGGGCTTCGACGAGCTCCGCCGCCAGGACCCGGAGATCGCCGACGTCATCCTCGGCGAACTGCACCGCGAAGCCACCGGCCTCCAGCTCATCGCGGCCGAGAACTTCTGCTCGCCCGCCGTCCTCGCGGCCCTCGGCTCCCCGCTCGCCAACAAGTACGCCGAGGGCTACCCGGCGCCCGCCACCACGGCGGCTGCGAGCTGGTCGACGTCGCCGAGCGCCTCGCCGTCGACCGTGCGAGGGCCCTCTTCGGCGCCGAGCACGCCAACGTCCAGCCGCACTCCGGCTCCGCCGCCGTCCTCGCCGCGTACGCCGCGCTGCTGCGCCCCGGCGACACGGTCCTGGCCATGGGCCTCCCGTACGGGGGACACCTCACCCACGGCTCCCCGGCCAACTTCTCCGGCCGCTGGTTCGACTTCGTCGGCTACGGAGTCGGCCACGAGTCCGGACTGATCGACTACGACCAGGTACGCCTCCTCGCCCGCACGCACCGCCCCAGAGCCATCGTCGTCGGCTCCATCGCCTACCCGCGGCACCCCGACTACGCGCACTTCCGCGACATCGCCGACGAGGTCGGCGCCTACCTCGTCGCGGACGCCGCGCACCCCATCGGCCTGGTCGCCGGGGGAGCGGCGCCGAGCCCGGTCCCGTACGCCGACGTCGTCTGCGCCACCACGCACAAGGTGCTGCGCGGCCCGCGCGGCGGCATGCTGCTGTGCGGCGCGGAGCTGGCCGAGCGCATCGACCGCGCGGTCTTCCCCTTCACCAGGGCGGCGCCCAGATGCACTCGGTGGCCGCCAAGGCGGTCGCTTTCGGCGAGGCGGCGACCCCCGCCTTCGCGGCGTACACCCACCGGGTCGTCGTCACGCTCGCGCACTGGCCGAGGCCCTGGCGGCGGAGGGCTTCGCCGTCACCACCGGCGGCACGGACACCCACCTGATCACCGCGGACCCGGCCCCGCTGGGCGTGGAGGGCCGCACGGCCCGCGGCCGGCTGTCGGCGGCCGGCCTGGTGGTGGACTGCTGCGCCCAGCCGTACGGCGACGAGCGCGGCATCCGCCTGGGAACCGCGGCCGTCACCACTCAGGGGATGGGCGAGGCGGAGATGGCGCGCATCGCGGTGTTCTTCTCGGCGGCGCTGCGGGGGGAGGGCGGGAAGGTCGCGGCCCGGGTGCGCGATCTGGCCGGGAACTTCCCTCCGTATCCGGTCCGGAAATGAGTCGTGCAACCATCAACAGGTACCCGTACGTCCTGGAGCATGTGGTCACAAAGCTAGGGTGTGGGGCTGAGATGGCCGGCGATACCTGTGGGGCTGCCCGTGCGTGAATATCTGCTGACGCTCTGCGTTACGGCGGCGGTGACATACCTGCTGACCGGACCGGTGCGGAAGTTCGCCATCGCGACCGGCGCGATGCCGGAGATCCGTGCCCGCGACGTACACCGGGAGCCGACCCCCCGGCTCGGTGGCATCGCGATGTTCGGCGGCCTGTGCGCCGGTCTGCTGGTCGCGGACCACCTGCAGAACCTCAACAGCGTCTTCGAGCTGTCGAACGAGCCGCGCGCGCTGCTGTCGGGCGCCGCGGTGATCTGGCTCATCGGCGTCCTGGACGACAAGTTCGAGATCGACGCGCTCATCAAGCTGGGCGGGCAGTTCATCGCCGCCGGCGTGATGGTCATGCAGGGCCTGACGATCCTGTGGCTCCCGGTGCCCGGCGTCGGCCCGGTCTCGGTGACCGCCTGGCAGGGCAACCTGCTCACCGTCGCGCTCGTCGTGATCACCATCAATGCGGTGAACTTCGTGGACGGTCTCGACGGTCTCGCCGCCGGCATGGTCTGCATCGCCTCCACGGCGTTCTTCATGTACGCGTACCGGATCTGGTACGGCTACGGCATCGAGGAGGCCGCGCCCGCCACCCTCTTCGCCGCGATCCTGATGGGCATGTGCATGGGCTTCCTGCCCCACAACATGCATCCGGCCAGGATTTTCATGGGCGACTCGGGGTCGATGCTGATCGGCCTGGTCCTGGCGGCCGGAGCGATCTCGGTCACGGGACAGGTCGACCCGGACGCGATGAAGCTCTTCCTCCCGGGCGGCAGCACGCGCGAGGTCACGCACGCGATGCTGCCGGTCTTCATCCCGCTGCTGCTGCCGCTGACGATCATCGCGATCCCGGTCGCGGACCTGCTGCTGGCGATCGTGCGGCGTACCTGGCAGGGCAAGTCGCCGTTCGCGGCGGACCGCGGGCACCTGCACCACCGGCTGCTGGAGATCGGCCACTCGCACAGCAGGGCGGTGCTGATCATGTACTTCTGGTCGGCCCTGATCGCCTTCGGCGCCGTCGCGTACTCGGTGCACTCGGCCAGCATGTGGATCGTGCTCGGCATCGTCGCGCTCAGCGCGGTGGGCCTGGTGCTCCTGCTCCTCCCGCGCTTCACGCCGCGTGCTCCGCGCTGGGCGGAGTCCTTCATTCCACCGCGCTACCGCAGGAGCCGCGCGGCGGCTTTCCCGGCCACGGCGCAGGAGGAAGCGGAGCCGGCCGAGGCGGACGGGGTCCCGGTGACCGAAGAACCGGAAGAACGCTCTCCCGTTCCCGCGGGCGTCAACGGGGCGACCGCCATCGGGCCCCGTTCGCGTCTCCCCGAGCGGCGGAAAGCCGGAACGTCCCGCTGACGATTTGACGCATCGGGTCCCATTACCAGACAAAGGGTGAAGGTGTCTCGCGCAGACGGGCACTGTCACTCTCATGTGTGACAGCCAGCACACCGTCTTGGTAAAGACCTCATCAAATAGTTTGTGATACCGTTCACGAGACCCGGCGACAGGCCGAGGGGCCGCAGTGCGACGGTCCTTCGGACAGAGGTGACCCCCTCGGTCCGGCTTACGCTCGTCCATGACGACACCTACTGCCCCCACCAGCAAGCGGAGCTGCCGCCATGCCGTCCAACGACGCCCGCATTTTCCTTCAAACCGCCGTACCCACCGCTGTCGTCGGCGCTGTCGCCGTCGCCGTCTGCGGAGTGGTCGCCGGTGGCAAGGGAGCGCTCGGAGCAGTCGTCGGCACGGCAGTGGTCATCGCTTTCATGGGGATCGGCCTGTTGGCGCTCCAGCGGACGGCGAAGCGGCTGCCGCATCTGTTTCAGGCCATGGGGCTGTTGCTCTATGTGACTCAGTTGCTGCTGCTTTTCGGTTTCCTGGCGCTGTTCAAGGGATCCGACCTGTTCGACTTCAAGGCGTTCGCCTTCACGCTTCTCGCGACAACTGTCGTCTGGATCGCGGCGCAGGCGCGCTCCTACATGAAGGCCAAGATCCTTTACGTCGACCCCAGTTCGTCCGAGGCCGAGAAGCCCGGCAAGACAGGGCGTTCGTCGTGAAGGGTAGGGCCGGGATAAATGGCCGTTCGAGATGCTGCTATCGTCCGGTGCCAACTGCGGCACTGCGGGCGCGGGCATCCGAGCTGACGCCTGTCCCAGCGCGAGGCTCGTTGCCGAACCGCCCCGCCCACGTCCGTAAGACCACCAGTCCAGTGCCGACCCGCGGCTCCGTGCCGCGCCGACACAACGAGGTTGCCGTACCTATGCGCCACGCTGAAGGAGCCCGCGGTGAGTGCTGACACAACGCTTGCCTTTGATGCGAGCTGCCACATTTTCACCGGATGCGGGTTCCCGGCTCCGGGTCTCCACACCTTCGTGTACAAGCCCATCTTCACGGTGGCGGGTTTTGAGTTCACGAAGCCGATGCTGCTCGCGCTGCTGGGCTCGGTCCTGATCGTCGCCTTCTTCTGGGCGGCCTTCAACAAGCCGAAGCTGGTGCCGGGCAAGGTCCAGATGATCGGCGAAGCGGGTTACGACTTCGTACGCCGAGGCATCGTGTACGAGATCATCGGCAAGAAGGACGGCGAGAAGTACGTCCCGCTGATGGTGTCGCTGTTCTTCTTCGTGTGGATTCTCAATCTCTGGTCGATCATTCCGCTCGCCCAGTTCCCGGTCACTTCACTGATCGCCTTCCCGGCCGGTCTGGCACTGATCGTGTATGTCCTGTGGGTCAGCCTGACCTTCAAGAAGCACGGATTCGTCGGCGGCTGGAAGAACATCACCGGCTACGACAAGTCGCTCGGCTGGGTGATGCCGCTGGTCGTGGTGATCGAGTTCTTCTCGAACCTGCTGATCCGGCCCTTCACCCACGCGGTCCGACTGTTCGCGAACATGTTCGCCGGTCACCTGCTGATCGTGATGTTCACGCTGGCCTCCTGGTACCTGATGAACGGCATCGGCATTGCCTACGGCAGCGTCTCGTTCCTCATGGTCCTGGTGATGACGGTCTTCGAGCTGTTCATCCAGGCCGTCCAGGCGTACGTCTTCGTGCTCCTGGCCTCCAGCTACATCCAGGGCGCGCTCGCCAAGAGCCACTGAGCCAGCCCCGCACCCAGAACCAACAGACGTCGGTGGCCAACCCCCACCGGTCCGTGAAAGAGAAGGAAGTAACGGCATGTCCGCTGCTCTCGAAATGGTCAACCTCGCCGCCAGCGCCAAGGAGAACGTGGTCGGCAACGTCGCCTCGATCGGCTACGGCCTCGCGGCGATCGGTCCCGGCGTCGGCGTCGGCATCATCTTCGGTAACGGCACCCAGGCCCTTGCCCGTCAGCCCGAGGCTGCCGGCCTGATCCGCACCAACCAGATCATGGGTTTCGCCTTCTGTGAGGCGCTCGCCCTTATCGGCATCGTCATGGGCTTCGTCTACCAGTAAGCCGGACCGACAGCCCAACCCCTTTCACGGAAGGCACTGATGTGAACGCTCTGTTCCTTGCGGCGGAGGAGCCTCAAAATCCTCTCGTCCCGCATCTCGACGAGCTGGTCATCGGTCTGATCGCCTTCGTCATCGTCTTCGGCTTCCTCGCCAAGAAGCTCCTCCCGAACATCAACAAGGTTCTGGACGAGCGCCGCGAGGCGATCGAGGGCGGCATGGAGAAGGCGGACGAGGCCCAGACCGAGGCCCAGAGCGTGCTGGAGCAGTACAAGGCCCAGCTCGCCGAGGCCCGCCACGAGGCTGCCCGCCTGCGCCAGGAGGCGCTGGAACAGGGCACTGTGCTGAAGGAAGAACTTCGCGCAGAGGGTCAGCGCCAGCGCGAGGAGATCATCGCAGCCGGCCACGCCCAGATCGAGGCGGACCGCAAGCAGGCCGCACTGTCGCTGCGCCAGGACGTGGGCAAGCTCGCCACCGACCTGGCCGGCAAGCTCGTCGGCGAGTCCCTCGAGGACCACGCCCGGCAGAGCCGCACGATCGACCGTTTCCTCAGCGAGCTCGAGGAGAAGGCCGAGGCCGCCCGATGAACGGAGCGAGCCGCGAGGCACTGGCTGCCGCACGTGAGCGTCTCGACGCGCTGACCGACGACGTCGGTCGACGCGGCGAAGCTCGCTGGTGAGCTGTCCGCCGTCACCGCGCTGCTCGACCGCGAGGTGTCGCTGCGTCGGGTCCTGACCGACCCGGCGCAGGCCGGCGAGGCCAAGGCCCAGCTGGCCGCGCGACTGCTGAGCGGTCAGGTGGGCGGCGACGCCGCCGACCTGGTCTCCGGCATGGTCCGCTCCCGCTGGTCGCAGTCGCGTGACCTGGTCGACGCGCTGGAGGAGCTGGCGGCCACCGCCGACCTCACCGCGGCGCAGCAGGCCGGCGCGCTGGACGAGGTGGAGGACGAGGTGTTCCGGTTCGGCCGGATCGTCGCGTCCGACTCCGGGCTGCGGTCCGCGCTGACCAACAAGTCGGCGACGGTCTCCGCCAAGAGCGAGCTGCTGCGCAGCCTGCTCGGCGGCAAGGCCAACCCGGTCACCGAGCGTCTTGTGGTACGTCTCGTGGTTCAGCCGCGTGGACGTAGCCTGGAGGCGGGACTCGAGTCCCTGTCCAAGCTCGCCGCGGCGCGCCGGGACCGCATGGTCGCCGTCGTCACCTCGGCGGTGCCGCTCACCGACCAGCAGAGGCAGCGCCTCGGCGCCGCACTGGCGAAGCTGTACGGACGCCAGATGCACCTGAATCTCGACGTGGACCCCGAGGTCCTCGGAGGCATCCAGGTACAGGTCGGCGACGAGGTCATCAACGGCACCATCGCGGACCGTCTCGAAGAGGCGACCCGCCGCATGGCCGGCTGACCAGCCACCAACTGAACACGTATCGCTAGCGGCCCGGTTGGGCCGTGCAGAGATTGCAGAAGATTCCTGGGGGTCGGCCCCAGACCCCCAAGAACTTCGGGCCCAACAAGGAGAGCAGGGAACCCAGATGGCGGAGCTCACGATCCGGCCGGAGGAGATCCGGGACGCGCTGGAGAACTTTGTCCAGTCGTACCAGCCGGACGCGGCCTCGCGCGAGGAGGTCGGAACGGTAAGCGTTGCCGGCGACGGCATCGCGAAGGTCGAGGGTCTTCCCTCGGCCATGGCGAACGAGCTGCTGAAGTTCGAGGACGGCACCCTCGGTCTCGCCCTCAACCTCGAGGAGCGGGAGATCGGCGCGATCGTCCTCGGCGAGTTCAGCGGTATCGAGGAGGGCCAGCCGGTGCAGCGCACCGGTGAGGTGCTCTCCGTCGGCGTCGGCGAGGGTTACCTCGGCCGCGTCGTCGACCCGCTCGGCAACCCGATCGACGGTCTCGGCGAGATCGCGACCGACAGCCGTCGCGCCCTCGAGCTGCAGGCCCCCGGCGTCATGGTCCGCAAGTCGGTCCACGAGCCGATGCAGACCGGCTACAAGGCCGTCGACGCGATGGTGCCGATCGGCCGTGGCCAGCGTCAGCTGATCATTGGTGACCGTCAGACCGGCAAGACCGCTCTGGCCGTCGACACGATCATCAACCAGCGCGACAACTGGCGCTCGGGCGACGTGAACAAGCAGGTGCGCTGCATCTACGTCGCCATCGGCCAGAAGGGCTCCACCATCGCGTCCGTTCGCGGTGCGCTGGAGGAGGCGGGCGCGCTCGAGTACACGACGATCGTCGCCGCCCCGGCTTCCGACCCGGCCGGCTTCAAGTACCTGGCGCCGTACACCGGTTCTGCCATCGGCCAGCACTGGATGTACCAGGGCAAGCACGTCCTGATCATCTTCGACGACCTGTCGAAGCAGGCCGACGCCTACCGCGCCGTGTCGCTGCTGCTGCGCCGTCCGCCGGGCCGCGAGGCCTACCCGGGCGACGTCTTCTACCTGCACTCGCGTCTGCTGGAGCGCTGCGCCAAGCTCTCCGACGACATGGGCGCCGGTTCGATGACGGGTCTGCCGATCGTCGAGACCAAGGCGAACGACGTGTCGGCGTTCATCCCGACCAACGTCATCTCCATCACCGACGGCCAGTGCTTCCTGGAGTCCGACCTGTTCAACGCGGGCCAGCGCCCGGCGCTGAACGTCGGTATCTCGGTCTCGCGCGTCGGTGGCTCCGCCCAGCACAAGGCCATGAAGCAGGTTTCCGGCCGACTGCGCGTGGACCTCGCCCAGTACCGCGAGCTGGAGGCGTTCGCCGCCTTCGGTTCCGACCTGGACGCGGCCTCGAAGGCGGCGCTGGAGCGCGGCAAGCGCATGGTCGAGCTGCTGAAGCAGCCGCAGTACAACCCGTACCCCGTCGAGGAGCAGGTCGTCTCCGTCTGGGCCGGCACCACCGGCAAGATGGACGACGTCCCGGTCGAGGACATCCGTCGCTTCGAGAGCGAGCTGCTGGAGCACCTGCGCCGCGAGCGCAAGGAGCTGCTGACCAGCATCGCCGAGGGCGGCAAGATGTCGGACGACACCCTGACGTCGGTCGCGGACGCCATCGCCGCCTTCAAGCGGCAGTTCGAGACCTCGGACGGCAAGCTCCTGGGCGAGGACGCGCCGGCCGTCAACGTCTCCAAGTGACGACGGAAGGGACCTGACTCATGGGAGCCCAGCTCCGGGTCTACAAGCGTCGCATCCGATCCGTCACCGCGACCAAGAAGATCACCAAGGCGATGGAGATGATCGCCGCCTCGCGCATCGTCAAGGCGCAGCGCCAGGTGGCGGCTTCTACGCCGTACGCGACCGAGCTCACCCGTGCGGTGACCGCGGTGGCGACCGGCTCCACCACCAAGCACGCCCTGACCACCGAGGTCGAGAAGCCGACCCGGGCCGCTGTCCTGCTCGTCACGAGCGACCGCGGTCTGGCCGGCGGCTACTCCTCGAACGCCCTCAAGGCGGGGGAGCGGCTGACGGAGCGGCTCCGCGGTGAGGGCAAGGACGTCGACACGTACATCGTCGGCCGCAAGGGCGTCGCCTACTACAACTTCCGCGAGCGCAAGGTCGCGGAGTCGTGGACGGGCTTCACCGACAGTCCGACGTACGCGGACGCCAAGAGCGTCGCCGCGCCGCTGATCAAGGCGATCGAGACGGAAACGGCCGAGGGCGGCGTGGATGAACTCCACATCGTCTTCACCGAGTTCGTGTCGATGATGACGCAGAACCCGGTGGAGAACCGGATGCTGCCGCTCAGCCTCGACCAGACCGCGGAGGAGTCCGGTACGAAGGGCGAAATCCTTCCGCTGTTCGACTTCGAGCCGTCGGCGGAGGACGTCCTCGACGCTCTGCTGCCGCGCTACGTCGAGAGCCGCATCTACAACGCACTGCTGCAGGCCGCCGCTTCCGAGCACGCCGCCCGCCGCCGCGCGATGAAGTCGGCGACCGACAACGCCGGGGAGCTCATCAAGAGCCTCTCCCGGCTTGCCAACGCGGCCCGCCAGGCCGAAATCACCCAGGAAATCAGCGAGATCGTCGGTGGCGCCAGCGCCCTGGCCGACGCGACCGCGGGGAGTGACAAGTAATGACGACCACTGTTGAGACGGCCGCCGCCACGGGCCGCGTCGCCCGGGTCATCGGCCCGGTCGTCGACGTGGAGTTCCCCGTCGACGCGATGCCGGAGATCTACAACGCCCTCAAGGTCCAGGTCGCAGACCCGGCCGAGGACGGCAAGATCAAGACGCTGACCCTCGAAGTCGCCCAGCACCTGGGTGAGGGCCTCGTCCGTACGATCTCGATGCAGCCCACCGACGGTCTGGTCCGCCAGGCCCCGGTGACCAACACGGGCGAGGGCATCACCGTCCCCGTGGGCGAGATGACCAAGGGCAAGGTGTTCAACACCCTCGGTGAGATCCTGAACAAGCCCGAGGCCGAGGCCGAGGTGACCGAGCGGTGGCCCATCCACCGCAAGGCCCCCTCGTTCGACCAGCTCGAGTCGAAGACCGAGATGTTCGAGACCGGCGTCAAGGTCATCGACCTTCTCACCCCGTACGTCAAGGGTGGAAAGATCGGTCTGTTCGGTGGTGCCGGTGTCGGCAAGACCGTTCTGATCCAGGAAATGATCTACCGCGTCGCCAACAACCACGACGGTGTGTCGGTGTTCGCGGGCGTCGGTGAGCGTACCCGTGAGGGCAACGACCTCATCGAGGAGATGGCCGAGTCCGGCGTCATCGACAAGACGGCGCTCGTCTTCGGTCAGATGGACGAGCCCCCGGGCACCCGTCTGCGCGTCGCCCTTGCCGGTCTGACCATGGCGGAGTACTTCCGCGATGTGCAGAAGCAGGACGTGCTCTTCTTCATCGACAACATCTTCCGTTACACCCAGGCCGGCTCCGAGGTCTCCACGCTGCTCGGCCGTATGCCGTCCGCGGTGGGTTACCAGCCGAACCTGGCCGACGAGATGGGTCTGCTGCAGGAGCGCATCACGTCGACCACGGTCACTCGATCACCTCGATGCAGGCGATCTACGTCCCCGCGGACGACCTGACCGACCCGGCGCCGGCGACCACCTTCGCCCACCTGGACGCGACGACCGTTCTGTCGCGTCGATCTCGGAGAAGGGCATCTACCCGGCGGTCGACCCGCTGGACTCGACGTCCCGCATCCTGGACCCGCGCTACATCGCGGCGGACCACTACGCGGCCGCCATGCGCGTCAAGGGGATCCTCCAGAAGTACAAGGACCTCCAGGACATCATCGCGATCCTCGGTATCGACGAGCTGGGCGAAGAGGACAAGCTCGTTGTCCACCGCGCCCGTCGCGTCGAGCGCTTCCTGTCGCAGAACACCCACGTCGCCAAGCAGTTCACCGGCGTGGACGGTTCGGACGTACCGCTCGACGAGTCGATCACCGCGTTCAACGCGATCTGCGACGGCGACTACGACCACTTCCCCGAGCAGGCGTTCTTCATGTGCGGTGGCATTGAGGACCTCAAGGCCAACGCCAAGGAGCTCGGCGTCTCCTGAACCACCCGAGCCGCGTGACTCACGTGACTCATGGGAGAGGGGCGGGTCCGTCCCGCCCCTCTCCGTACGCCCCCTAGAATTGACCCAACACCCGGCACAACCGCCGGTGGTGACCCGAGGAGCCACCTTGGCTGCTGAGCTGCACGTCGAGCTGGTCGCGGCGGACCGTAACGTCTGGTCCGGCGAGGCCTCCCTGGTCGTCGCGCGCACCACGTCCGGCGACATCGGCGTCATGCCCGGTCACCAGCCGCTGCTGGGTGTGCTGGAGTCGGGCCCGGTGACGATCCGTACGAGTGACGGCGGCACTGTCGTCGCCGCTGTGCACGGCGGGTTCATCTCTTTCGCCGACAACAAGCTGTCTCTGCTCGCGGAGATCGCCGAGCTGGCGGACGAGATCGACGCCGTGCGTGCCGCCGGGCGCTGGAGCGGGCGAAGGCGAGGCGGACGCCGCCGCCGAGCGCCGCGCCGACGTCCGACTGCGCGCGGTCGCGGGACACGTGAGTCCCGCACCGACACGTTTTGACTTTCAGCCGCCGGCCCGTACCTGGATACTCCAGAGCCGGGTCGCGGCTGAGGCGATACAGCTGGGACTTCTGTTCTTTTACTGGTACTGGATGAAGCGAGGAGGTCGGTGGATATGTTCCTCGCTCTGCTCGTGAGCGGCTCGGTAGTCGTGCTGGTACTGGTGGGACTGTTCGTCTTCGGGCTGCGCCGGCGGCTGATCCAGCGCTCCGGCGGCACTTTCGACTGCAGTCTGCGCTGGAACACCCCCGAGGAGCCCGACACCTCGGGCAAGGGGTGGGTGTACGGCGTCGCCCGCTACAGCGGCGACCGCATCGACTGGTTCCGCGTCTTCTCGTACGCCCCCCGCCCGCGCCGCGTCCTGGAGCGCTCGGCGATCGAGGTGCTCTCGCGCCGCGCTCCCGAGGGCGAGGAAGAGCTGGCGCTGCTGTCCGACGCCTGCATCCTCGGCTGCGCGCATCGCGGTACGCGGCTGGAGCTGGCGATGAGCGAGGACGCTCTCACCGGTTTCCTCGCCTGGCTGGAGGCCGCGCCTCCCGGCCAGCGCGTCAACGTGGCGTAGACGGCGCAGAAAGCAGTCGGGGGGACGGGTCACTGACCCGTCCCCCCGACTGTTTCAAGCCTTTGTGCTGTGGACCTTTACTACTTCAGACCGTTGTTGATCGCGGTCACCAGCTCGCCATTGGCGGTGTCGCCGCTGAATTCCCAGAAGAACGCGCCTCCCAGGCCCTGCCCCTTCGCCCAGCTCATCTTCGAGGCGATGGTCGCGGGGGTGTCGTAGCTCCACCAGTCGGTGCCGCAGTGGGCGTACGCCGTGCCCGCGACGGTACCGTTCGCCGGGCACTTGGTCTTGAGGACCTTGTAGTCCTCGATGCCCGACTCGTACGTGCCGGCGGCGGGGCCGGTCGCCGTGCCGCCCGGCTCCTTCTGCGTGACGCCCGTCCAGCCGCGCCCGTAGAAGCCGATGCCGAGCAGCAGCTTCTTCGCCGGCACGCCCTTCGCCTTGAGCTTGGCGATGGCGTCGGCCGAGGTGTAGCCGGCCTGCGGGATGCCGGTGTACGAGGTCAGCGGGGAGTGCGGGGCGGTCGGACCGTTCTTGGCCCAGGCGCCGAAGAAGTCGTACGTCATCACGTTGTACCAGTCGGAGTACGCGGCCGCTCCGGCGTAGTCGGCGGCGTCGATCTTGCCGCCGGCCGTGGCGTCCGCCGTGATGGCGGCGGTGACCAGGTTGTCCGTGCCGAACTTGGTGCGCATGGCCTGCATCATGTTCTTGAACGCGGCCGGGCCGCTGGTGTCGCAGGACAGACCGCAGGCGTTCGGGTACTCCCAGTCCAGGTCGATGCCGTCGAAGACGTCGGCCCAGCGCGGGTCCTCCACCAGCTTGTAGCAGGAGTCGGCGAACGCGGCCGGGTTCTTGACGGCGTCGGTGAAGCCGCCGGACCAGGTCCAGCCGCCGAAGGACCACAGCACCTTGATGTTCGGGTGCTTCGCCTTGAGCTTGCGCAGCTGGTTGAAGTTGCCGCGCAGCGGCTGGTCCCAGGTGTCGGCCTTGCCGTCGACGCTCTGGTCGGCGGTGTACGCCTTGTCGATCGCCGCGAAGCTGTCGCCCATGGTGCACTTGCCACCCTGGACGTTGCCGAACGAGTAGTTGATGTGCGTGATCTTGCCGGCGGAGCCGGAGGTGTCCAGGTTCTTCACGTGGTAGTTGCGTCCGTAGACGCCCCACTCGGTGAAGTAGCCCAGCTTGACCTGGGTGCCCGGCCCGGGGCCGGGGTCCGTGCCCCCGCCGGTGGTCCTGACCGCGCGGGCGCCGCTGACCGGGCCCGTCTGGTCGGCGGTGTCACGGGCCTGGACGGAGTACGAGTAGTCGGTGCCCGCGGTGAGGCCGTTGTCCGTGTACGACGTGGTGGTGACCGTCGCGACCTTGGCGCCGTCGCGCAGCACGTCGTAGTTCTTGACGCCCTTGTCGTCGGTGGACGCGGTCCACGAGAGCTTCACCGACGTGTCGGTGACGGTGCTCGCGGAGGGGGTGCCGGGGGCGGTCGGCGGGGTGTCGCCGGGTACGGAGCCGCCGTCGCAGGAGCCGCCGTTGAGCTTGCAGCCGCTGGGGGAGCCGGTGCCGGTTCCGTTGAAGCCGAAGGACACGCTGGCGCCGGGGGCCAGGCTGCCGGCCCAGCTCTTGTTCTTGGCGGTCCAGTGGTTGCCCGAGTTGGTGACGTCGGCGTCCCAGGCGGAGGTGACGGACGTACCGGCCGGGAAGTCCCACTCGACGGTCCACCCGCTGAGGGTGGTGGTGCCGGTGTTCTTCACCGTCCACTTCCCCTCGAAGCCGGTGCCCCAGTCGGAGCTCTTGGTGTACGAGGCGGTCGCCGACTCGGCGGCCTGTGCGGGGGAGGCGAGGCCGACCATGGCGGCGAGGGGCACGATCAGCGCGGTCAGTCCGGCTGCCGCCCGGGTTCTGAAGCGTGTGCGTAGGGGGGTCGATGTACTCAAGGGTGCTCCCAAGAGAGAGGTCCGGCGGTGAAAGGGGATGGGACCTGCGCCGCTCGGCGAGCACACCGGATTGACATGACACGCTCACCACTGCGGTGCGGCGAGCGTAGGAAGGTCTGGACCAATCGTCAAGAGGTCTGGACCACCGGAGTCCAGCTGGGGGTCGTCCCAAGGACACCGGGTGCTCAGATGCCCAACTCCTGAGCGAGTACGGCTGCTTGCACCCGGCTGCGCAGCTCCAGCTTCCCCAGCAGGCGGCTCACGTGCGTCTTCACCGTCGCCTCGGCCATGGACAGACGCAGGGCGATCTCCGCGTTCGACATCCCTTCGCCCAGGCACGACAGCACCTCGCGCTCGCGCCGGGTGAGCGAATCGAGCACGGCCGGATCCGGCGCGTCCGCGGACCGTACGGGCACGGGCGACGCGAACTCCGCGATCAGCCGGCGGGTGACGGCGGGCGCGATCAGACCCTCGCCGCGCGCCACCGTACGTACCGCCTCGATCAGGTCCTTCGCGTCGGTGTTCTTCAGCAGGAAGCCCGCGGCCCCCGCGCGCAGCGCCCCGAAGACGTACTCGTCGAGGTCGAAGGTGGTCAGCACCAGGACGTCGGCGAGCTGCTCCTCCACCACCTGCCGGGTCGCCGACACTCCGTCCAGGCGCGGCATCTGCACGTCCATCAGCACCAGGTCCGGGCGCAGCTCGCGGGCCATCCTGACCGCCGCCTCGCCGTCCCCGGCCTCCCCGGCCACCTCGATGTCCGGAGCGCTGTTCAGGATGAGCACCAGGCCCGCCCGTACCGCCGACTGGTCTTCCGCGACCAGCACCCGAATCGTCATGCGGAGAGCTCCGTATCGTCCTCTGCGGGCAGCTGTGCCCGTACCTGCCAGATCTTCGTGCCGTCCGCCGCGGTGTCCGGACCCGCCTCCAGCGTCCCGTCGAGCAGCGACACCCGCTCCCGCATCCCCACCAGACCGGCCCCGGAACCGGGCGCGCGCGGGCCCGGCCGCTCTCCGTACGGGCTGGTCACCCGCACCGTCAGCCGCCGGCCGGTGTGTGCGAGCGACACGGTGACCGTGCCGGGGGAGGCGTGCTTGAGGGCATTGGTCAGGGACTCCTGGACGATCCGGTACGCGGCCATCTCGACCGGCGCCGGGAGCCGGCCGCCCACCTCGCGTCCGTCGTCGAGGACGAAGGCGAGACCGCTGTCGGCGCCGACCGTACGCACCTGGCCCAGGAGGGCGTCGAGTCCGTCGAGCGAGGGGGCGGCGGCGGGCTCCCGGCCCGCTCCGCCGGCGTCCCGGAGCAGCCCGATGAGCCGGCGCATCTCGGCCAGGCCCTGGACGCTGTTCTCGCGGATGACGGCCAGCGCGTCCGCCGACGCCTTCGGCTCTCCTATGGACAGCGCGGCCGTGGAGTGGATCGCGATGGCCGAGAGGTGGTTGGCGAAACGTCGTGCAGCTCGCGCGCCATCCGGGACCGCTCGGCCACGATGGCCTGGCCGCGGTCGATCTCGGCCAGCAGCTGCGGTCTGCTCGGCGCGCACCGCGCCGCCTCGGCCGCCTGGCGGTGGTTGCGCAGGGTGGCGCCGGTGACGGCGGGCGCGAGGGAGACCAGACCGGTGACGACACCGAGGAGCAGCGCTCCGGCCGGCGGAACCAGGCCAGGCGGCGATCGTGACGGTGACGGTGACCAGCCCGCTGACAACCGGGATCCGGCGGGCGGACGCGGGGGTTCCGTACACCACGCCGGCGTACATCAGGTCGGTGAACATGAGGACGGTGGCCAGGTTGCCGTGGGTGAACTGGTCCGCGATCACCGCGAGCGTGCCGACGAGCAGGGCCGCACGTGGGCACGACCTGCGCAGCAGCTCCAGGAAGGCCGTCACGGCGAGCGGTACGAGCGTCACCCAGGGCGGCAGGAAGTCGCGGTCGGGCGTGAGGTGCAGCCCGAGGCCCCACAGCAGGGCCCCGCCGAGCAGACCGGTCACCGCGATGAGGACGTCGACGGCGGTGGGGGCGGGGGAACCGGGTCACGCCACCATCCAACACGGTACGGACCGGCTCGTCCTCCCCGTGCGGGGTGAGCCGCGGCTACATCGAAGGATGTAGTGGGGGTTCGTCACTGGCGACGACGATTCACGGCTTCGGGGACGGGAGGGTGGGAGCGTAACGGAGAGGAGAGTCCCGTGATCGTCACGTTGATCGTCATCTGCGAGGTCGGCTTCTGGGTACTGCTGGCGGGGGGCCTCGCCCTGCGCTACCTGGCGGGGATGCCGCGCGCCGGGGCGGCCGTGCTGCTCATGGAACCGCTGCTGGAGGTCGTGCTGCTGACCGTCACGGCCGTCGACCTGAAGAACGGCGCCGAACCGGACTGGAAGCACGGACTCGCCGCCGTCTACATCGCTTCACGGTGGGGCTGGGCCACCGCACCATCAAGTGGGCCGACGCCCGGGTCGCCCACCGCTTCGCGGGCGGGCCGGCGCCGGTGCCGGCACCGAAGTACGGGACGGCCCGCGCCGTGCACGAGTGGAAGCTCGCGGCCCACTGGATCCTGGCCGCGGCGGTCGCCCTGGGACTGCTCCAGGCGGCGGTCTGGTACGTCGGGGGAGACGGGGACATCGGGTCGCTGCGGATGTGGCAGCAGAAGATGCTCTTCCTGATCGGCGCCAACGTGGTCGTCGCGGCGGCGTACACGGTCTTCCCGAAGCGGGAGCCGGCCGGGTAGCCGGGTGGTGGGGGCTCCGCCCCGGACCCCCGTCTCGATGTGCCGGACGCCGGCGAAGACCCGGCCCCGTCCCGGCACATCGAGGA
>RHMC01000061.1 GCA_003719395.1 Streptomyces altiplanensis
CCCGCGCCCGCGCACCCACCGCGTCCCGCCCCGCCGGTACCGCCGCCCGCCGCCCGCCGCCCGTGCTGTGTCCCGCAGCGGTGCCGCCGCCCCCGGCATCCCGGAGCTTCTCTGCGCCATGGACACCTTCGTCTCGGTGTCCGCGAGGAGGCCTTCGGTCTGGCCGTCGTCGAGGCGCTGGCCGCCGGGCTGCCCGTACTCCACAGCACCTGTCCCGCCATCGACGACCTGCCCGCGGGCCAGTCGCCCGGCGCCCGGCGCATCAGCGCGACGCCGGTGAGCTGACGGCGGTCCTGCGGCGGCAGATGGAGGGCGGAAGGCGCCGGCTGCCGCCGCCCCCGGCCGTCGGCCACTACGACATCGCCCGCAGCAGCGCACGCCTCATGGACGTGTACGCGCACGCCCTCACCCTCCCTCCCTCCTCCCCGTCCTCGACCAAGAGAGCACGCCAATGACCGAGTCGCCCGAGCCGCAGCCCGCCGCCTCCGGACGGATCAGCCGGCTCCGTGCCAGGATCACCGGCATCACCGGCACCGTCCTGAACATCCGGATCCCCCCGTTGCCCGTCTGGTGGCCCCTGCCCCTCTGCGCACTCCTCGGCACGGTGTGCGGAGTCTCCTACGGCGTCCTCAAGACCCCGGAGTACACCGCCACCAGCTATGTCGTCGCCGTTCCCGCCAAGGGCACCGAGCCGGGTGCGGCCCTCGGCTACGCCCAGGCCTACGGCCGGATCACCACCAGCGAGTCCACCCTCGCGTACGCGCGCGTGGCCGCGGGGGTCTCGCCCCGGGCCCTCCGCAGCCAGGTGCGGACCGAGACGTCCCCCGACTCGCCGATGATCGCGATCACCGGCACCGCCACCAAGCCCGCCGTGGCCGCGGACATCGCCAACGCCGTCGCCGACGCCGTCTTCGTCAGCAGCAACCACGTGTCCAAGAACACCGGCGTGAAGCTGCTCGTCTTCTCGCAGGCGATCGCGCCGGCCGAGCCGGCCTCCCCCTCCGCCGGGATCAGCGCGGCCGTCGGCGGGTCCGCGGGCGGGCTCGTCGGCGGGCTGGCCCTCCTCGTACGGCCACGGCTTCCCCGCCGGACCGCGTCCGCCCCGGTGCCCGCACCCGCCGCCGCACCCGCCAACGCCGAGCGGGAGCTGGTCTGATGGCCGACGACCGGCGGGGCACCACCGTCACCCTGTGCCGCGACCCCGGGCGGTTCGCCGCGCTGCGGGAGGAGTGGGACACGCTCCACCGCCGCTGCGCCGCCGCCACGCCGTTCCAGAGCCACGCCTGGCTCCACTCGTGGTGGCTCTCGTACGGGGCGAACGGCCTGCTCCGCGTCGTACTGGCCGCCGCGGCGGGCGGCTGATCGGCGCGGCGCCGCTGATGCTCGTGCACCGCCCGATGCCGCTGCTCGTACCCATGGGCGGTGCGATCTCCGACTTCTTCGACGTACTCGTGGACGACGAGGAGGCGAGGAGCGCGATCACCGCACTGGAGCGCGGACTCGACCGCGCGCCCGCCAGGCCGTGATCGACCTGCGGGAGGTGCGCCCCGGAGCGGCGGCCGAGACGCTGTACGAGTCCTGGACCGGCGCCCGGAGCCGCCTCACGGACTCGACCTGCATGGAACTTCCCGCCGAGCCGATCGAGGGCCTGGTCAAGCGGATGCAGAGCAGCCGGGCGCAGCGCGTACGGGCCAAGCTGCGCAAGATCGACGCGCTGGGGATCGAGGCCCGCACCGTGGCGGAGCACGAAGTGCCCGGCGCCGTCGGCCGCCTGCTGAGCCTGCACGAACTCCAGTGGCGGGGCCGCGGGGTGAACGTCGAGCACCTCAGACCGCGCTTCGCGGAGCACCTGGTGCGCGCCACGCGCCGGATGCTGGCCGGCGGTGACGCCGCGGTCACGGAGTTCCGGCTGGCCGGCGAGGTGGTGGCCGTGAGCATGACCCTCCAGTCCGGTCTGCTGTCCGGCGGCTATCTGTACGGGGCCGACCCCGGCCTGCGCGACAGGAAGGTGGACGTGGCGACGATGCTGCTGCGCCACGAGGCGCACCTGGCCGCCGGCTCGGGCCGCGGCGTGCTGAGCCTGCTGCGCGGGTCGGAGCCGTACAAGAACCAGTGGCACCCCGAGACGGTCACCAACCAGCGGCTGCTGCTGGCCCGGTCCGGCATGGAGCCCCTGCTGCGGGTGCGCGAGTCGCAGGTGACCATGCGGGACCGGGCCGCCGAGACCGTGAGCACGCGGTTCCCCGCGGCGCGCGACTGGCGCGACCGGCTGAACAGCTGGCGGGCGGACGGCGTCGCTAGAACAACAGCCGGTCCGTCGGCGGGGGCTTCACACAGAACCTGAAGTCCGGCACCCACCGGTTGATCCAGTTGCCCAGCCTCACCGGCGCGCACCAGTTGCCGGAGTTCGGCTCCCGCGGCGCTTCGGCCGGTGCGGACTTGTCGGGCTTGGTCTCCGGGGGACCCGCCGGAGTGGGCGCCGGGGCCGGCGTGACCTGCCCCGGCCTCCCGTACAGCTTGGAGCGGAACACCTCCGACGACTGGGGGTTCTCGTCGCACTGCCAGACGCCGTGCGGGCAGTAGTCGGTGATCGTCTGGTAGAGAGGCTTGTGCCGGGCCATCCAGTCGAGCATGCGGCTCATGTACTCGGGGTTGTCGCCGTTGCGGAACAGCCCCCACTCGGGGTACGAGATCGCCTTGTTGTGGGCGGCGGCGAAGTCGACCTGCGCCTGGAGCCCGTACGGCGCCGCCGCCTGCTCGTCGAACGTCTCGCCGGGAGGCTGGTCGTACGAGTCCATGCCGATGATGTCCACGACGTCGTCGCCGGGATAGCACTCGGTCCACGGAATGGCGTCCATCCCGCGGTTCGGGGCGAAGTCGAAGCGGAACTTCTGGCCGGGGACGGAACGCATCGCCTTGACGATGCGCTTCCAGTACGCCTTCCAGGCATCGGGGTCGGGTCCGCAGCGGTGCGTGTACGTGGTGCCGTTCATCTCCCAGCCGAGGACGATCACGGTGTCCTTCGCGCCCAGGTCCACCAGGCGGTTGGCCAGGGTCCGGTAGTGCTCGTCGTAACTGCCGGCGGCGCCCTCCTGCAGCAGATCACGGACCTCGTCGTCGGGGACGCGGGCCTCGTTCCGCTCCAGCATGGGCACGTTGAGCACGAACATCCGGTTGTCCGCACCGCGCCGCCACTCGGCCCAGGGGCGCAGGAACTCGGGACGGCCCTCGATGTTCGACCAGAGATCGCCCGGCAGATAGGTGTGTTCCCGCCCCGCCCCTTCCTGCACCGGTGCTCCGCCCCGGACCCCGGTCCTCGAACGCCGGACGGGCGTGAGAGCTGCCGCCACATCGAGCCCGTTTGGCGGTTGAAGGCAACGGCCGAAGGGCGCCCGGGGCCCGGGGCCCGGGGCGGAACACCGGTCACGGGAACGGGCGGGGCGGGAAGGGGTGGGGAAGACCGCCGGAGGCTACAGGTAAAGGCCCGCCTCCGAGCCCTCGTGCTGCGGCGGGACCGACGCCGGCGCTGCCGCGGCGCAGCGCGTACAGCACCGCCAGCGTCGCACCGTCGCGGCCGACGGTTTCCTCCTGGCCGTGGGCCTCCCTGCCGAGCCAGTCCACCGCCTCCGCGCGCGTCAGCGGGCCGACTTCGATGCGCGCCATGCAGCGCCCCGGCCGCACCACCGCCGGATGGAGACGCTCCAGGTCCTCGTTGGTGGTGACGCCGACCAGGACATTGCGGCCCTGGCCCAGCAGACCGTCCGTCAGGTTCAGCAGGCGTGACAGGGCCTGGCCGGCCGTGTGCTTGGCCTCGCCCCTGATCAGTTCGTCGCAGTCCTCCAGCAGCAGCAGCCGCCACCGGCCCTTCGCCGAGCCGTCGTCCTCGCCGATCGCGATGTCCATCAGATAGCCGACGTCGTTGAAGAGCCGCTCCGGGTCCAGTACGCAGTCGACCTGGCACCAGTCCCGCCACGAGCGGGCCAGTGTGCGCAGCGCGGACGTCTTGCCCGTGCCGGGCGGGCCGTGCAGCAGGAGCAGACGGCCCGCGATGTCGTCCGGTGTCACCTTCATCAGCCGGTCCATGGCCTCGGCCACCGGCGCCGTGTAGTTGGACCGCACCTCGTCCCACGCACCGGCGGCGATCTGCCGGGTGGTGCGGTGCGGACCCCGGCGCGGGGAGACGTACCAGAAGCCCATCGTGACGTTCTCGGGCTGCGGTTCGGGTTCGTCCTGTGCGCCGTCCGTGGCCTGCTTCAGGATCTTCTCCGCGAGACCCGAGGTGGCGGCGGTGACGGTGACGTCCGCGCCGCGGGTCCAGCGGGACACCAGCAGCGTCCATCCCTCGCCCTCGGCGAGGGTCGCGCTGCGGTCGTCGTCGCGGGCCGCGCGCAGAACCTTCGCGGACGGCGGGAGGAGGGGGGCGCCGGGTTTGACGCGGTCGATCGACTTGCTGTGGGAGTACGGCTGCTCGCCCGTCGCGAAGCGGCCGAGGAACAGCGCGTCGACGACGTCCGACGGCGAGTCACTGTCGTCGACGTTCAGCCGGATCGGCAGAGCGGCCTCAGGGTTTGCGGACATGGCGCCCATGATCCGGCACGGGGCCGCCCCGTGCACCCGGGTTTCATACGTTCATCCGTTCCACGGAGCGGCGTGCCGTTACGTGCCCGTTCCTCTGATACCTGCCGGAATGCCACCCCCCGCCGATACGCTGGCCGGTGATGGGACGCCATGGGTGGGACTCCGGGGCAAGGCGGTGGCGGTTCACCGCACTGATCGGCGTGGGCGTGGCCGCGATCGCCCTCGTACTGACGATGTGCGCGACTCTTCCCGACGGGAACAGCCGCGGCGGCGACGCCGGCACCACCACCGACGGCGGCAAGGTGCACGGAACCCCCGTGGTGCCGTCGGCCGCGCCGGAGTCCGAACTCGGCTGGGGCTTCACGCACACGCAGTACAGCGCCGACGAGGGCACCGCCGCCACCCTGCGCAGGGCCCAGGACACGCTGTCCGCGACACCCCTGCCCCAGATCCAGCACATCATGGGGTGGGGTGCGGAGAACCCGGAGCCTTCTCCGGGCCGGTACCGGTTCGACGAGCTGGACAGCCGCGTCGATCTGATCCGCAGGACGGGCGGCACCCCGGTCATCACGCTGTGCTGCGCGCCCGACTGGATGAAGGGCGGCAGGGCGGGGGCGGACAACACCGACTGGAGCAAGAGGTCCCTGGAGACCGCGCCGAACCCCGAGCACTACGAGGACTTCGCGAAGCTCGCCGGCACCGTGGCCAGACGCTACCCCGACGTACGGCACTTCATCGTCTGGAACGAGTTCAAGGGCTTCTTCGACGACGGCCGCAAACGCTGGGACTACGAGGGGTACACCGAGCTCTACAACCTGGTGTACGCCGAGCTGAAGAAGGTCCGCAAGGAGAATCTCGTCGGCGGTCCGTACCTCGTCATGGACAGCTCCGAGCCGCGCGACACGACGTACGCCTCCGCTCTCAAGGGCCCCTGGGGCAGCGTCGACCAACGGGCCCTCGACGCCTACACCTACTGGAACAAGAACAAGAAGGGCGCCGACTTCGTCGTCGTCGACGGTTCCAGCTACACCCGGGACGACGAGTTGCTGCCCGACGAGTTCCGGGCCACGGACAAGCTGACCGCGGTGAGCGAATGGATCCGCGACCGGTCCGGGGGGCTGCCGGTGTGGTGGGCGGAGTACTACGTCGAGCCGGGCGACGACGACGACGACCGCGACGGCTGGAGCGAACCGCACCGCGTCGCCGTGCACGCCTCGGGGCTGATGGCGATGGCCCGCGGCGGCGCGAGCACGGCCTTCTACTGGAATCCGCAGAACAGGGGCGCGCAGTGCGCCGGCTGCCTGTGGCGCCCCACCCAGCTGGCCGACGGCGGCGGGGCGCTGCCCATGCTGGAGCTGCTGTCGCGGTTCGCGAAGGAGTTCCCGCCGGGCACCCGGTACGACGATTCGGTGCGGGGCGCCGCCGACGACGTACCCGACGTCCGCGTCCTCGCCGACGACGAGACCGTCCTGGTGGTGAACACCCTCGACCGGCCCGTCAAGGCCGAGATCGACGGGAAATCCTTCGGCATGCGGGGCTACGAGGTGAGGTGGCTGGCGCGCTGAAGCCGCGCCGGCCCGCCTTCCTCCGGCGTCACGACATCGTCAGGAAGCGCTGCACCAGCGAGGCCAGCAGTACGGCCAGCAGCGGCAGCGAGAACCAGAACGTGCTCTGCAGCCACCGCAGCTGCCGTACGCCCGGCGCCACCGCCACCCGCACGACCTCCCGCGCCGAACGCAGCACGATCAGCGTCAGTGCGGCCAGCGCGCCCACCACCGACCACGGCGTCCAGGTGATCTTCGGACCCGGCGGGCCCGGCTGCGGCTTCTCGACCGGGCCGTCGGCTGCTCGCGCAGCGCGTACATCGACACGTCCGCGTTCGACAGGACCTTTTCGAGCTCGGGCCGCTTGTCGAGATTGGCGGTCAGCCGCTTCTCCCAGGTGTCCGAGTAGCCCGAGTCGAGCCGCAGGTAGGTCGACTGGCTCCGGTTGACCATGAGGTACGAGTTCGGGCCCGCCTCCTTGAGCGACTTGACCAGCCCGGCCACCAGCACCGGATCGACGGGGGCGAGCGTCGGCACGTAGGTGACCTTCTCCATGTCCCGCGCGCCCCACGGGATCGCGGGCGTCACGCTGTTCAGGGTGTCGCTGCTCATCCACAGCAGCCGCACCGACGGATCGTCGTGCGCGTACACGAACTCCATCGCCGCGACCTCGCCGCTCCTGGTCCGCTCGAAGGACTCGTTGCCCCAGCGGGAGACCAGGAAGCCGCCCATCAGGAGCAGCCCCGTCAGCAGCGCGGCGAGCGGCGCGAGACTCCGCCGGCCCGCCTCCCGCTCGACGGTGGTGGCACCGGTCCGCGGGAAGAGCGCGAGCCCGGCCAGCAGGGCCGCGCCCGGCAGCGCGAACATGAAGACGCGCAGGGCCATTTCACCGCCGTACGACTGCATGCCGAAGCCCAGGAACGGCACGAACGCCAGCACCGGGAGCGAGCGCTCGCCGTAGCCGGCGAAGCGCCGCCGCCACCAGCCCCAGCACGCGAGGGCCAGCACACCGCCGGCCATCGCGACCCGGACGTACAGCACCAGCTTGTGCGTCGAACTCCCGCCCTCGATACGGCCGGAGACGGACGACGTCACATTGCTGCCGAGGCCGCCGACGCCGCCGAACAGCTCGTCGAAGTGCCCCGACCAGTACGGCTCGGCGAAGAAACCGATCCAGACCGCGACCATGACGGCGAACAGCACCGGCAGCCCGCGCAGCGTCGAGCGGTCCGCCACCACCAGGACGGCGAGCACTCCGAGCATCACGAACGGCGTGAGCTGGTGGGTCGGGACGGTGGCGGCGAAGAGCCCGATCAGCACCAGCAGCAGCACCGCCTTCTCACGCCGCCCGGCCGGTCCGACCTCGGTCTCGCCGGGGCGCCGCCTGGTCCACAGCACCCGTGGCTCGCGGAACCAGACGAGCAGCACCGCCACGAAGGTGAGGTACATCCCGTACGTGAAGCCCTGCGGCGAGAAGTAGTCCTGGCCGACCCAGCCGCTCAGGACGAAAATCCAGGCCCCCGCCCACTTGGCCCGCCAGCTCGCCCGCATCGAGCGCGTCAGCAGGAACAGCGGCGGCAGGTAGAGCAACTGCATGGCCAGTGGCCACCACCGGATCACCGGTGACATGTCGGAGACGCCGCACGCCTCGGCGACGAAGGTGGCCAGGGCGAAGAAGCCGGGCCAGCTCCAGCGCGCGTCGAGGTCGGCACCGCCGTGCCGGTCCGGTCGATGTAGTCCAGGAAGCCGAGGTGCTGCCACGCCGTCGGGAACCGCGGCTCGGCCTCCAGCACGGCGGGCAGCGCGTGCAGCGACACCACCGTGGCGAGCAGTGCCACCGTCAGCAGTACGGTCCGTGGCCGGTTCAGCCACAGCAGCGAGGCGAAGGACAGCGCGAGCAGTCCCGCGCCGAGCAGGGTCGCCTGCGGAAGGACGGAGATCAGCCCGAGGCCGCCGATGTGCTCCAGGTCGTCCTCGCCGCTGCCCCGCACGGGCAGCCAGTACAGGGCGAGCGCGGCCAGGAGCAGCAGCCCCACGCCCAGTCCGGGGCGTGGGAGGCGGAGCAGGGCGCGCAGCGGGATGCGGTGGGGCGCGGGCGGCGCGTCGTGCGCCTGTGAGGCCGCCGCCCCGGACCCCTCGCCCACCGCGTGCTTTCCCCGCACCGCGAGCTCTCGCTCGCCTCGGGAGAGGGTGCGGGAGCCGGTACGGACGGGGCGGAGCGGGGTGACGGAATCGCCCTGGGCAGCGGGGGCAGCGGCGACCTGAGCGCCCAGGCCGGCCGGTGGCCGCCGCTCTCGTCGGCCCCGCCCGCCCCGCCGCTTCCGCCGCTTCCGCCGCTTCCGCCGTTCACCGGCGCGGGCGTGCCGGCGGCCGGAGTCTCCGGTCCCGGCCGCACATCGGGCCTGCGCTCCGGGTGGTCGAAGTCCAGCCGTGCCCCGAGGGGCATCGTGGGCGGACCCAGCGCCGAGCGCATCGCCCGGCGCGCTCCGGACTCGCCGCCGTGCGGCCTTTCCCCGTCCGTACGGTCACCGCCGGGAGAGCCGGCCGCATCGCCGCCGGCCTCCGGGCCACTGTCAGGAGTCCCCTCGTCCGCGTCCGCGGACCCGGCAGCGGCGGGCGGCGCCGACCGCACCACCCGGTACAGCATCACACCCGCGACCGAGGCCACGACCGCCAGGCTGGAGATCTCCGCGACACCCGCCCCCACGAGCGTGGGCGGCAGCAGCAGCAGCGTCAGGCCGAGCACCAGGACGCACAGCCCGCCCTGGAGGTAGGCCAGCCCCGAGGTGCGGCTCTGGGCGCGCAGGACCGCGAAGTACACCTCTATGACGACACGCAGCAGCGCGCCGACGGCGAACCAGCGCAGCAGCGGGGTCGCGGCGTCCGCGTAACCCTCGCCGAACACGCCCAGGATGTAGGGGGCGCCGAAGAACAGGACGGCCGCGACCGGCAGCATGATGCGCGCCATGCGGCGCAGCGCGGCCCGGCAGTTCTGGGCGAGGGTGGACGGGTCGTGCGCGCCTTCCACGGTCAGCGAGGCGCCCATGTTGATCGCGAGCAGGTTGACCGTGCCGCCGATGGTCGTGGTGATGTAGAAGTACGCGTTGTCCTCGGAGCCGACCTGCGAGGCGACGATCACCGGCACCGCGTAGACGACGGCCAGCGAGAACAGCGAACCGGTGTAGTCACCGGCCAGGAAACGTCCCATCTGCCGCAGCGTCGGCGGCTGCGCCGTGGCCTCGGTGGCCCTCACATGGCGCGGCACCAGGCGCCGGAAGACCAGCCAGCCCAGCGGGATCACGGACACGGCGATCGTCCCGACCCACGAGACGAAGACGCCCGCGGTCGGCACGGAGGCCGCGATCAGGATCAGCAGCACCAGCTTGACGGCGGA
Organism: Streptomyces altiplanensis; assembly: GCA_003719395.1. Taxonomy (GTDB): domain Bacteria; phylum Actinomycetota; class Actinomycetes; order Streptomycetales; family Streptomycetaceae; genus Streptomyces; species Streptomyces altiplanensis. The sequence continues at coordinate 9,517 of RHMC01000061.1, forward strand.
GAAGACGGTGTTGCCGACGGGCACCCACAGGGCGCTGCGCAGGCCCGTCAGCACCCCGTCCTGGAGCGTGAGCAACGACCAGGCGACGACGGCCAGTACGAACCCGAGGCCGTTCAGCGGGCCGTGCAGGAAGCTGTACGAAGGGCCCCACAGGCCGAGCGTGGACAGGAAGACCAGGGCTGCGCCCGCGACCACCACGGAGCTGCCCGCGTACGTCTGGAGGACCAGCCGCCCGGTCCTGCGCCCCGCCACCGGGATGAAGCGCGCCAGCGCCCCGGTGAGCGTCAGCGCGGCCAGGCCGGCCAGCAGCTTCATCGCGGCGAGCCCGCCGAACCCTGGCCGACTGCGGACTCCGAGTAGTACCGGGCCGCGGCCAGCCAGAAACCCAGGCCGAGCAGCGCGCTGATCCCCGTGTTGAGCATCAGCGCGTAGGCGTTGCGGAAGAGCGGATTCCCGTCGCCCTTCCCCGGCAGGCGCAAACGGCGCCCGGACGGCGGCCGGTTCTCCGCCGCCGGGCTCTCGGCGCTCTCGGCCTGGGCGGTGGTCGTGTCAGACACGGATTCTGCTTACCTTCCGGCCGGCCGCCCGGGCTCTGCGGACCATGGCGTATCCCTTGGTGAGGATCCGGTCCCCGGCGAAGTCACGGGCGATCGACCGGCCCTCCACCAGCCGCTCGAACTCCTCGATACCGGTACTGCGCTGTACGGTCACCCGTTCCAGGGCGTAAGGCCCCTGGCGCCGCTCGGCGAGCGCGTTGCCCACGGCGAGCGACTGCGCGAACCCGGCCTCGCGCACCGTACGGCGCACGCGCCGGCTGGAGTAGCCGTACGGATAGGCGAAGGAGACGGGCCGGGTGCCCACCTCCTCCGTGACGATCTCGCGGCAGCGCCGCGTCTCGAACCACAGCTCCTCGTCCGTGAGCTGGTCCATCTGCGGGTGGGTGTGGCTGTGGCCGCCGATCTCGGTTCCGGCGGCCGCGAGATCCCGCACCTGGTCCCAGTCCAGCATGGTGTCGAGAGGCGGGCCCCCGTCGGCGTACGGGCCGCGCAGCCAGCCCGTCGAGACGAACAGGGTGGCCGCGAAACCGTGCCGGGCGAGGGCGGGGAGGGCGTGCCGGTGCACGCCCTCGTAACCGTCGTCGAAGGTGATCAGCACCGGCCGCCCCGGCAGCGTGCCGCCGCCCCGCCAGGCCGCGCCCAGCTGCGCCGTGGTGAGCGGGGTGAAACCGCGCGCGTCGAGCAGTTCCATCTGCTCGGTGAACGCCTCGGGGGAGACCGAGAGGCCGTACGTCGCCTTCGAGGGCCGGTGCCCCACCGCGTGGTACATCAGGATCGGTACCGGCCCGTTCACCGTGTCTCACCTCGTGCATGCGGTCTTCCCGAGGCCGGGAGGGCTACGGAGGGCGCGCCCGGCACCGAGAACGAGCTCCCGTTCCTGCGGGCCCGGACGCTCCCGAGCACATACCCCCCCGCCGCAGCCGCCACTCCCACCACAATGGCCCCGGCCCGGCCCGCGCCGCCCGGCCGCCCGAGGGCCGCGTCGCGCAGCCCCCGGGCGACACCGGCGGGCAGTACCCGTGTCGTGTAGCGGCGCTCGGACTCAAGTCCCTTGCCCGCGCCCACACTCCGCGCCACGAGCGCCTTCGACAGCCCCTCGGCGTAGGTCCGCGTACGGAAGTAGCCGAAGCGCTCCCGGACGGCCGGAACCTTGTGGTGGATCACCGAGCGGTCGTCGATCAGCAGCACCGCGTCCGGCATGGCCCGGGTGAGCCTGATGCACAGCTCCGTCTCCTCGCAGCCCAGCGGCCGCTTGTCGCCGTCCCTGCCGATGCCGGTGGCGAAGCCGCCCGCCACGTCGAACGCCGACTTGCGGAAGGAGGCGTTCCCGCCGAGGACGTTGCGGACCCGCACCCGTCCGGGCGGCAGGCCCCTGTACGTACAGCCGACGACCCAGTCGAACTCCTCGGGGAACCAGTCCGGCCTGCGGCCGGACGCCCAGGCGGGTAGGGTCCGGCCCCCGACGGCCATCACGCGCGGATCGTCGTACCCCTCGGCGAAGTGCAGCAGCCAGTCGCGCTCGGCCACGGCGTCGTCGTCGAGCTGAAGGCGACGATCTCGCCGCGGGCCGCGGCGATGCCGGTGTTGCGGCCCGCGGAGAGGCCGCGGGGGCCCGCGTTGGCGAGCACCCGCACCTCCTCCAGGCCGTTCCCGTACTCCTTGCCGAGCCGCTCCAGCAGCGCCGGGTTGTGGTCGACGACCAGCAGCGTCTCGGCGGCGGGCCGCGACTGGCGGCGCACCGAGCCGACCGCCGCGAGGATGTCCTCCCAGCGGTCCTCGGTGTACACGCAGACCACCACCGAGATGTCCAGGTGGCTCAAGACACCTCTCCCCGGCTGGCGCCGGGCGCGAAGGCCGGCGGGCGACGGCGTCCGGTGCGCCGCTTCCCCTGCTCCTTCAGGATCACTCTGAGGACGCGGAGCCCGTCCCGCACGGCGCTGAGGTTGCTCATGCCGTGGATGCGGACGTACTCGTGGCTGGGGATCTCCTGCACCCGCAGGCCGGCCTTGACCACCCGGATGTTCATCAGGGTCTCGACCTCGAAGCCGGTGCAGTCGAGGTCGATCTTGTCGAGGCAGTGGCGCCAGAAGGCGTTGTAGCCGTAGCACAGGTCCGTGTAGCGGGCGCCGAACTTGGCGTTGACCACGGAGCACAGCACCCGGTTCCCGAGCTTGCGGATCGGCGTCATGTCGTCCGTGCCGCCGCCGTTGGCGAAGCGCGAGCCCTTGGCGAAGTCGGCCCCCGAGACGAGCGCCGACACGTAGCTGACGATCTCGTGGCCGTCGGCCGAGCCGTCCGCGTCGACCATCACGATGATCTCGCCGGTGCTGGCGGCGAATCCGCTGATCAGTGCGTCGCCTTTGCCTTTTCCGCGCTGCTTGACGACCTTGATTCCCGGCCAGAGATCACGGGCCACCTGAACGGTGTCGTCGGTCGAATTCCCGTCGACCAGGATCACTTCGTGGATCCAGTCGGGGAGTGTCTTGAAGACGTACGGAAGATTCTCCGCCTCATTCATGGCGGGGATCACGACGCTCACGGGCGGTGCTATGGCGAGATGCGAAGAGATGGGCCGGTAGCTGCCGGGTAGGAGTGGATCTTGCCCCTCGATCGCAGGGCGGAGGAATGAGCTCATGAGTCTTTTCCCTCTCCACCGGTGGACCGCCCGCCCCCGGGCGTCCGGATGAGTTTCCGGTTCGAAAGGGGGGTTCTCACCCGGCCCATGACGGCATGCCACTCCGTACTGGACGAGCGAGTCGGTACTGCTGGTCGCGCGGCCCGCGACTCGGCACAGTTGTGGTCACCGAGCACGGCACCCCCCTACCGCGCTTCGCTCCGGTCCCCATCGCGACGCTTGAGCCCTCCCCTAGAGCCGCTCTGCATGATGGACCGATGCGGGTGGATGTACGACGGTATTGATGATGGGAACTGTAGGGCAAGACCGGGAACCCGGCCCTGCTTTTTGTGTTTTCGGCCACACGTCGACGGTCACATACGGAACCGTCCCGATCGGAATTCGCCGATCCGTTTGAGCAGCCTGTCCGCGGGTTCGAACAGTTCCGGCCGTTCGACCACGGTATTGCGCAACGCCCGGACCGGAGCGCGGCGCGCCCAGTGCCCGAGTGCGATGGGGTGACGTCGCATCACCCAGCCCTCCGAGACCGTTATTTCGCGGGTCTTGAGGGAATCCTTGTACTGTTTCTGGCCGCGTCCGAGATCGATGTACGCGATGCCTTCCGCGGCGGCGGCTTCGGCGATACGCAGGTGCATCAGCAGGCCGGGCGAGAATTTCGCGAACTCCGGATCGTAGGCCGGGAACCAGCAGCTGATGATCCTCTCCGAACGCGGACCGAAATGCGCGGCGATCGGCCGGCCGTCCGCGTAGAGCACCGAGAGCAGGCCGCTGAAGGAGTCCGTCCGGGTGTGGAACAGGTGTTCCACGAGCCCGGTGATCCAGGGCTGGGTGAAGCGGTCGCTGCGTCCGGTCCTGCGGTACTGCGCGGACTTCCAGCGCATCAGCGTGCGCAGTACCGCCGGATCGCGCTCGTCGTGCACGTACCTCAGCTCGTCGACCGTACGCAGCAGTCTGCGCTCCTTGAGGAGGGTCGACTTGATGAACTTCGGCGAGTTCTTCCGCAGGTGCGCGAGGTACGCCTCGTAGCCGTCCTGGACGTCGATCACGGGTGAGGCGAACGAGCCCGTGGCGCCGGCCTCGAACGGCTCCTGCCCCTGCGCCAGATGGTCGAACTCCCACAGGGCGAGCCCGCACGCCCGCAGCAGCTCCTGCGCGTCCCACGCGAAGCCGGGTCGGTGCACCAGGCCCTGACTGTCGGAGACCCCGAGGCCGACGGCCCGGCCGACGCCGGTGGCGGATCTCTGGTGCGGGAAGAAGGCCGCGGGCTCACCGCCTTCGCGTACGACGGCTATGCGCACCCCGCGCCGGTACCGGCCGACGGCCAGTGCGAACTCCGGGGAGAGGAAGGGGTTCGCCAGCTCCGGCGAACCGTGGAGGTGGGCCTTGGACTGCAGTGCGGTCCAGGCCGCCCGGTCGGCGGCGCTGAGCTCGCCGGGGCGGTGCACGCCGATGTCGAGGTCCATGTCAGGAGGTCCGCCTTCTCGCCGTGGGGCCGCCGGGGCGCCGTACCCGTACCCGTGCCCGGGCCAGCGCCAGGAGGAAGAGCAGGGCGCTGATCGCGCGATCACGCGACCCCGCCCCTGATCGACCAGATGTGCGTGGCCAGCATCGTCTGGGCGACCAGCAGGTTGAGCGCCACCGCTCCCGCCGCCGATGCCACCAGGCGGCCCAGTGGTTCAAGGCCCCGGAGTCCCGCGGCCACGGCACAGGCCGGTGCCACGATCAGGAAGAAGAGAGTGAACGGCGCGCGAAGCGGCGATGCCAGGTCGGCGAGCGCCAGGACGGCGCCGACCGCCGATACGGCGAGCGCCGCGCCCGCGAGAACGGGCAGCGAGTCCGTGACAGCAGTTGATGGATCGTTGCCGATGGCCTGCATTGGCGACTTTGCCCCCCGACGCGCCGGATGCCGGGCTTCAATGTCGCTCAGTCCACTCGGACGCGTCAAGGACGCGGAGAGGTCGTGCGGAAGATCCTCCGCCAAAGTTCTTGGCATGCACACTTCCGGTGAAGTAGGGGGACTGCTACGACAGTTGAGGCGGAAATCCTGCTAAGGGAGGTTCCATGAAACTGTCCCGAATCGTGGCGTTCTCATCCTCACTGCTGCTCGCCGCCCGCGCCGCCCTCACCGGGGCGGGCGCGGCGCACGCGGCCGAACAGGCCGAACCCCCGGACTATGTGGCTCTCGGCGACTCCTACTCCTCGGGTGTCGGGGCCGGCAGCTACGACAGCGCCAGCGGCGCCTGCAAGCGCAGCACGCGTGCCTACCCGGCCCTGTGGGCGGCGTCCCATTCACCCTCGACGTTCGCGTTCACCGCTTGCTCGGGCGCTCGTACGGGTGACGTGACAGCCGGTCAGCTCGGACCGCTCAACGCCTCGACCGACCTCGTCTCCCTCACCGTCGGCGGCAACGACGCCGGCTTCGCGGACGTCATGACGACGTGCGTGCTCCAGTCCGAGTCCACCTGCCTGGCCCGGATCGCCGAGGCGCGTGCCTACGTCGACACCACCCTGCCCGGCAGGCTCGACTCCGTGTACTCGGCGATCCGGGCGAAGGCCACCGCGGCGCACGTCGTCGTGCTCGCTACCCCCGTTTCTACAAGCTCAGCGGCAGCTGCATCGCCGGGCTCACCGAGAGGGAGCGTGCCGCGATCAACGGCGCCTCCGACCACCTCAATGCCGCCACCGCCAAGCGCGCGGCGGACCACGGCTACACCTTCGCGCAGGTGACCGAGGCCTTCACCGGCCACGAGATCTGCTCGTCGGCGCCGTGGCTGCACAGCGTGAAGTGGTCCAACATCGGCGAGTCCTACCACCCCACCGCGGCAGGCCAGTCGGGCGGCTACCTGCCCGTCTTCACCTCCGCTGCCTGACCTGCACCTCCGCCGTTTCGCCGGCCGGGTAGGAGGCTCCGTCCGCCGGGGCCGGGGTCTCCTGCTCGCAGGTCACCGGGAACGGCACGAACCGCCCTCGACCACGGCGTACAGCAGCACCCCGAGCGACCACAGATCCGACTCCGGCCCCGGCCTGCGCCCCATGGCCCGCTCCGGTGCGAGGAATCCGGGCGATCCGATCAGCTCGCCGGTCATCGTGAGGGCCGGGCTGCCCTCGACCGCCGCGATGCCGAAGTCCGTCAGTACGACACGGCCGTCATGGGCGATCAGCACGTTGGCGGGTTTCACGTTCCGGTGCGGTACGCCCGCCGCGTGCGCCGCGCGCAGGGCTGCCAGGACCTCGGCGCCGATCCGGGCGGCCCGCTGCGGCGGAAGCGGTTCGTCCGCGCCCAGTACGTCGGAGAGCGACAGCCCGCGCACCAGCTCCATCACGATCCACGGGCGGCCCTCCTCGGCCGCCACGTCGTACACGGTGATCACATTGCGGTGCGCGACGCGGGCGGCCGCCCATGCTTCGCGCGCGGTCGTGCGTACAGCCGCTGTACGTCGGTGGAGCCGAGCCAGGACGGCGCCCCGACCTCCTTGACCGCGACCTGGCGGCCCAGGGCGTCGCGCGGGCGCGCCATACGACGCCCATGCCGCCCTCGCCCGGCGGTGCCGGCAGGCGGTAACGGCCCGCGACCACCCGCTGCACGTTGCCCGGCTGTTCACTCACTGGCCGGCCTCCTGCCCGCAGTGAAGCGGCATCACGGCAGAAACACTCAAAGATAGCTCAACTCAAGCCATATGCGGCCCTCTTGGACTTCAATCCGCCCGTTCGAGGGGCCGCAGTGCGTAAACTGTCCAACTCGCCCTGGAATCAGATGTATTCGGAGAGTGACCGTCAACACCCGTACTGCGGTGGTGAATCACATGGGCGGGATACATGTGTGTCCGGACGGGGGGATAGGGTTAACCTGCCCGGGCCGGGTGCCCTCGTACGGGTGGGGAGTGACATGGAACAGATAACGGTGCGCAGCAGGCCTCGAGTGCCTGCGATCACATGCGGGAGCAGCGCGACCAGCTCGCGCCTCGACCGCCATCTCGCGGTGCTCGGCGGACCAGCCGTGCCGCACGGTGAAACGGCCGAGGCGACCCTGTTGATGCGCGAGCTCACGTCACGTGATGTCGCGCACTCGCGGACGGGCAGGGGCGCGCGCGTCTCGCTCTTCGCCCCGCTGCGGCGGCTGCGTCGCTCGCTCTTCGGCAGCCGCCACTGACACGGGCGGACCGGAGTCGCGGACGCGCTCAGGCGACCACACCGTCCCGGCGAAGCGCTGACACCTGTACGTCCGTCATCCCCAGGCCGTGCAGCAGCGCGTCGGTGTGTTCGCCGAGCGCGGGAACCGGACCCATCAGCGGGTCCGCCCCGCCCGGCATCGTGATCGGCGGCAGCATCGCCCGCAGCGGACCCGCCGGTGAACCGATCTCCCGCCAGCGGCTGCGCGCCGCCAACTGCGGATGCGCCGCCACGTCGGCCACCGTGTTCAGCCGGGCACAGGCGATCCCGGCCGTGTCCAGCGCCGCGATCGCCTCCGGCGCACTCATCGCCCCCAGCGCCTCCGCGACCACCGCGTCCGTCTTGGCCCGGTTGTCCGTACGGGCGGTGTTCGTGGCGAAGGCGGGATCGTCCGCCAGCTCCGGCCGCCGGAGCACCTGCCCGGCCAGGCGCCGCCACTCCCGGTCGTTCTGCACCGACAGCAGCACCTGGCCGCCGTCCGCCGTCGGGTAGGCGTCGTACGGCGAGATGACGGCGTGCGCGACCCCGGTGCGTGCCGGTGCCTCGCCCCCGTGCATCCCGTGGTGCAGCGGATGCCCCATCCACTCGCCGAGCGCCTCCAGCATCGAGACCTCGACCGGTCCGCCGAGCCCGGTCGTCCCGCGTCGCAGCAGCGCGGCCAGTACCCCGGAGAACGCGTACATCGCCGCCGCGATGTCGGCCGCCGGAATCCCCGCCTTGACGGGCTGCTCGGGCGTGCCGGTGACGGACACGAGCCCCGCCTCGCACTGGACGAGCATGTCGTACGCCCGCTTGCCGGCGTACGGCCCGTCGGCGCCGTAACCGGAGATGTCGACGGCGCCAGGCGCGGTGCGCGGCGCGCAGGGCCGCGGCGTCCAGGCCGAGCCTCGCCGCCGCGCCGTTCGCGAGGTTCTGCACGAACACATCGGCACCGGCGACGAGCCGGCGCACCACGTCCAGACCGCGCGGGTCCTTCAGATCCACGGCGAGGGACTCCTTGCCGCGGTTGCACCACACGAAGTGCGAGGCGAGGCCCCGCGCGGCGGTGTCGTAGCCACGGGCGAAGTCGCCGCCGTCCGGGCGCTCGATCTTGATGACGCGGGCGCCGAGATCGGCGAGCTGGCGGGTGGCGAAGGGCGCCGACACGGCTTGCTCGACGCGACGACGGTGATGCCGTCCAGGGGGAGGGGCTGGGGCTGAGTGCTCATGACAGCACTGACTACCGTGTACGTAACACCTTTGTCACTCGGACACGTTGGCGGAAAACCCGCCGGTGGCGGCGCGCGAACCAGCCGACTCGTACAACAGCGGGCAGCGGGCAGCGGGCAGCGGTCCGGGGTCGACGGCCGCCGCTCACCGTCCGCTGTTCGCGTACGTGCGGACGGTGAGCGGCGCGAAGAGCGCCGGCGGCACCAGCGGCCAGGCGATCGACCCCGCCACCGGGTGGGCCGCGGGCCGGGCGGCGTGCGCGACCTGTGCGGGGAACGCCGCGCCGGCCGCGGCGCATGCCGCCCGACTGGGGGCGAGCGGGGCGGTCGGCGGCCTCGGTGGGTTCGAAGCGCTCCAGGAGCTCGTCGGCGCGGGCGGTGCCGGCCGTGCCTCTGGGACGCGGCAGCCGGACGGAGGCGGGCCCGCCCGAGCGGCGGGGGCTTCGTCGTGTCCGGCCCCAACCGTGCGGCCGCCATGCGCTGTTGGCACGCCCGCCACATACTTTGAACGCGTTCAAAGAAGAGCGGATCATGCCCGAGTCACCCGTGCCCGACCAGGCCGACACGCCCGCCGTCGCCCTGGGCCCCACCTCGCTCGTCCTCGGAGTCGTCTCCGCGATACGGCCATGGGTGCCCCTGTTCCCGCTGGCGCTCATCGCCGGCCCCCTCGCCGTCACTTTCGGGGTGACGGGCATGCACTGTGCCGGTCAGGGCGTCGGCCGTCTGCGGACCGCCGTCGCCGGAATTGTCCTCGGCGCCGTCGGGTTCATCGGAGTGATCATCCTTTTCCTGCCCCCAGCGCCAGGGCCCCGGCCGTCGCCGGGGGCTCGGCGTCAGGGCGCCGACGCCCGGGGCGGGCGCCCGCCGCGCAGTCCTAGAGCAGCGCGAACTGGCCCTCCGGGCCCTCCTCCTGGTGGTCCAGGACCGACGCCGGGCGGCGCGCCGCATCCGGCACCGGCAGCACTCCCGCCTCCGTCAGCTCGGCACGGGTGATCTGCTTCCCCTCCCGCAATCCCTCCCGGCCCGCGTCCAGCTCGGCCAGCAGGGCCAGGACCGTGATGAGTTCAAGGAGCTCCGACGTCCACTCCTGGGGCCACGCCGACGGGCGGATCGCCTCCAGCGTGCCCGGCCCGCCCCGCGCCGTACGCCGTTCGAACCACAGCTCCAGCACCCGCACCCCGCCCGCCTGGAACTCCCAGGCGGTGGCCGGTACGGGCGAGAGACGGCCCTCTCCGACTGTGCAGCACTTCCGCCTCGGCGTCGTACCGCAGTGCGGAGGGCCACGCCGGCACGGCCGCCCGTACGTACGGGCGGCGCCCGCCCGGCAGCTTCGGGCGCTCCCCGCCCCGGGCGCCCCGCAACTGCACCGCCGTCATCGGCGCCCAGCTCCACGCCCGCCGCCCAGACGTCCGGATCCGCGGGCAGCGCGACCACCGCGCCCGGCGGTGACGCCTCCGCGCGGGCGACGGCCCACGACAGTACGTCCTCCGCCGCGACCTCGTGTCCGTAACGCCGATCAGCAGCGGCAGCAGTCCCGGCGCCAGGTTCGGTTCGCGTCCGCCGGGGCGGCGGTGCAGCGGGCGGATGCGGCCGGGGCGGCCCGCCGGGGAGCGGCCGGCCGGGAGCAGGGCGCTGACCAGCAGCGCGGGCCCGGCCGCCGCCCCGGGCGCGTACCCCTGCTCGACGGCGAAGAGCTGGTCCGACCCGTCGGCCACCCGCCACAGCTCCGGCCGGGCTGCGTCGATCAGCCGGTGGTCCGGGATCAGCCACTGCTCGTCGAAGGGGCCGTGGAGGACCCGGACCGGCTCCGGGCAGGGGCCGCTCTCCCGTGCGAGGCGGCCCGTTCCGGTGGACTGGCCGGGCAGTGCCGCGACCGAAGTGCGTGTCGTACGCGCCCGGGTGGGCCCGGAGCTCCTCGCGCTCGGCGCCCCGGGCCCGTACCAGAGCGTCCCAGCGGGCCCGCAGCGTACGCCTGTCGGGCGCGAGCACCCAGTCGCGGCCCAGTCGCGGGGGCGCCACCGACCAGGGCATCAGTTCGCCGAGCAGCGGGGCCGGCGGGTCCGGTGGGGTGTCGGGCCGCGTCGCCGTCATGCGGGCAATCATGCGGGCATCGTAGTGGCGCGGCCGGGGCGCGGGTCAGTGCGCGTCGACCGTCACCGGCGAAGGAGAAACGGTCGCCCCGGTAGCGGATGCGCGCGACGTCCTCGCGCCCCTCCCGGTCGTACGTCACACCCGTGTAGTGCAGGATCGGACTGAGGAGGGGGACTTTCAGCAGGTCCGCCGTGGCCGGGTCGGCCAGCCGCGCCTCGACCGTGTCCGTGATCTTGCTGATGCCGACCCCGACCACGTCGCGCAGCACCTTCGTCATCGGCCAGCGTTCGAGATCGGCGAGGTCGATGCCGGCGGCGACCTCCGGGCGCACCGCGTTCTCCGCCCAGTTGGTCGGCTCGCCGCTCTCCCCGTCGCGGCGCAGCCGCTTGTAGGTGACGACCTCGTCCGTGTCCGGGAAGAACTCGACGAGTTCACCGGGTACGGGGGCGGGGCCGTGCCCCAGGATCGTCGTCAGCTCCCCGGACTGCTGAGCCACGATCGCGTCGATCGAGCCGAGCAGCCGGCGCGGGGCGCCGCGCCGGGCGCCCGGCTCGATGAACGTACCGCGCCGCCGGTGCCTGCTGATCAGGCCCTCGGCCTCCAGTTCCTTGAGGGCCTGCCGCATGGTGAGCACGCTCACGCCGTAGTGCGCGGCGAGCTGCTCCTCGGTGGGCAGCCGCAGCGCCGCGTCGGGCGTGCGGCCCAGTATGGAGGCGCGCAGGGACTGCGAGACCTGGTACCAGAGCGGCAGTTTCCGGTTCAGGACCAGCGAGTCGGGGGCGAATGCGGTCACGGTTTCATTTCTCCGTAGGTACTACGACCTGAAGTGGCGTTGCAGACCCTGCCACACGTCGTCGTACGCCGTCTGGAGATGGCCGGCGGTGGCCGCCTGCGCGGTCGCCGTGACCGGCCAGCGCGTCTCGAACATGAAGGCCAGGCCGTCGTCGATCTTCTGCGGCTTCAGCTCGGCGGCGCTCGCCCGGTCGAAGGTCTCACGGTCCGGCCCGTGCGCCGACATCATGTTGTGGAGCGAGCCGCCGCCCGGGACGAAGCCTCCCTCTCCGGCGGTCTTCGCGTCGTACGCGCCCTCGATCAGGCCCATGTACTCGCTCATCACGTTGCGGTGGAAGTACGGCGGTCTGAAGGTGTCCTCGCCGACCAGCCAGCGCGGCGCGAAGACGACGAAGTCGACGCCCGCCAGGCCCGGGGTGTCGGACGGCGAGGTGAGGACCGTGAAGATCGACGGGTCCGGGTGGTCGTAGCTGATGGTGCCGATGACGTTGAAGCGACGCAGGTCGTAGACGTACGGGACGTGATTGCCGTGCCAGGCGACGACGTCGAGGGGGGAGTGGTCGTACGTCGCCGACCAGAGGTTCCCGCAGAACTTGTTGACGACTTCGACCGGGCCCTCGGTGTCCTCGTACGCCGCCACCGGAGCCAGGAAGTCGCGGGCGTTGGCCAGGCCGTTGGCGCCGATCGGACCGAGGTCGGGGAGCTGGAAGGGCTGCCCGTAGTTCTCGCAGACGTAGCCGCGGGCGCTCCCGTCGAGCAGCTCCACGCGGAACCGCACCCCGCGGGGGATCAGCGCGATGTGCCCGGGGTCGCAGCGCAGCAGGCCGAACTCGGTGCGCAGGAGCAGGCCCCCGCGTTCGGGCACGATCAGCAGCTCGCCGTCCGCGTCGCTGAACACCCGGTCGGTCATGGAGGAGTTGGCGTGGTAGAGGTGAATCGCCATGCCGGTGCGCTGGGTCGCGTCGCCGTTGCCGCCCACCGTCCACAGGCCGGCCAGGAAGTCGGTGCCGGGCGCGGGCCCGGGCAGCGGGTCCCAGCGCAGCCGATTCGGGTCGGGGACGGTCTCGGTGAAGGGCGCGCTGCGCACGACGTCGTTGTCGGTGCGCACGAACGGCGGGTGCGCGGCCGACGGCCTGATCCGGTACAGCCACGAGCGCCGGTTGTGGGCGCGCGGCTCGGTGAAGGCCGATCCGCTCAGCTGCTCGGCGTACAGGCCGAGCGGTGCGCGCTGGGGCGAGTTGCGGCCGTGCGGCAGCGCGCCGGGGACGGCCTCGGAGCTGTGTTCGTTGCCGAAGCCCGAGGAGTGGGCCAGTCCCTCGGCCGTCTTCCTCGCCTGCTCGATGCCGCTCATCGTCCGCTCCCGGGGTGCCGTAGGAATCCTGCCGTGAATCCTATGGATGACAGTAGGATTTGGGGGCGCGCCCGTCAACGGGTGCCACGCCCGCGGGACTGTCGGCATCATGGGCCCGTGCCCCCGACGAACTCGCTCCGCAGACCCCCCGTGCAGCAACGCAGCGCCGACCGGCTCGCCCGGATACTGGACGCCTGCGCCCAGCTCCTCGACGAGAGGGCTACGAACGGCTGAGCACCCGGGCCGTCGCCGCCCGCGCGGGTGTGCCCATCGGCTCCGTCTACCGCTTCTTCGGCAACAAGCGCGCCCTGGCCGACGCCCTGGCCCTGCGCAACCTCGACCGTTACACCGAGCGGATCAGCGGCCGGATCTCCGCGATGCCGGGGGAGGACTGGCGCGGCGCCATCGACGCGGTGCTCGACGAGTACATCGCCATGAAGCGCACCACCCCCGGCTTCGCCCTCGTCGACTTCGGCGTCCAGATCCCGGTCGGCGAACCGGGCGCCGACATCGACTACCGCGTCACCGACCGCCTGACCGAGCTGCTCTGCGGCCACCTCGGCCGCACCCCGGACGCCGACCTGCGCCGGACGGTCCTGGTCGCCGTCGAGGCCGCCGACGCCCTCCTCCAACTGGCCTTCCGCGTACGGCCGTCGGGCGACCCGGACCTCATCGGCGAGACCCGGGCCGTCCTGCACGCCTACCTGGCCAAGATCTTCGACTGATCTCTTCGGTCCGGCCCTCCCCGCCATGCCTACTGGTCGGTATGCTCGGCTGTGCTCCCGCGCCACCGTCGCCGCCGCCCTGGAGGGCCCATGCCCGGTCAAGACGAAGCCACAGCGTCCCGCACCGCCCTGCGCATCTGCCCGCTCTGCGAAGCCACCTGCGGCCTGACCCTCACCATCGAGGGCACCACGGTCACCGCGGCGCGCGGCGACCGTGACGATGTCTTCAGCCACGGCTTCGTCTGTCCCAAGGGCGCCGCCTTCGCGGACCTCGACGCCGACCCCGACCGGCTCACCGGACCCCTCGTCCGTGAGGACGGCGTGCTGCGGGAAGCCACCTGGGGCGAGGCCTTCGACCTCGTCGCCGCCCGGCTGCGGCCGCTGATCGAGGAGTACGGGCCGGACTCCGTCGGCGTCGTGCTCGGCAATCCCAACGTCCACACCATGGCCGGCGCCCTCTACCCGCCCCTCCTCCTCTCCTTGCTGCGCACCCGCAGCCTCTTCACCGCCAGCACCGTCGACCAGATGCCCAAGCACGTGTCCAGCGGCCTGCTCTTCGGCGACCCGCTCGCCATCCCGGTGCCCGACCTGGACCGCACCGGCCACCTGCTGCTCCTCGGCGCCAACCCCCTGGATTCCAACGGCAGCCTGTGCACCGCCCCCGACTTCCCCGGCAGGCTCAAGGCGCTGCGCCGCCGCTGCGGCACGCTCGTCGTCGTCGATCCGCGCCGCACCCGCACCGCCCGGCTCGCCGACCGGCACGTCCCCATCAGGCCCGGTACCGACGCGCTGCTGCTCGCCGCACTGGCCCAGGTCCTCTTCGAGGAGAAGCTGACCGCCCCGGGCGTTCTGGAGGAGTGGACCGAAGGGTTCGCCGAAGTACGGGAAGCCGTACGGGACTTCACGCCCGAAGCGGTGTCTGCGGCCTGCGACGTGCCCGCCGACGAGATCCGTCTGCTGGCCCGTGGGCTCGCCGCCGCGCCCACCGCCGCGGTGTACGGCCGGGTCGGCAGTTCCACCGTCGAGTTCGGCACCCTGGCCAACTGGCTCGTCGACGTACTGAACATCCTCACCGGCAACCTCGACCGCCCCGGCGGCGCCCTCTTCCCGCTCTCCGCCACCGCCCCCCCGCCCCCGCCCCCGCCGGACCCGGCAGGGGGGTTCGGCGCTCGGCCGCTGGAAGAGCAGGGTGAGCGGTCACCCCGAGACCAAGGGCGAACTGCCGCTGGCGGCGCTCGCCGAGGAGATCGACACGCCGGGGGAGGGGCGGGTGCGCGCGTTGATCACCATTGCCGCCAACCCCGTGCTCTCCGCGCCCGACGGCCACCGCCTCGACCGCGCCCTGAGCGGGCACCTCGACTTCATGGTCAGCGTCGATCCGTACCTCAACGAGACCTCGCGCCACGCCGATGTCGTCCTGCCCCCGCCGCCCCCGTCGCAGAGCGCGCACTTCGACTTCACCTTCAACACCTTCGCCGTGCGCAACCAGGTGCGCTACACCCCGGCCGCCGTCCCCCTGGAGGACGGGCGGATGGACGAGAGCGAGATCCACGCCCGGCTGATCCTCGCGGTCGGCGGCATGCACGGCGCCGACCCCTCGCTCCGTCGACGACCTCGCCGTCGAGCGCGCCCTCGCCAAGGCCGTCGCCACACCCCACTCGCCCGTCCACGGGAGCGACCCCGGGCAGCTCGCCGCCGCACTCACCGGGCGCGGCGGACCCGAGCGGCGCCTCGACATGATGCTGCGCCTGGGCCCGTACGACCTCGTACTGGACGATCTCCTCGCGCACCCGCACGGCATCGACCTCGGCCCTCTGCGGCCGCGCCTTCCGCAGGTCCTCAAGACCCCCAGCGGGAAGGTCGAGCTGCTGCCCGCGCCCATCGCCGCCGACCTGCCCCGGCTGCGGCGCGCGCTCGGCGAGCGGCCCGCCGCGCTCGTGCTCGTCGGCCGCCGTCACCTGCGGTCCAACAACAGCTGGATGCACAACATCGCGAAGCTCAACGGCGGCAGCAACCGCTGCACGCTCCAGGTCCACCCGGACGACGCGGCGCGGCTCGGTCTCACCGACGGGGCGCCTGCCCGCATCAGCGCCGAGGGAGGCGGGCTGGAGGCCGTGGTGGAGGTGACGGACGCGGTACGCACCGGAGTGGTGAGCCTGCCGCACGGCTGGGGGCACGACCGGGAAGGCGCCCGCATGACGGTCGCCGCCGCCACCCCCGGCGTCAACGTCAACCAGCTGCTCGACGGGAGCCGGCTCGACCCGCTGTCCGGCACGGCGGTGCTCAACGGATTCCCCGTCGACGTAGCACCCATATCGTGACCTGGGGTTTTGCGCTTATTGCTCGCACGTCAACATCTTGTTAACGCGTCGCAGCGGGACCTAACGTCAACGAACCGCCTGGTCTGGTGGAAGTTCAAGGGCGAACGTGAGGTATCCCCATATGCTGACAATCCTCGGATTCGTCATGATCGCGACCTTCCTGGTCCTGATCATGATGAAGAAGATGTCGCCGATCGCGGCGCTGGTACTGATCCCGGCACTCTTCTGCGTGTTCGTCGGACAGGGCGCCGAGCTCGGGGACTACGTCCTCGAAGGCGTCGGCAACCTCGCGCCCACAGCGGCGATGCTGATGTTCGCCATCGTGTACTTCGGCGTGATGATCGACGTCGGTCTCTTCGACCCGATCGTGCGCGGCATCCTGCGCTTCTGCAAGGCGGACCCGATGCGGATCGTGGTGGGTACGGCCGTACTCGCCGCGATCGTCTCGCTCGACGGCGACGGCTCGACCACCTTCATGATCACGGTCTCGGCGATGTACCCGCTGTACAAGCGGCTCGGGATGAGCCTGGTCGTGATGACCGGCGTCGCCGCCACCGCGAACGGCGTCATGAACACCCTCCCCTGGGGCGGGCCGACCGCCCGCGCCGCCACCGCGCTGAAACTGGACGCGGCCGACATCTTCGTGCCGATGATCCCGGCGCTCGGCGTGGGCCTGGTCTTCGTCTTCGTCCTGGCGTACGTGCTGGGCCGGCGGGAGCGCAAGCGGCTGGGGTACCTCACGCTGGACGAGGCCGTCCAGGTGGAGGCGGACGCGGAGGTCCTGGTCACGGCCGGTGGCGGCGGCGAGGAGCCGCGCAAGAGCACCGGCGGTACGGGGGACGCCGCCGACGCGGACGCCGGTCCCGCGTACTCCGCCGACGGCTTCCAGGGGCTCGACCCCCACCGCGCCACCCTGCGCCCCAAGCTCTACTGGTTCAACGCCGGGCTCACCGTCGCGCTGCTCACCGCGATGATCATGCAGCTGATGCCGATCCCGGTGCTCTTCCTCATCGGCGCGGCCCTCGCCCTCACGGTCAACTATCCGAACATGGCCGACCAGAAGGCCCGTATCGCCGCTCACGCCGACAACGTCCTCAACGTCTCCGGCATGGTCTTCGCCGCCGCCGTCTTCACCGGTGTGCTCACCGGCACCGGCATGGTCAAGCACATGGCCGACTGGCTCGTCGGCGCGATCCCCGAGGGCATGGGCCCGCACATGGCGATCGTCACGGGTCTGCTCAGCCTCCCGCTGACCTACTTCATGTCGAACGACGGCTTCTACTTCGGCGTCCTGCCCGTACTCGCCGAAGCGGGCGCGGCGCACGGCGTCTCGCCGCTGGAGATCGCCCGCGCGTCCCTCGTCGGCCAGGCCCTGCACATGTCCAGCCCGCTCGTGCCCGCCGTGTACGTCCTGGTCGGCATGGCCAAGGTCGAGTTCGGCGACCACACCAGGTTCACCGTCAAATGGGCCGCGCTCACCTCGCTGGTGGTGCTCGGCGCCGGAATCCTCTTCGGCATCATCTGATGCGTGGCAGAGGGTGGTTGCTGCGCCTGGTCATCGCCTTCGGCTTCGCGCAGGCGGCGGTGTCGATGGCGCGCCCGGCCGTCTCGTACCGGGCCCTCGCGCTGGGCGCGGACGAGCGCGCGATCGGTGTGATCGCGGGCGTGTACGCGCTGCTGCCCCTGTTCGCCGCCGTACCGCTGGGGCGCAGGACGGACCGCGGGCGGTGCGGTCCCCTGCTGCCCGTCGGCGTCCTCCTGATCGGGGGCGGGTGCGCGGCCGGCGGCACGGCGAACTCCCTTGCGGCGATGGCCGCCTGGAGCGCGCAGTGATGGGCCTGGGGCACCTGTGCTTCGTCATCGGCGCCCAGTCGATCGTCGCCCGCCAGTCCGCCGGCCGAACAGGACCGCAACTTCGGCCACTTCACCATCGGCGCCTCCCTCGGCCAGCTCGTCGGCCCCGTCGCCGCCGGGCTGCTGGTCGACGGACACGAGGGCGCGATGGCCCGCACCAGCGCTCTCGCCCTGATCGTCTCGGCGGGCGTCGCGGCGGTCTCGCTCACCTCGCTCTGGCGGATCGAACACCGGGCGGAGCGCGTGGAGCGTACGGACCGCACCAAGGTGCCCGTCCACCGCATCCTGCGCACCCGTGGCGTACCGGCCGGGATCTTCATCAGCCTCGCCGTGCTCTCCGCGACCGACGTCCTCACCGCGTACCTCCCGGTCATCGGCGAACACCGGGGGATCTCCCCTTCGGTCATCGGCCTGTTGCTGAGCCTGCGGGCCGCGGCGACGATCGCCTGCCGGCTGGTGATGACGCCGATGATCCGGCTGCTCGGCCGCACCGCGCTGATGACCGTCACCTGCCTGCTGGCCGGGCTGCTGTGCGCGGGCATCGCGCTGCCGGTTCCGGTGTGGGGCATGGCGCTGATGCTGGCCGTCCTCGGGTTCTGCCTGGGGGTGGGGCAGCCCCTGTCGATGACGACGGTGGCTCCAGGCGGCCCCGCCGGAGGCGCGTTCGACGGCGCTCGCGCTGCGGCTGACCGGCAACCGCCTCGGCCAGGTCGCCGCACCCGCGTCGGCGGGCCTGGTCGCCGGAGTGGCGGGCACGGCGGCCCCGTTCGTGATGCTGGCGGTCCTGCTCCTGGGCGCCTCGGTCCTGGCGGTACGTGACAAGGGCCCCCGCCCCGCGCAGCAGGCCACCGGCGCACCGGCCGCGCCTCGCCGTACCCCGGCGAAGTAGGGGATCCCGCGGGGGTACGGACGCTTCGGTCCCTCGGGCGGCAGAGGGTTCCTGTCGGCCAGTCAGGTTACATCTGACATTTCCTCAGCGTTTCGACGCTTCTTCACGCCCGATATGTGACATCTAATCAGGCGATCGAGTGATCAGTACGACAATCATCTCGGCTTGAAGGAGCCCCGCATGACCACCTCGGCATCTCTCCGCTCCCACGGTGTCCGTCCGGGCACGGCCGCCCTCGCCACGCTGGCTCTCGCAGGAGTGTCCCTGTGGGGCGCGTCGGCGGCTCTCGCCGTGGCCGGTGACAGCGGAGAAATCAAGATCCACAAAGCTGGAACCAGCTTCTCCGACACCAAGGACCACTACGAGGTCTGCACGTTCAACCTGGCCGCTTCCAACTTCGAGACGGTGCAGCTGGTCAACTGGACGATCACCCCTCCGCAGCCGAAGGCGCCCGCCGAACCCATTCTGACGGGAGGCATCGTCATGGTGAAGGGCGAGGGGCACACCGCGGACTTCTCGCTCCCGAACGGGCACTACCAGCTCAACTGGACGTTCCCGGGCGGCGTCTCCAAGCAGAAGATCTTCAAGGTCGACTGCGCGAAGAACGACGACAAGGCCGTGGAGAAGCCCGCCGAGAAGTCCACCGACAAGCCCACCCCGCGCGGCCCCGTTCCCGCGGGCGGCGGCGGAGCCTCGGGTACGGGCACCGGGTCCGACGCCGGTTCGTCGGGCGCCATGGCACCCGCACTGGTCGCGGGCGCTGCCGGGGTGGCCGGGCTGATCTTCGTCCGACGGGCCCGCCGCCGCGCCCATGGCGCCGCGTAGCACCCCCTACAGCCGTCGGCGCGGACCGAGCCGGGGCTGCCGCCTGGCGTTGACCGGCCGGCCGCGACGGTGTCGTTGGTGACCGGCGTCGTCCGGGGGTGCGGTGACACGCCCCCCCGACGCTCCGGTCGCGGCCGCTCACGACACGACCGCCAAGAACCCGGCGCCGGAACCGGGTTCACCGAGTCCGGAGCCGCCGGTGCCCGAGCCGGCGGCGCCGACGCCGACGCCGACGCCGACGAACGCCGATGGAGAACCGGCCGGTCGCGACACTCGCGCCGTCCGAGCCGGTGACGCCGACGCCGACCTCGACGCCGAAACCGTCGCGACGCCGAGACCGAGGCCGCCCCGGCGTCACATCCGCCGCTGCCGCCCTCTCCCGTGGTGAGGATGGCTGTGCCCGCCCTCACCATCGAAGCGCCCGTCGTCGCCTTCGGACTCGACCCGGGGGGCCGTCTGGCGACCCCGCAGGTGGACAACCCCCGCCTGGTCGGCTGGTACAAGGACGGCCCGACCCCCGGGGAGGCCGGGACGTCCCTGCTCGTCGGCCACCGGGACACCCGGACCGGCCCGGCCGTCTTCCTGAACCTGAACGCACTCGACCCCGGCGACGTCATCAACGTCGCACGGGAGGACCGCCGGACCGCGGTGTTCACCGTCGACGCCGTGCGGACGTACAAGAAGGACGCCTTCCCCGACGGGGAGGTGTACGGCAACAAGACCGGACGCCCGGAGCTGCGGGTGCTGACCTGCGGCGGGGACTTCAACAAGAAGACCGGCTACGGCTCCAACGTCGTCGTTTTCGCCCACCTCACGGACGTGAAATACGCGTAATGAAAAGCCCCTCGACCGGGCCGGCGGACCGGGTGGGGAGCTTTCCCGTCCCGCAGACCCCGGCCGAAGGGATTCACCGTGCCGTTCCGGATCACACCCGCCCGCCTGGCCACCACCGGCGCGGGCGTACTCCTCGCCGTCGGCGCCCCCGCCGCGTACGCCACACTCGGCGAGGAGGCCCCGGCCGCCGCCGCCCGGGGCGAGGCGTACGTGGAAACGCGGCTGTTCTTCGGGACCGAGCGCCCCGACGGCGGCCCGGACGTCACCGACCGGCAGTTCATGGACTTCGTCGACCGGCAGGTGACGCGCGGCTTCCCGGAGGGGCTCACCGTGCAGGAGGGCCGTGGGCAGTGGCGGAACGCCGACGGCACGATCGCGCGCGAGCGTTCGTACGAGCTGATCCTGCTGTACCCGGCGTCGCAGGCGAAGGCCCGGGACCCGCGCATCGAGCGGATCCGCGACGCCTACGAGCGCGCGTACGCCCAGGAGTCCGTGGCGCGCCTCGACGACCCGGTCCGGGCCGACTTCTGACCCTCCGGTTCACGGCCGGAGCGTCGCCCACACCGTCTTGCCGACCTGCCGGCCGGTGACGCCCCACGTGTCGGCCAGCGCCTCGACGAGCAGCAGTCCACGGCCCGCCTCCGCGTCAGGAGGCGGGGCATGGGGCGGTGGTGCGGGCAGGCGGCGTTCGGTGCGGGCGTCGGTGACCTCGATACGCAGGAGGCCGCCGGCCTCCAGCACCAGCCGCAGCTCGAAGTCGCGGCCCGGGACGCGACCGTGGGTGACGGCGTTCGCGGCCAGTTCGGCGACGATCAACGCGGCGACGTCGGACGCGTCGCTGCCGTACGGGATGCCCCACTCGTGGAACTGGTGCGCGGCCAGCAGCCGCGCCAGCCTGGCCGCCTTGCGGGTGGCGGAGAACCGCTGCCGGAACACACGTACGGTAATGGGAGGTTGGGCCTCGGACGGCTGGATCTCGGTATGCATGGGGCCACCGTGGCGGGCCGTGGGCGTGGTTCACCAGCGGACACGTTCGTACGCTGGGTCACCGTACGGACACATGGTGTGGACAGTACGGTCCACCATGCCGTAACCCTGGGTGAGCTGAGTGCGGGGAGATTCGCTCACTGAGAGGTGGCCTGGCATGGCCGGGGACTGGGAACACGACGAGCCGGATTCGTCGGACAGCCTGAAGACCTTCGGGGCGTTCGTCCAGGGGTTGCGGGAGCACGCGGGCTTCACGAGGGAGGAGTTCGGGACGCTGGTGCAGTTCTCCAAGCACACGATCGAGTCGATCGAGCTGGGGAGGCGGATGCCGGACAAGGACTTCGTGGAGCGGGCGGAGGTGGTGCTGGGCGGCACGGGCGCGTTGCGGAGGGCGTTCGGACATCTGACGCGGCAGCCGGGGCTGGCGGCCTGGTTCAGGAAGTGGGCGCGGCTGGAGCAGACGGCGGTCAGCCTGGATACGTACGAATGCAGGCTGGTGCCAGGGTTGTTGCAGTCGGAGGGCTATGTGCGTGCCGTGTTCGAGGACGACACTCCGCCCCTGTCGGATGAGCAGATGGAGATTCAGCTGGCTGCCCGTATGGATCGGCAACGACTGCTGGATGAGCGTCCCAATACCTCGTTCAGCTTCATCGTTGACGAGGCCGTCTTCCGGCGCCGAATCGGTGGTGCAGAGGTCACGTCCGAGCTTATTGACCATGTGCTGGACAGTACGAAGCCGCGGAACGTTGTCTTGCAACTCATGCCGCTGGACTGCGAGCACCACGCCTGCCTTGCAGGTCCGCTGCAACTGCTGGAGACGCCGGATGGGCGGCGGTTCGCATACTCGGAGGGGCAGCAGAACGGTCGGCTGATCTCGGTCGTGAAAGAGGTTGCCGTGCTCCATCAGCGTTATGCGACACTGCGCTCGCAGGCACTTACTCCCAAGGACTCGCGTGGCCTGCTGGAGCGGATCCGAGGAGCCCTATGAGCACCACCGAACTCGCCTGGTTCAAGAGCAGTTACAGCAGTGCCCAGGGCGACAGCTGCGTCGAAGTAGCCCTGTCCTGGCACAAGTCCAGCTACAGCGGGACCCAGGGCGACGACTGCGTCGAGGTCGCCGCCTGCCCAGGCACCGTCCACGTCCGCGACTCCAAGGACAGGTCCGGCCCCACCCTCGCCCTCACCCCCCGCGCCTGGGCCGGCTTCCTCGGCCTCGCCGCTCAGCGCTGAGCCGGACGCACCCACCGGCGGGGGAGGGCGGATGGACGACGACGGTCCCGTACCGCTGCACCGGCTCGACGTACCGGCAGTGCACCTGCTGCCGTTCGCCATCGGAACCTTCGACACCATCGGGCCGCTCTCACGGGCGGCTTTTCCGCACCGGCACACCTTCTACGAGATCGTGCACGTCACGGGCGGGACGGGCGCGCATGTCCTCGATCTCTCCCGGTGGGAGCTGCGTCCCCCGCACCTGTCCTTCGTCGTGCCCGGACAGGTGCACTACTGGGAGGACGTCTCGGACCTCCAGGGCGTCGTCATCCTCTTCACCGACGACTTCCTGCTCGACCACCCCGGCGACCGCGAACTGCTGCGCAAGCTCGGTGAGCAGCCCTGGCTGAGTCTCTCCCGTACGGACACGGCCGACATCGCTCCGCTCATCGCCGAGATGGAGCGCGAGTACGCCCTCGGCAAGCCCCGGTTCGCCGACGTCCTGCGCGCCTGCCTGCACGTCCTGATCCTGCGCGCCGCCCGGATGACCGGGCCCGCGGGCGACGGCCTTGCCGGCGTGCGACGGGCGGACGCGGTCACGCAGGAGTTCGTACGGCTGCTGGCCGGTCCGGGGGCCGGCGGTGTCCGGTCGGTGCGGTCCTGCGCCACGCGGATCGGCGTCAGCGTCGGTTATCTCAACGAGGTCGTCAAACAGGTCACCGGCCGCACTCCGGGGCAGCTCGTCCGGCAGGCCAGGACGCACGAGGCGAAGCGGCTGCTCGCGCTGACCGACCTGACCGTACGGCAGGTGGCGGGCGAGGTGGGATTCACCGACCCCGCGTACTTCTGCCGGTACTTCCGCCGGGAGACGGGGCTGAGCCCGAGCGAGTTCCGGCGGGGCAGCGGTGCTTTGCACCACGACTACCGCATTCCGTCCATCGACCACCCCCGGCCCCCTGCGTAGGTTCGGACCAATCCCCGCTCCCACGTCGTCAAGGAGTGCCTCGATGGACCGTGACAGTCACCTCAGCCGCAAGACCGTACTGAAAGCCGCCCTCGCGGCCGGCGCCTCGGTGCCGATCGCGATGGCCGGCGTACCGGCGCTCGCGCGGACGGCGCGCGACAGCGGAGGATCACCCGCCTTCACCCCGGCCTGCGACGACGGGGACGACCCGACGCCCGCGCAGACCGAGGGGCCGTACTTCAAGCCGAACTCGCCGCGTCGCACCTCGCTGGTCGACGCGAGCACCCAGGGCACCCGGCTGACCGTCACCGGGTATGTCTTCGGGGCGGCCTGCCTGCCGATCGCGAACGCTCTGCTGGACTTCTGGCAGGCGGACACCAACGGGGCGTACGACAACAGCGGCTACCGCTTCCGGGGGCACCAGTTCAGTGACGCGCAGGGGAGGTTCTCGCTGACCACCGTCGTGCCGGGGCTGTATCCGGGACGCACCCGTCACCTCCACGTCAAGGTGCAGGCGCCCGGCCGTCCCGTACTCACGACCCAGCTGTACTTCCCGGGCGAGCCGCGCAACAACACCGACACGATCTTCGACCCCGAGCTGCTGATGGCGGTCCGGACCAACGGCCCGGCGCGCGAGGCGAGCTTCGACTTCGTGCTGAACGTGCCGCAGACGCCGGGGTCCGGGCGATCCGACCGATCCGCCGACCGACCCGCCGGCCGAGGGCACCTGGAAGGCGGGGGCGGCGTACCGGGCCGGTGACGGGGTGACCTACGGCGGACGCGCGTACACGTGCCTGCAGGCGCACACCGCCCAGGTGGGCTGGGAGCCGCCGAACGTACCGGCGATCTGGCGGGCGCAGTAGGCTGCCGGGGCCTCTGGCGCCCAAAAACTAACAGCGCTAGTTTGGGGTGTGGACGCCAACGCCACCCCTGGAGGAATGCGATGAAGCCCCACGACGCGATGTACATCGGCGGCCAGTGGCGAGAAGCCGCAGGTCAGGACACGATCGCAGTCGTGAACCCGGCCGACGAGCAGGTCATCGGCCACGTCCCGGCCGGTACCGCCGAGGACGTCGACGCGGCGGTACGGGCCGCACGCGACGCCTTCGCCGGCTGGGCCGCGACCCCGCCCGCCGAGCGCGCCGCGAAGATCGCCGCACTGCGCGACGTGCTGGTGGCCCGCAAGGACGAGATCGCCGGGACGGTCACCGCCGAACTGGGCTCGCCGCTCGGCTTCTCGCAGGCGGTGCACGCGGGGGTGCCGATCCTGGTCGCCGGGTCGTACGCCGAGCTGGCCGCGACGTACGCCTTCGAGGAGAAGGTCGGGAACTCCACCGTCCTCCTGGAGCCGGTGGGCGTGGTCGGCGCGATCACGCCGTGGAACTACCCGCTGCACCAGATCGTCGCCAAGGTCGCCCCCGCCCTCGCGGCCGGCTGCACGGTCGTCCTCAAGCCCGCCGAGGACACCCCGCTGACCGCCCAGCTCTTCGCCGAGGCCGTGGACGAGGCGGGCATCCCCGCCGGTGTCTTCAACCTGGTCACCGGCCTCGGCCCGGTCGCCGGCCAGGCGCTCGCCGGGCACGAGGGCGTGGACCTGGTGTCCTTCACCGGATCCACCGCCGTGGGCAGGAAGATCGGCGCGACGGCGGCGCCGCCGTCAAGCGCGTCGCCCTGGAGCTGGGCGGCAAGTCGGCGAACGTCATCCTGCCGGGCGCGGACCTGGCCAGGGCGGTCAATGCCGGCATCGCCAACGTCATGGGCAACTCCGGCCAGACGTGCAGCGCCTGGACCCGGATGCTGGTCCACGAGGACCAGTACGACGAGGCGGTGGCCACGCCGCCGCCGCCGTGACGAAGTACACCGTCGGCGAGCGCGTCGGCCCGCTGGTCAACGCCAAGCAGCAGGCGCGCGTGCGCGGCTACATCGAGAAGGGCGTCGAAGAGGGCGCGCGCATCGTCGCGGGCGGCCCCGAGGCCCCGCTCGACACGGGCTACTACGTCGCCCCGACCGTCTTCGCGGACGTCACCCCGGACATGACCGTCGCCCAGGAGGAGATCTTCGGCCCGGTCGTCTGCATCCTGAAGTACGCCGACGAGGACGAGGCCCTGCGGATCGCCAACGGGACCGTCTACGGTCTCGCCGGCGCCGTCTGGGCGGCCGACGACGCGGAGGCCGTCGCCTTCGCCCGCCGCATGGACACCGGCCAGGTCGACATCAACGGCGGCCGCTTCAACCCGCTCGCCCCCTTCGGCGGCTACAAGCAGTCGGGTGTCGGCCGCGAGCTGGGACCGCACGGCCTCTCCGAGTACCTCCAGACCAAGTCCCTCCAGTTCTGATCCGGGAGCAACGCACACCATGGCCCGCGTCCGTGCCGCAGTCCTGTCCGCCGTCGGTGCTCCGCTGGAGATAACCGACATCGAGCTACCGGAGACCGGTCCCGGCCGGGTGAGGGTCCGCCTCGCCGCCGCCGGGGTCTGTCACTCCGACCTCTCCCTGTCCAACGGCACCATGCGCGTGCCGGTCCCCGCCGTGCTCGGCCACGAGGGCGCCGGCACCGTCGTCTCCGTCGGCGAGGGCGTCACGCATGTCGCCCCCGGCGACCCCGTCGTCCTCAACTGGGCTCCCTCCTGCGGCAGCTGCCACCACTGCGCCATCGGCGAGGTGTGGCTGTGCGCCAATGCCCTGTCCGGTGCCGGCGGCGTCCACGCCCGTGCCGCCGACGGCACCGACCTCCATCCCGGCCTGAACGTCGCCGCGTCGCCGAGGAGACCGTCGTCGCCGCCAACTGCGTCCTGCCGGTCCCCGACGGCATCCCGCTCACGGACGCGGCGCTGCTCGGCTGCGCGGTCCTCACGGGTTACGGGGCCGTCCACCACAGCGCGCGGGTCCGCGCGGGGGAGTCGGTCGCGGTCTTCGGAGTCGGCGGGGTCGGTCTCGCCGTCCTCCAGTCGGCCCGTATCGCGGGGGCGGGACAGATCGTCGCCGTCGACGTCTCGACGGAGAAGGAGGAGCTGGCGCGGGCCGCCGGGGCCACCGACTTCGTCGTCGCCTCGGAGACCACCGCGAAGGAGATCCGCAAGCTGACCGGCGGTGCGCAGGGCGTGGACGTCGCGATCGAGTGCGTGGGGCGGGCCGTCACCATCCGCACGGCCTGGGAATCGACCCGCCGCGGCGGGCGCACCACGGTCGTCGGCATCGGCGGCAAGGACCAGCAGGTCACCTTCAACGCCCTGGAGATCTTCCACTTCGGCCGTACGCTCTCGGGCTGCGTCTACGGCAACTCCGACCCGGCGCGCGATCTGCCCGTACTGGCCGGCCACATCCGCGCCGGCCGCTTCGACCTGAGCAGCATGGTCACCGAACAGATCGGCCTCGACGGCATCCCCGCCGCGTTCGACACCATGCTGGCGGGCAAGGGGGGCCGCGCCCTGGTCGTCTTCTAAAGCGGGCTTTTCCGGCACGCAGACACCCACGGGCACCACCACGAGCACCCCGGTCGCTTCCACGCGGCCGGGGCGCTCGTGCTGCCCGCACGCCGCTGCGTACGGGCGGCGCGGCGGAAGAAAGTCCTGCTGCCGGACCCGTTGACCTCCGTACCATCCGGTCGGTACGGTCCCGGCACATCACGGCGCCACCCCCTCTTTCGTCCCCGCACCCACCGGAGTGTGCACCGCATGGACACGGCACCTTCCCCGCTCACGGACGCCACGGCGGCCGCACCGGCCGACCGCCACCGGCGCAAGGTGGCCACCGCGGCCGCCCTCGCCTCCGCCGTCGAGTGGTACGACTACTTCGTCTTCGGCATCGCCGCGGCCCTCGTCCTGGGCGACCTGTACTTCCCGTCCGGCAGCTCGTCGGCCGGCGTGCTCGCCGCCTTCGCCACCTTCGCCGTCGGCTTCCTCGCCCGCCCCGTCGGCGGCGTCATCGGCGCAGCTCGGCGACAAGCGCGGCCGCAAGCCGATGCTGGTCCTGGCCCTGACGATGATGGGCCTCGCGACCACCGGCATCGGCCTCCTGCCGACGTACGAGACGATCGGCATCGCCGCTCCCGTCCTGCTCGTCCTGCTCCGCGTGGTGCAGGGCATCGCCGTCGGCGCCCAGTGGGGCGGCGCGATGCTGATGGCCACCGAGTACGCCCCCGAGGGCAAGCGCGGCCTGTACGGCAGCCTGGTCCAGCTCGGCGTCCCCATCGGCGTGGTCACCGCGAACACGGTCTTCCTCGTCGCGGGCGCCACCACCAGCGAGAGCGCCTTCGCGTCCTGGGGCTGGCGGGTGCCGTTCTTCGTCGGCGTCCTCGTGCTCGTACTCGCCTGGTACATCCACACCCGCGTCGAGGAGACCCCCGCGTTCCGCGAGGCCGAACGCGCCCTGGCCGAGCAGGAGAAGGGAGCGGCCCGCTCGCCGCTCCGTACGATCCTGACCAAGCACCTCGGCACGGTCTTCCTGGCCGGCGGGTCCTTCGCGGTCAACACCGCGACCTTCTACATCATCATCACCGGCGTCCTGGACTACGCGACCCGCGAACTCGACATGGAGCGCAGCGCGGTCCTCACCGTCTCGCTGTGCGTCAGCCTCACCCAGCTCGTCCTGATCCCCGCCTCCGCCGCCCTCTCCGACCGCATCGGCCGGCTGCGGATCTACGCGGCGGGCGCGGTGGGGCTGCTGGTGTGGGCGGTGCCGATGTTCCTGCTGATCGACACGAAGTCGCTGCTGTGGCTGGCCGTCGGAACGTTCGTGACCAGCTGCTTCCTCAGCGTCATGTACGGCCCCCAGGCGGCCCTCTTCGCCGAGCTCTTCACGGCGGAGATGCGCTACACGGGCGCGTCGCTCGGCTACCAGATCGCGGCCGTGTTCGGCGGCGGGCTCGCCCCGTTCATGATGGTGCTGCTGCTGGAGGCGACGGGTACGTCGATGGCGGTCTCGGCGTACATCATCGCCTCGCGGTGATCGCCCTGATCTCCATCAAGATCCTGGCGAACCGGGCACGGGCGGGGGCCGCCGACTAGGGCGGGGCCGCCGGCTGGGGCGGGGCCCGGCGGAGTCCGCGGGCCCCGAACG
>RHMC01000062.1 GCA_003719395.1 Streptomyces altiplanensis
CCCGGCGTGCACCAGCGCCTCCGGGAAGCGCGCGACGACCTCGTCGCCGCCGGCCCGACGTACCGCACAGCCCCGGCCCCGCCCCGCAGCGCCCCGGCCACCGCGAGCACCGCCGCTCCCGGGTACCGCTCCGACCCCGCCACGACGCCGACCACCCCGCGCCGGTACTTGTCGCTCTCCGCACCCGGAACCGGCAGCAGCGCGGCCACGTCCGCGTGCTGCAGCGCCTCGACGTCCGCCTCCACCGCTTCGAGATCGAGCCCCAGCTCGACCAGCCGCACGGCCCCGGCGTACTCCCGCGCGGGGTCGATCAGCAGCCCCGGTTTGTACGTGCCGAAGGTGACCGTCACATCGGCGCGCACGCACTCCCCCCCGCACCTCCCCGCTGTCCGCCTCGACCCCGCTGGGCAGATCCACGGCGACGACCACCGCCCCGGAGTCCCGCGCCGCCCGCGCCAACGGCACAGCGGCGTCCCGCAGCCCGCCCCTCCCCCCCGATCCCGGTGATCCCGCTCGACCACGAGATCGGCTCGCACAAGAGCTCCAGCCGCATCACCGGCCACCGCCACCGACCCCCCGGCGCGCCGCAACGCGCCAGCCCGCCCTCGTGCGCCCACGCGCGTCAGCAGCACGGCGGTGACCCCCGCCCCCCGCCGGGCCAGCCGCGCGCTGTGTACAGCGCGGTCGCCCCCGTTGTCGCCGCTGCCGACCAGCAGCACGACCCGCGTCCCGTACACCCGCCCCAGCAGCCCCGCGCACACCGCGGCGAGCCCGGCCGCGGCCCGCTGCATCAGCGCGCCCTCGGGGAGCCGGGCCATCAGCTCCCGCTCGGCGGTCCGTACGGTCTCCACGCCATGAGCAGCGCGCATCAGTGAAAACACCTCATCCTTCGGCGATGACAACGGCGGAAGCGACCCCCGCGTCGTGACTGAGCGAGACGTGCCAGGACCGGACCCCGAGCGCCTCCGCCCGCGCCAGCACCGTCCCGCTCACCCGCAGCCGCGGCTGCCCGCTCTCCTCGACGTACACCTCGGCGTCCGTCCAGTGCAGCCCGGACGGCGCCCCCAGCGCCTTCGCGAGGGCCTCCTTGGCCGCGAACCGGGCGGCGAGCGAGGCGATGCCGCGCCGGTCCCCGCTCGGGAGGTACAACTCGTTGTGCAGGAACAGCCGCTGGGCCATCTGCGGCGTACGTTCCAGGGACGCCCGGAACCGTTCGATCTCGGCGACGTCGATGCCCACCCCAATGATCACGAGCTCACTCCACCGTCACGGACTTGGCCAGGTTCCGGGGCTGGTCGACCTCATTGCCCCGCGCCGTGGCCAGCTCGCAGGCGAAGACCTGCAACGGCACGGTCGAGACCAGAGGCTGCAGGAGCGTCGGCGTGGCCGGGATCCGGATCAGGTGGTCGGCGTACGGGACGACCGCCTCGTCGCCCTCCTCCGCGATCACGATCGTCCGCGCCCCCCGCGCCCGGATCTCCTGGATGTTCGAAACGATCTTGTCGTGCAGCACCGACCGCCCCCGGGGCGACGGCACCACGACCACCACCGGGAGGCCGTCCTCGATCAGCGCGATGGGCCCGTGCTTCAGCTCGCCCGCCGCGAACCCCTCCGCATGCATGTACGCGAGCTCCTTCAGCTTGAGCGCACCCTCCAGGGCGACCGGGTACCCCACATGCCGCCCCAGGAACAGCACCGTCCTCTTCCCCGCCAGCGACCGGGCCAGCTCCCGCACCGGCTCCATCGTCTCCAGGACCCGCTCCACCTCGCCCGAGATCTCCGACAGCTCGCGCACCACGTCCCGGACCTCGTCCCCCCACTTGGCCCCGCGCACCTGCGCCAGGTAGAGCGCGACCAGATAGCAGGCGACCAGCTGCGTCAGGAACGCCTTGGTGGAAGCGACGGCGATCTCGGGCCCGGCATGCGTGTAGAGCACCGCGTCCGACTCCCGCGGAATGGTCGACCCGTTCGTGTTGCACACGGCGAGCACCTTCGCGCCCTGCTCCCGCGCGTGCCGCAGCGCCATCAGCGTGTCCATGGTCTCGCCGGACTGCGAGATCGCGATCACCAGCGTCCGGGCGTCGAGGATCGGATCCCGGTACCGGAACTCGCTCGCCAGCTCGGTCTCACAGGGGATCCGCGTCCAGTGCTCGACGGCCAGCTTCGCGATCATCCCCGCGTGGAAAGCGGTCCCGCAGGCCACCACCACGACCTTGTCGACCTCCCGCAGCACGGAATCGGGGATCCGCAGCTCGTCCAGTCTCAGCGCCCCGCCCGCGTCGATCCGCCCCAGCAGCGTGTCGGCGACGGCCTTCGGCTGCTCGGCGATCTCCTTGAGCATGAAGTAGTCGTAGCCGCCCTTCTCGGCGGCGGAGGCGTCCCAGTCGATGCGGTACGACCGCGCCTCGCCGGGCGCGCCGTAGAAGTCCGTGACCGAGACCGAGACTCCGGCCGCGCCGCCGCCCTCACCGTCCCGCCGTACCTCGACGACCTGGTCCTGTCCCAGCTCGATCGCCGACCGCGTGCGCGAGATGAAGGCGGCCACGTCGGACGCGAGGAAGGCCTCCCCCTCCCCCACACCCACCACCAGCGGCGAGTTCCGCCGCGCCCCCACCACCACGTCGGGCTCGTCCGCGTGCACGGCGACCAGCGTGAACGCCCCGTCGAGCTGCCGGCACACCAGCCGCATCGCCTCCGCGAGGTCCCCGCACGAGGAGAAGGACTCGGCGAGCAGGTGCGCCACGACCTCGGTGTCGGTCTCGGACCCCAGCTCGTGTCCGCGCTCGGCGAGCTCGGCCCGCAGACCGGCGAAGTTCTCGATGATCCCGTTGTGCACGACGGCCACGCGCCCCGCGTTGTCCAGGTGCGGGTGCGCGTTGGCGTCGGTGGGCCCCCCGTGCGTGGCCCACCGGGTGTGTCCGATGCCCGTGGCACCGGCCGGCAGCGGCCGCCCCACGAGTTCCTTCTCCAGGTTGACGAGCTTGCCGGCCTTCTTCGCCGCGGCCAGTCCACCGTCCGCGAGCACAGCCACACCTGACGAGTCGTAACCCCGGTATTCGAGCCGCTTCAGTCCCGCGATGACAACATCAAGCGCCGACTGCCCGCCGACGTACCCCACGATTCCGCACATGTCCGCACCCTACGGCCGACGCTCCACGTGACCGAGCACACCACCCACGACAGCTCCGCACCCCCGACAATGTTCATGTGATCACTTCGCCGCCACGGTCCACCCACCGCCGGGCAGACGCTTCGCCGTACCTGGACCTCACACGGGCGGAGTGGAGCGCGCTGCGCGAGAAGACCCCGCTCCCCCTCACGGCGGAGGAACTCGAACGGCTCCGCGGCCTGGGCGACGTGATCGACCTCGACGAGGTGCGGGACGTCTACCTCCCCCTCTCCCGGCTGCTCAATCTCTACGTCCAGGCGACCTCGGGCCTGCGCGGCGCCCTCAACACCTTCCTCGGCGA
The DNA here is from genome assembly GCA_003719395.1 of Streptomyces altiplanensis. Taxonomy (GTDB): domain Bacteria; phylum Actinomycetota; class Actinomycetes; order Streptomycetales; family Streptomycetaceae; genus Streptomyces; species Streptomyces altiplanensis. Next base: position 3,471 of record RHMC01000062.1, read on the forward strand.
CGCGGGCAACGGCCACGGCGCCCAGCGCGGCACGCCCTTCGTCATAGGGGTCGCGGGCAGCGTCGCCGTGGGCAAGTCGACCGTCGCCCGTCTCCTCCAGGCGCTGCTGGCCCGCTGGCCGGAACACCCGCGCGTGGAGCTGCTGACCACCGACGGCTTCCTCTACCCGATGGAGGAGCTCAAGCGGCGCGGCCTCACGGCGCGCAAGGGCTTCCCCGAGTCGTACGACCGGCGCGCCCTGACCCGTTTCGTCGCCGACATCAAGGCCGGCAGGAACGAGGTCACCGCGCCCGTCTACTCCCACCTGATCTACGACATCGTGCCCGGCGAGCGCCTCACGGTCCGCCGCCCGGACATCCTGATCGTCGAGGGCCTGAACGTCCTCCAGCCGGCGCTGCCCGGCAAGGACGGCCGCACCCGGGTCGCTCTCGCCGACTACTTCGACTTCAGCGTGTACGTCGACGCGCGCGCCGAGGACATCGAGTCCTGGTACCTGGGCCGCTTCCGCAAGCTGCGCGAGACCGCGTTCCAGGACCCCTCCTCGTACTTCAGGAAGTACACCCAGGTCTCGGAGGAGGAAGCCCTCGACTACGCCCGTACGATGTGGCGGACCGTCAACAAGCCCAACCTGCTGGAGAACGTGGCGCCGACGCGCGGCCGTGCCACGCTGGTGGTGCGCAAGGGCCCCGACCACAAGGTCCAGCGCCTCTCGCTCCGCAAACTCTGAGGAGTACGTGCCGTGCTGCACCTTCGCCTGATCGTCCCCGCCGACCGCACCGACGAGGTCCTGGACACGGTGGAGAAGACGGTCGGCACGACGCATGTCGCCGTCGTCCCCGGCGCGGCCCGCAACCCGGCCGGCGACCTCATCCTCTGCGACGTGGCGCGCGAGGCGGGCGACGACCTCATCAGCGATCTGCGCACCCTCGGCATCGACGAATGCGGTTCGATCGCCGTGGAGAACATCGACCTGTCGCTCTCCACGCGCGCCGACCGGGCGGAGAAGGAGGCGCCGGGCGAGGCCGCGGACGCGGTGCTGTGGGAGCAGCTGTCGGACGCGACCCACGAGGAGTCGACGCTCTCCGTCACCTACATCGCGTTCCTGTCGCTGGCCACGATGATCGCGGCCTGCGGTGTGCTGCTCGACAACGCGATCCTGATCGTGGGCGCGATGGCGGTGGGCCCGGAGTTCGGCCCGCTGGCCGGCTTCTGCACGGCGCTGGTGCGGCGCGCGCCGCGCCTGGCCTGGCGCTCGTTCGCCGCGCTGATCGTGGGGTTCGCGGCGGCGATGGCGGTGACGGTCGGGTTCAGCCTGTTCATGAACGCGACGGGCCTGTTCACCGACGAGATGCTGCACGGCGACCGCCCCAACACGGGGTTCATCTACGCCCCGGACCTGCTGTCGTTCGTCGTCGCCGTACTGGCGGGCGCGGCCGGCATGCTCTCCCTCACGTCGGCCAAGTCCGGCGCCCTGGTCGGCGTCGCCATCTCGGTGACGACGGTCCCGGCCGCGGCCAACGCCGCCGTGGCGCTGAGCTACGGCGACGTGAAGCAGACCTGGGGCTCCACCGAGCAGCTCCTGCTGAACCTGCTCGGCATCGTCGTCGCCGGTACGCTCACGCTGCTCGCCCAGAAGTTCTTCTGGGCGAAGCAGCACAAGCGCACCGCGTACGAGAACGCCTAGCCGAGCGCCGACTTCACCACATCGGCGAGCCGCCCGGCGACCGCCTTCGCCTGCTCGATGTCGGCCGCCTCGACCATGACCCGCACGAGCGGCTCGGTGCCCGAGGGCCGCAGCAGCACCCGCCCCGTGGCGCCCAGCTCCCGCTCGGCGTCGGTGACGGCGGCCGCCAGCTCGGCGGAGGTGGTGACGCGCGACTTGTCCACGTCGGGCACGTTGACGAGGATCTGCGGCAGCCGGCTCATGACCCCGGCGAGGTCCGCGAGCGTACGCCCGGTGGCGGCCACCCGCGCGGCCAGCATCAGCCCGGTCAGGGTGCCGTCGCCGGTGGTCGCGTGGTCCAGCACGATGACGTGCCCGGACTGCTCGCCGCCGAGCGCGTACCCCTCGGCCTTCATCGACTCCAGTACGTACCGGTCGCCGACGGCGGTCTGTACGAGCTCGATGCCCTCGCGCTCCATGGCCAGCTTGAAGCCGAGGTTCGACATGACGGTGCCGACGACGGTGTTCTTGCGGAGCTGACCGGCCTCGCGCATGGCGAGCGCGAGCACGGCGAGGATCTGGTCCCCGTCGACCTCGTTGCCCAGCGCGTCCACGGCCAGGCACCGGTCGGCGTCGCCGTCGTGCGCGATACCGAGATCGGCGCCGTGCTCGACGACGGCGGCCCGGAGCATCTCCAGGTGCGTGGAGCCGCACCCGTCGTTGATGTTGAGCCCGTCGGGGTCGGCACCGATGGTGACGATCTCGGCGCCGGCCCGGGCGAAGGCCTCGGGAGATACGCGGGAGGCTGCCCCGTGCGCCTCGTCGAGGACGACCTTCACGCCGTCGAGGCGATTGGGCAGCACACCGATCAGGTGGGCGATGTACTGGTCGACACCCTTGGCGTAGTCGGAGACCCGGCCGACGCCCGCTCCGGTCGGCCGGGCCCACGGCTCACCGGAGCGGTGCTGCTCGTACACGTCCTCGATGCGGATCTCCAGCTCGTCGGCGAGCTTGTGCCCGCCGCGCGCGAAGAACTTGACACCGTTGTCCGGCATGGCGTTGTGGCTGGCCGAGAGCATGACACCGAGATCGGCGCCCAGCGCACCGGTGAGGTACGCCACCGCGGGGGTGGGCAGCACCCCCACCCGGAGCACGTCCACACCCGCACTCGCCAGGCCCGCCACGACGGCGGCCTCCAGGAACTCTCCCGACGCACGCGGATCACGACCGACCACGGCGGTCGGCCGATGCCCCTCGAAGGTGCCCGCCTCGGCGAGTACGTGCGCCGCCGCGACCGACAGACCGAGCGCGAGCTCGGCCGTCAGATCCGCGTTGGCGACACCGCGCACGCCGTCAGTGCCGAAGAGTCGTCCCACTGGTGTCCTCCGAAATACTCCGAAAATGCAAGCTCTGGTGCGCTTTACGCCGTCATACACCCGGCATACCGATAAACGAACGCCCCGGCAGCACACAATGTGCCGCCGGGGCGAACGTCTGGAGCAGCCGAGCAGGCGGATTAGCGCTTGCTGTACTGCGGCGCCTTACGGGCCTTCTTGAGACCGGCCTTCTTGCGCTCGACCGCACGGTCGTCGCGGGAGAGGAAGCCGGCCTTCTTCAGGGTGGGACGGTTGTTGTCCACGTCCGCCTCGTTCAGCGCACGGGCGACACCGAGACGGAGCGCACCGGCCTGACCGGAGACGCCGCCACCCGCGATGCGGGCGATGACGTCGTAGCGGCCGTCGAGCTCGAGCACCTTGAAGGGCTCGTTGACTTCCTGCTGGTGAACCTTGTTCGGGAAGTAGTCCTCGAGCGTACGCCCGTTGATCTTCCACTTGCCGGTGCCCGGAACGATCCGGACGCGGGCGATGGCGTTCTTGCGACGGCCCAGGCCGGCCGCGGGCTGCGGGTCACCGAAGCGGCCCGCGAGGGACTCGCTGGTGTACTCGCCCTCGACGGGAACCTCGGACTCGAAGGTGGTCACCTCGGCGAAGGTCTCTTCGGCCTCGGAACCCTCGACGGGCGTCTCTGCAGTGGTCTCGGCCACGATTCTCCTCAGATTTCTTTCGTTCTTAGGGGGGTGTGGCCGGAACTACTGCGCGACCTGGGTGATCTCGAACGGCACCGGCTGCTGAGCCGCGTGCGGGTGCTCGGGACCTGCGTAGACCTTCAGCTTCGAGAGCATCTGACGACCCAGGGTGTTCTTGGGGATCATGCCCTTGATGGCCTTCTCGACGGCCTTCTCGGGGCTCTTCGCCAGCAGCTCGTCGTAACGGACGGAGCGCAGACCACCCGGGAAGCCGGAGTGGCGGTACGCCATCTTCTGGGTCTTCTTGTTGCCGGAGAGGTGAACCTTCTCGGCGTTGACGATGATGACGAAGTCGCCCATGTCCATGTGGGGGGCGTAGATCGCCTTGTGCTTGCCCCGCAGGAGGTTGGCGGCAGTCGTCGCCAGACGGCCCAGGACGATGTCCTGCGCGTCGATGATGTGCCACTGGCGCGTGACATCGCCGGGCTTGGGGCTGTACGTACGCACGGTCGTAGCCTTCGCTTCTTCAGTGAGTGGGTCCTGACAAGGCCACTGGGACGATCACGACAGCCTTGGCGGCATTCGGGGACGCAACCCGTCTGCCTGCCGCTGGTCATCGGCCCGGTGGACCGGCGTAAGGGCCCCTCGCGTGAGAACGACCAAGCCAATACGCATAACGAACTGGAAGCCTACCCGCCCGCCCCCGTACGGGTCAAAACGGCCCGGCGGGAACGCTCACCGGCCTCCCGCGCGGCGCGGTGCCCTTACCGTGTCCGCTCCACCCGGCGCTCGTCCCACACCGGCTCCGCCGTCTCCCGCACGACACCGTCCGACCCGAAGACCAGGTACCGGTCGAAGGACTTCGCGAACCACCGGTCGTGCGTCACGGCGAGCACCGTCCCGTCGTACGCCTCCAGCCCCTCCTGCAGTGCCTCCGCGGACTCCAGGTCGAGGTTGTCCGTCGGCTCGTCGAGCAGCAGCGCGGTCGTCCCCTGCAACTCCAGCATCAGGATCTGGAACCGTGCCTGCTGCCCGCCCGAGAGCTTCTCGAAGGGCTGGTCCCCCTGCCGCTCCAGCTCGTAGCGCCGCAGCACGGACATCGCCCCGCCCCGGTCCTTCGCGTGCTCCGTCCACAGGATGTCGACGAGCGTGCGCCCCAGCAGCTCCGGATGCGCGTGCGTCTGGGCGAAGTGCCCGGGCACCACCCGCGCGCCCAGCTTCCACGCCCCCTTGTGCGCCACGTCCTCGCCCGCCAGCAGCCGCAGGAAGTGCGACTTCCCGGATCCGTTCGACCCGAGTACGGCGACCCGCTCCCCGTAGTAGATCTCCAGCGAGAACGGCTTCATCAGGCCGGTGAGCTCCAGCCCCTCGCACGTCACCGCACGCACGCCCGTGCGCCCGCCCCGCAGCCGCATCCTGCTGTCCTGCTCGCGCGGCGGCTCCGGCGGCGGCCCGGCCTCCTCGAACTTGCGCAGCCGCGTCTGCGCGCCGCGTACCGCGACGCCAGCTCATGGCTGCTCGCCGCCGCGGCCCGCAGATTCAGCACCAGCTTTTTGAGCTGCGCGTGCTTCTCGTCCCAGCGCCGCTTCAGCTCCTCGAAACGCGCGAACCGCTCCCGCCGCGCCTCGTGGAACGTCCCGAAGCCACCGCCGTGCACCCACACGTCCGACCCCGCGGGCCCCGGCTCCACCGCCACGATCTTCTCAGCGGCCCGGGCCAGCAGCTCCCGGTCGTGCGAGACGAACAGCACGGTCTTGCGGGTCTCCTTGAGCCGCTCCTCCAGCCATCGCTTCCCGGGGACGTCGAGATAGTTGTCCGGCTCGTCGAGCAGCAGCACCTCGTCGGGCCCCCGCAGCAGCGCCTCCAGCACGAGCCGCTTCTGCTCGCCCCCGCTGAGCGTCCGCACCTGGCGCCACTGTGCCTTCTCGTACGGCATTCCGAGCCCGGCCGTGGTGCACATGTCCCACAGCGTCTCCGCCTCGTACCCGCGCGCCTCCGCCCAGTCGCTCAGCGCCTGCGCGTACGCCATCTGCGCGGCCTCGTCGTCCCGCGTCAGGATCGCGTGCTCGGCGGCGTCCACCGCCGCGGCCGCCTCCCGGATACGCGGCTGCGCGACCGAGACCAGCAGGTCCCGTACGGTCCGCTCGTCCCGCACCGACCCCACGAACTGCGGCATCACACCCAGCCCGCCGCTGACCGTCACGGTCCCGCCGTGCGGCTGGATCTCGCCCGCGATCAGCCGCAGCAGCGTCGTCTTGCCGGCCCCGTTCGCGCCGACCAGCGCGACGACGGCCCCCTCCCCCACCCGGAACGAGGCGTCACCGAGCAGCACCCGTCCGTCCGGCAAGTAGTACTCGACGTGTGCGGCCTCAAGATGTCCCATGCTCCGCATTGTCACCGCCGTCCGCCGCATCACCCAACCGGATTAGGATGCGCGGCATGAGCTTTGGGCAAGGGGGGCCCTCCTGGGGTGGCCCCGAGGGACAGCAGAACCCTCAGGATCCGTACGGAACGCAGTCGTCGGGGGACACGCCGGACTGGGCGGCGCTCGCCGACGCCTCCGCCGCGCGCGCCCGCCGCAAGCGGTGGCTGTACATCGGCGGCGGTGTGCTGGCGACCGCCGTGGTCGGCGCGATCGTGGCCACGGCGGTCGTCACGACGAACAAGAACAACAGCACCACCGGCTCCGCGACCGGGCTGCCGACCGCGGAGACCCTGCCGACCGAGTCCGCCCAGCCCGGCCCCTCCTTCTCCTCCCAGGCGCCCCCGCCCCCGCCGAACCCCAGGGACTTCATCTCCAGCGCCAAGAAGGACACGGCGCCGCTCAGCGCCGACACCCTGTACCCCGGCAAGCGGCTGACGATGGGCGACCGCGCCTACGCCAAGGGCGCGACGAACCGCACCGCCAGCTGCTCCGCCGCGACCCAGGGCGCGCTGGGCTCCGTACTCGCGAACAACGGCTGCGACCAGGTCATCCGCGCGACGTACTCCAAGAGCGGCGTGGCCGTCACCGTGGGCGTCGCGGTCTTCGAGACCGCCGCCCAGGCCGAGAAGGCCAAGGAGCAGGCGAGCGGCGGTCTCGCGTCCCTCTCCGGCGCCGGCGTCCCCACCTTCTGCCGGGGCGGCGTGTTCTGCCGCAAGACCGCCAACGCCTACGGCCGCTACGCCTACTTCACCGTCGCCGGCTTCACCAACGGCAAGAACGTCACCACGTCCGACAAGGGCGTCTACACGACCGGTGACGACATCGCCGAGTTCACGTTCCGCCAGATCCACCAGCGCGGAAGGGCCCAGGCGTCAGCAGCAGCCACCGCCGGGCAGTGACCGCATGTTGCGGGCCTGACGAGCACGCGCCGCCAGCAGCGCGTCGGCCGGGTAGCCGACTTCCTCCAGGGTGAGGCCGTGCGGGCGTACGACATGGACGGAGGAGTCCCGTACGCCCGCCGCCAGCACCTTCCCCGGCCAGTCCGCGTCCCGGTGCCCGTCCCCGACGAACAGCATCGCGCCGACCAGCGAGCGCACCATGTTGTGGCAGAAGGCATCGGCGCGCACGGTCGCGGTGATGACACCGTCCGCCCCGCGCTCCCAGCTGAGCTGCTGCAGGGTGCGGATGGTGGTCGCGCCCTCCCGCCTCTTGCAGTACGCCGCGAAATCGTGCTCCCCGACCAGCTTCTCGGCCGCCCGGTTCATGGCGTCCACGTCCAACGGCCAGTCGTGCCACAGCACATGGCCGCGCAGCAGCGGGTCGACGCCGCCGGGGTTGTCCGTCACGCGGTACGCGTAGCGCCGCCAGACGGCCGCGAACCTGGCGTTGAACCCCGCGGGAGCCTCCGCGACCTTCCACACCCGCACATCGTGCGGCAGCCGTCCGGCGAGCCGCCGCAGCAGCTTGTCCCGGTGCTCGGCCCAGACGTCCTCGGGCAGGTCGACGTGCGCGACCTGCGCCGCCGCGCGTGCACGCCCGAGTCCGTGCGCCCCGCGACCGTCAGGTCGTACGTCTCCGAGGACCGCGTCACGGTCCGCAGCGCGTTCTCGATCTCACCCTGGACCGTGCGCCGCTCGGACTGCTTCGCCCACCCGGAAAAGTCCTTCCCGTCGTACGAAAGATCCAGCCGCACCCGCACGAACCCCGGCGCCGCGCCCTCAATGTCCTCGCTCACCAGCGAATCCTCTCGATACAGCACACAACGGAACGGGCCCGCACCGCCCCGAAGGGTGATGCGGGCCCGCCCGGTGGAGTCGACGCGCTCAGGCGTCCTTGGACTCGCCCTCGGCAGCCTCGGCGGCCGGAGCGTCGTCCTTGGCAGCCTCGTCCTTCTTGGCTGCGTCTTCCTTGACCGCACGCTTCGTCGCGGCCTCGGCCTCACCGGTGGCCTCCTGGGCCACGGTCAGGGCCTCGACGAGCTCGATGACCGCCATCGGGGCGTTGTCGCCACGACGGTTGCCGATCTTCGTGATGCGGGTGTAACCACCGGGGCGGTTCTCGTACCGCGGAGCGATCTCGGTGAAGAGCGTGTGGACGATGCTCTTGTCCGTGATCGTCTGCAGCACCAGGCGACGGTTGTGGATGTCGCCCTTCTTCGCCTTGGTGACCAGACGCTCGGCGACGGGGCGCAGGCGGCGGGCCTTGGCCTCGGTCGTCGTGATGCGGCCGTGCTCGAACAGCGCCTTCGCCAGGTTGGCGAGGAGCAGACGCTCGTGCGCGGCGCTGCCGCCCAGACGGGCACCCTTTGCGGGACGCGGCATGGTGTTTCTCCTAGTGTCTGCACCGGCCGTATCAGGTACCGGTGTCAGTTACCGACGAGCTAGTGCCCGCCGGAAGTGCTTAGTACTGCTCGGTCTCGACGAAACCGGCGTCCGCGTCGTCGTCGGCGCCGAAGGCGTCGGCGGCGGCGGTCGGGTCGAATCCGGGCGGGCTGTCCTTGAGGGCCAGGCCCATGCCGGCCAGCTTCGCCTTGACCTCGTCGATCGACTTCGCACCGAAGTTGCGGATGTCGAGCAGGTCGGCCTCGGAACGCGCCACGAGCTCACCCACGGAGTGGATGCCCTCGCGCTTGAGGCAGTTGTACGAACGAACGGTGAGCTCGAGCTCCTCGATCGGCAGCGCCAGGTCGGCGGCGAGCGCGGCGTCCGTCGGGGACGGGCCCATGTCGATGCCCTCGGCGTCGATGTTGAGCTCGCGCGCCAGACCGAACAGCTCGACCAGGGTCTTGCCGGCGGACGCCATGGCGTCACGCGGGCGCATGGCCTGCTTGGTCTCGACGTCGACGATCAGCTTGTCGAAGTCGGTGCGCTGCTCGACACGGGTCGCCTCGACCTTGTACGTGACCTTGAGCACCGGCGAGTAGATGGAGTCGACCGGGATACGGCCGATCTCCTGGCCCACCTGCTTGTTCTGGACGGCGGAGACGTAGCCGCGACCGCGCTCGACGGTCAGCTCCATCTCCAGCTTGCCCTTGCCGTTGAGCGTGGCGAGCACCAGGTCGGGGTTGTGCACCTCGACACCGGCCGGCGGGGCGATGTCAGCAGCGGTGACCAGGCCCGGGCCCTGCTTGCGCAGGTACATCACGACGGGCTCGTCGTGCTCGCTGGAGACGACCAGCTGCTTGATGTTGAGGATGAGGTCGGTGACGTCCTCCTTGACACCCGGCACGGTGGTGAACTCGTGCAGGACGCCGTCGATCCGGATGCTGGTGACAGCGGCACCGGGGATCGAGGAGAGGAGCGTACGGCGAAGGGAGTTGCCGAGGGTGTAACCGAAGCCCGGCTCGAGGGGCTCGATCACGAACCGCGAGCGGTACTCGTCGACGACCTCTTCGGTCAGCGACGGACGCTGAGCGATAAGCATGAGAAATGCCTCCAGTCTTGGCACCCACTATTTGATGCCAACTACTACAAAGGGTACGGGCGCACGCCCGGAAGGGCCGTGCCGCCCGAGTACAGCGCGCACGGAGGGAAGGTCGGTCTTCACTCGTGCGCACTGCAACAACCAGAGTCGGACGCGGAGCGTCAGACGCGGCGGCGCTTGGGGGGGCGGCAGCCGTTGTGCGGGGTGGGGGTGACGTCCTGGATCGAGCCGACCTCGAGGCCGGTGGCCTGGAGGGAGCGGATCGCGGTCTCACGGCCGGAGCCGGGACCCTTGACGAAGACGTCGACCTTGCGCATGCCGTGCTCCTGCGCGCGACGGGCAGCCGACTCGGCGGCCATCTGCGCGGCGAAGGGGGTGGACTTGCGCGAGCCCTTGAAGCCGACGTGGCCGGCGGAGGCCCAGGAGATCACGTTGCCCGTGGGGTCGGTGATCGAGACGATCGTGTTGTTGAACGTGCTCTTGATGTGGGCGTGCCCGTGAGCGACGTTCTTCTTTTCCTTGCGGCGCACCTTCTTGGCGGCGCCCTGACGACCCTTGGGGGGCATCTATATCTCCTACGGGAGGTGGTCGGTCCTACAGCGAAGACCGCTGATGAGCGTCCGGCTGAGGACTACTTCTTGCCCGGCTTCTTCTTGCCGGCGATCGCGCGACGCGGACCCTTGCGGGTACGGGCGTTCGTGCTGGTGCGCTGGCCGTGAACCGGCAGGCCGCGGCGGTGACGCAGACCCTGGTAGGAGCCGATCTCGACCTTGCGGCGGATGTCGGCCTGCACCTCGCGACGGAGGTCACCCTCGGTCTTGAAGTTCACGTCAACGTACTCGCGGATCTTGACCAGGTCCTCTTCGGCCAGGTCACGAACGCGCGTGTCGGGGTTCACGCCGGTAGCGGCGAGCGTCTGCTGGGCACGGGTGCGACCGATGCCGAAGACGTAGGTGAGGGCGACCTCGATACGCTTTTCGCGCGGGAGGTCAACGCCTTCAAGGCGTGCCATTCATGGCTCCTGTTTGCTTGGAGGTCTTCCGCAGAACCGTTCCGTGGCCGCCGACCCCTCCCTCGAAGGGAGCGGTACGGACCAGGTCCCCGGCCTCCGCCGGAGGTGTCAGCACCCGTGGGCACTGGGTTCTGCGTATGTACGTATTTACGTGCGTCGCGCGAAGTTCTGCGAGATGCAGGGGGTCGTGCGTCAGCCCTGGCGCTGCTTGTGGCGCAGGTTTTCGCAGATGACCATGACCCGGCCGTGACGGCGGATCACCTTGCACTTGTCGCAGATCTTCTTGACGCTCGGCTTGACCTTCATGGGATGTGAGGTTCTCCGGGTCAGTGCCATCACCCCGCGGAACACGGGGCGCGGGCAAGATCTACTTGTACCGGTAGACGATCCGGCCACGCGTCAGGTCGTAGGGAGAAAGCTCCACCACGACCCGGTCATCCGGGAGGATGCGGATGTAGTGCATACGCATCTTGCCGCTGATGTGCGCGAGGACCTTGTGACCGTTCTGCAGTTCCACCTTGAACATTGCGTTCGGGAGGGACTCGATCACGGTGCCCTCGATCTCGATGGCACCTTGCTTCTTGGCCACGCTTCGCCCTTCGAATCGGCTACCTTGATCGACTCTCGCATCCGCATGCAGGCATACGGGTACACGCGAGCCGACGAGTCAGTCTACGTCAGGCTCCCGGAAAAGACGAATCCGGGGAGTTTGCCCAACAGTGGAGATCGTTAAGCGGTTCAGGCCAGAGGATCGGGCGCGGCCGTCACGCCGTACTCCGCGAGCTTGGCCCGGCCGCCGTCCGGGGAGGTGAGGACCAGCGGCCCCTCCTCCGTCAGTGCCACCGAGTGCTCCCAGTGGGAGGACCAGGTCCCGTCGGTGGTGACGACGGTCCAGTTGTCCTCCAGGACGTCCGTCTGCGCCGTACCGAGGCTCACCATCGGCTCGATCGCCAGGCAGAAGCCGGGAACCAGCTTCGGGCCCTTGCCGCGCTTGCGCGTGACGTAGTTCAGCAGGTGCGGGTCCATGTGCATCTCGGAGCCGATGCCGTGGCCGCCGTAGTCCTCGATGATCCCGTACTTGCCCGTCGCCGGACGCGGCTGGCGGCGGATGTACGACTCGATCGCCTTGGAGATGTCGACGAGCCGGTTGCCCAGCTTCATCGCGGCGAGCCCGGCCCACATCGACTCCTCGGTCACCCGGGAGAGCTCGATCAGCTCGGGCGCGTGCCCCGTACCCACGAAGGCGGTGTACGCCGCGTCGCCGTGCCAGCCGTCGACGATCGCGCCGGCGTCGATCGAGATGATGTCGCCGTCCTTGAGGACCGTCTTCTCGTCCGGGATGCCGTGGACGACGACCTCGTTGACCGACGTGCAGATGGTGGCGGGGAACCCGCCGTACCCGAGGAAGTTCGACTTCGCACCGTGCTCGGCGAGCACCTTGCGCGACACCTCGTCCAGGTCCTTGGTGGTGGCGCCCGGCACGGCCGCCTCACGCGTGGCCGCGTGGACGGCGGCGACGACCAGCCCCGCCTCGCGCATCTTCGCGATCTGCTCGGGGGTTTTGATCTCCACCATGAGTGTGCCTTCCGCATTCGCTGTCACTACGTACTACCCGCCCAACAGTACGGCCGCGGCGCCTCTCGGACACCGCGGCCGCAACCGTTGTACTGCTTGCTCGATCAGCCCTCGGCGGAGGGCTTCTTCAGGGCTTCCATCGCACGCTTGGTCACTTCGTCGACCTTGCCCAGCGCGGAGATGGTGACCACCAGGCCCTGAGCCTTGTAGTGGTCGATGATCGGCTCGGTCTCGCTGTGGTAGACCTCCAGCCGGCGCCGCACCGTTTCCTCGGTGTCGTCGCCGCGCTGGTAGAGCTCACCGCCGCAGGCGTCGCAGACGCCGTCCTGCCGGGGCGGGCTGTACGTCACGTGGAAGACGTGGCTGGAGTCGTTGCGGCAGATGCGGCGGCCCGCGATCCGCTTCACGACCTCGTCCTCGGGGACTTCGAGGTCCAGTACGGCGTCCAGCTTCTGGCCCTCGGCCTTCAGCGTCTCGTCGAGCGCCGCCGCCTGGGAGACGTTCCGCGGGAAGCCGTCCAGCAGGAAGCCGCCCTCGGCGTCGGGCTGGTCCATGCGGTCCTTGGCCATCCCGATGGTGACCTCGTCCGGAACCAGGTTGCCGGCGTCCATGAAGGCCTTCGCCTGCTTGCCGAGGGCCGTGCCCTGGCTGATGTTGGCGCGGAAGAGGTCGCCCGTGGAGATGTGCGGGATCGACAGGTTCTTGGCAAGGAACGCGGCCTGCGTTCCCTTGCCGGCACCGGGCGGCCCGACGAGGACGATTCGCATCAGCGGAGGAACCCTTCGTAATTGCGCTGCTGGAGCTGGCTCTCGATCTGCTTCACGGTCTCCAGGCCCACACCCACGATGATGAGGATGCTCGTTCCACCGAAGGGGAAGTCCTGGTTCGCGCCGAAGCCCGCCAACGCCATCGTCGGCACAAGAGCGATCAGACCCAGATACAGCGAGCCCGGCCAAGTGATCCGGTTGAGCACGTAGCTCAGATACTCGGCGGTAGGCCGACCTGCCCGGATACCCGGGATGAAGCCACCATACTTCTTCATGTTGTCGGCGACTTCCTCGGGGTTGAACGAGATCGCCACATAGAAGAAGGCGAAGAACACGATCAGGAGGAAGTACGTGGCGACGTAGATGGGCTTACCGTCGACGAAGTTCGCCTGGATCCAGGTGCCCCAGCCGGAGTTTCCACCGCCACCGCTGAACTGGACGATCAGCATGGGGATGTAGAGCAGCGACGACGCGAAGATGACCGGGATCACACCGGCCTGGTTGACCTTCAGCGGGATGTACGTGGACGTACCGCCGTAGGACTTCCGGCCGATCATGCGCTTCGCGTACTGCACGGGGATCCTGCGCTGTGCCTGCTCGACGAAGACCACGAGGCCGACCATCGCGAAGCCGACCAGGATCACGATGCCGAACTCGATCCAGCCGTTGGCCAGCTCGCCCGACTCCTTGATGGCCCACAGGGCGCCCGGGAAGCCGGCGGCGATCGAGATGAACATCAGGATCGACATGCCGTTGCCGATGCCGCGGTCGGTGACGAGCTCACCGAGCCACATGACGGCCGCGGTGCCCGCGGTCATCGTGACGACCATCACGATGGTCACGAAGATGGACTTGTCCGGGACGATCTGGCCCGCGACCGGACAGCCCTGGAAGATCGCGCCGTTACGAGCGGTGGCCACCAGGCCGGTGCCCTGGAGCACGGCGAGGGCGACCGTCAGGTAACGCGTGTACTGCGTGATCTTGGCGGTACCGGACTGCCCCTCCTTCTTGAGGGCCTCCAGTCGCGGAATCACCACGGTCAGAAGCTGGAGGATGATGCTCGCCGTGATGTACGGCATGATGCCGAGCGCGAAGATCGTGATCTGCAGCAGAGCGCCGCCGCTGAACAGATTGACGAGCCCGAAGAGCCCGCCCGTCTGCGCCTGGTCGACACAGATCTGCACGTTCTTGTAGTTGACGCCGGGAACCGGAACGTGGGCCCCGAGCCTGTACAGCACGATGATGCCCAGTGTGAAGAGCAGCTTCTTGCGCAGGTCGGGCGTCTTGAACGCCCGGGCGAACGCGGTGAGCACGGTGCCTCCTGCGACCCCCGCGCTACTGCGTCAGAGGTGACGGTATTGAGGATCGACGAATCCGACGGAACAACGAGTGCAACGAATACAAAGCAGTCAAAAGCCGTGCGGACACACCGCACGGAAGTTAACGGTGCACGCCACCATACCGGCGACCATGCCCCCCTAGGAACGACCAACCGGGGATGCCCCTTATGTGAGGCATCCCCGGTCGATGTTCAAGCCATCGGGCTCGTCTCTCAGACGAGCTCGGTGACGGTGCCGCCAGCGGCAGCGATCTTCTCCTTGGCGGAGGCGGAAACGGCGTCAACCGTCACCGTCAGCGCCACGGAGACCTCGCCGGCGCCGAGCACCTTGACGAGCTGGTTCTTGCGCACCGCACCCTTGGCGACCAGGTCGGCCACCGTGACCTCTCCACCCTGCGGGTAGAGGTCGGCGAGCTTGTCCAGGTTCACGACCTGGTACTCGGTGCGGAACGGGTTCTTGAAGCCCTTGAGCTTCGGGAGACGCATGTGGAGGGGCATCTGCCCGCCCTCGAAGCGCTCCGGAACCTGGTAACGGGCCTTGGTGCCCTTGGTACCACGACCTGCGGTCTTACCCTTGGACGCCTCACCACGACCCACACGGGTCTTGGCGGTCTTGGCGCCCGGGGCGGGCCGGAGGTTGTGGACCTTCAGCGGGTTGTTCTCCGCCATGTCAGTCGACCTCCTCAACCGTCACGAGGTGGCGGACGGTGTGAACCATTCCGCGGAACTCGGGGCGGTCCTCCTTGACAACCACGTCGTTCAGGCGCTTGAGCCCGAGCGAACGCAGGGTGTCGCGGTGGTTCTGCTTGCTGCCGATGTACGACTTCGTCTGCGTGATCTGGAGACGGGCCATTACGCACCCGCTCCCGCACGCGCACGCAGCAGGGCCGCGGGGGCCACGTCCTCGAGGGGCAGACCACGGCGAGCCGCGATCTCCTCGGGACGCTGCAGACCCTTGAGGGCCGTCACAGTCGCGTGGACGATGTTGATGGGGTTCGACGAGCCGAGCGACTTCGACAGGATGTCGTGAACGCCGGCGCACTCGAGGACGGCTCGCACCGGGCCACCGGCGATAACGCCGGTACCGGGGGAAGCCGGCTTGAGCAGGACGACGCCCGCAGCCTTCTCGCCCTGAATCGGGTGAGGGATGGTGCCCTGGATGCGCGGAACCTTGAAGAAGGACTTCTTGGCCTCTTCAACGCCCTTGGCAATGGCCGCGGGAACTTCCTTGGCCTTGCCGTATCCGACGCCTACAGTGCCGTCACCGTCGCCCACCACGACCAGCGCGGTGAAGCTGAAGCGGCGACCACCCTTGACAACCTTGGCGACACGGTTGATCGCGACAACGCGCTCAACGTAAGCGGTCTTCTCGGCGGCAGCGCCACCGTCGCGACCCTTCCGGTCCCGCCGCTCGCCGCCACCGGCACCGCTTCCGCGGCGCTGGGGTCCAGCCATTGGATTTACCTCTCTCTGTTACGTCCGTTAGTCCCGGAACCGGGGCTTAGAACTTCAGCCCGGCTTCGCGGGCGGCGTCAGCCAGAGCGGCAATGCGCCCGGCGTACCTGTTGCCACCACGGTCGAACACGACGGCCTCGACGCCGGCAGCCTTCGCGCGCTCGGCGACGAGCGCACCCACCTGCTGGGCCTGGGCGCTCTTGTCGCCCTCGCCACCACGGATCGAGGTGTCCAGGGTCGACGCCGACGCGAGCGTGTGGCCCGCGATGTCGTCGATGACCTGCGCAACGATGTTGCGGTTGGAACGCGTCACGACCAGGCGCGGACGCTCCGGCGTACCGGAGACGTGCTTGCGAACCCGGATGTGGCGGCGCTTGATGGCAGCGCGCTTGTACGCGTCACCCTTGGCGATCTTCACACCGTATGCCATGGCTTACTTACCCGCCTTTCCAACCTTGCGGCGGATAACCTCGCCGGCGTACTTGACGCCCTTGGCCTTGTACGGGTCGGGCTTCCGCAGCTTGCGGATGTTCGCGGCGACCTCGCCGACCTTCTGCTTGTCGATGCCCTCGACGCTGAGCTTCGTGGGCGACTCGACCTTGAAGGTGATGCCCTCGGGGGCCTCAACGACGATCGGGTGGCTGTAGCCCAGGGCGAACTCCAGGTTGGAGCCCTTCGCCTGGACGCGGTAACCGACACCGCTGATCTCGAGCGCCTTGCTGTAACCCGTGGTCACGCCGGTGATCATGTTCGCCACCAGCGTGCGGGACAGGCCGTGGAGGGCCTTGTTCTGACGCTCGTCGTTGGGGCGCAGCACCGAGAGGGTGCCGTCCTCGCCCTTGGTGACCTCGATCGGCGCAGCGACGGTGTGCGAGAGGGAACCCTTGGGGCCCTTCACCGCGACCGTGCGGCCATCGATGGTGACGTCCACACCGGCGGGAACCTGGATGGGGAGCTTGCCGATTCGCGACATTAGCTTTTCCTCCGTTCCCGACTACCAGACGTAGGCGAGGACTTCCCCACCTACGCCCTTCTTGCCTGCCTGCTGGCCGGTCAGGAGACCGTGGGACGTGGAGATGATCGCCACGCCCAGGCCGCCGAGGACCTTCGGCAGGTTGGTGGACTTCGCGTAAACGCGCAGACCCGGCTTCGAGATCCGCTTGATGCCCGCGATGGAGCGCTCACGGTTCGGGCCGAACTTCAGCTCGAGGACGAGGGACTTGCCGACTTCGGCGTCCTCGACCTTCCAGCCGGTGATGAAGCCCTCCTGCTGGAGGATCTCCGCGATGTGCGACTTGATCTTGCTGTGCGGCATAGCCACGGTGTCGTGGTACGCCGAGTTCGCGTTACGCAGACGAGTCAGCATGTCCGCGATCGGATCAGTCATGGTCATGAATTGGCCTTCGGCCTCTCTCGCCGGGGTTTCCTGTATGCGCCATCCCTCTCCCCACTCAGTGGCGGGACGGGTGCGGTGCGGGGACCTACGGCGTAGTAAGTCGGTCAGGGCGGCAGGCGCCCAACCCTTCAAGCCTACGGCATGCGGGGGTGGGCTCCTGCGACCAGATACTTACCGAGAGCTTCGGGTAATCCGTACGCCCAAAGGGCAGTACAGGACTACCAGGAGCTCTTGGTCACGCCCGGCAGCTCGCCACGGTGAGCCATCTCACGAAGGCACACGCGGCACAGGCCGAACTTGCGGTAGACGGAGTGCGGCCGGCCGCAGCGCTGGCAGCGGGTGTACGCGCGCACACCGAACTTCGGCTTGCGGGCGGCCTTAGCGATCAGAGCCTTCTTCGCCACGGTCAGTTCTCCTTGAACGGGAAGCCGAGGTGACGAAGGAGGGCACGACCCTCGTCGTCGTTGGTCGCCGTGGTGACCACGGTGATGTCCATGCCCCGGACCCGGTCGATCTTGTCCTGGTCGATCTCGTGGAACATGACCTGCTCCGTGAGACCGAACGTGTAGTTGCCACGGCCGTCGAACTGCTTCGGCGACAGACCACGGAAGTCACGGATACGCGGCAGCGCGAGCGACAGCGTACGGTCCAGGAACTCCCACATGCGGTCACCGCGGAGGGTGACGTGGCAGCCGATCGGCTGACCCTCGCGCAGCTTGAACTGCGCGATGGACTTCCGGGCCTTGGTGACGGCCGGCTTCTGACCCGTGATCGTGGTGAGGTCGCGGATGGCGCCGTCGATCAGCTTGGAGTCGCGGGCGGCGTCGCCCACACCCATGTTGACCACGATCTTGACGAGACCGGGGATCTGCATGACGTTCTCGTACGAGAACTCTTCACGCAGCTTGCCCGCGATCTCCTCGCGGTAGCGCAGCTTGAGGCGCGGTGCGGTGGTGGTAGTCATCAGATGTCCTCACCAGTCCGCTTGGCAACGCGGATCTTGTTGCCCTCGTCGTCAAAGCGGTAGCCGACGCGGGTAACGACCTTCTTGCCGTCCTTCTCAACAACCAGCTGCACGTTGCTGACGTGGACCGGAGCCTCGGTCGTCACAATGCCACCGGTCTGCGAACCGCGAGCGGTCTGGCCGGCCTTGGTGTGCTTCTTGACCCGGTTGACACCCTCGACGAGGACGCGGTTCTCGCGGGGGAAGGCCACGATGACCTTGCCCTGCTTGCCCTTGTCCTTACCGGTGATGACCTGAACCAGGTCGCCCTTCTTGATCTTCATGCTTACAGCACCTCCGGCGCGAGCGAGATGATCTTCATGAACTTCTTCTCGCGCAGCTCACGGCCCACCGGGCCGAAGATACGGGTGCCACGAGGGTCGCCGTCGTTCTTGAGAATGACAGCGGCGTTCTCGTCGAAGCGGATGTACGAGCCGTCCTGGCGGCGGCGCTCCTTGACGGTGCGAACGATGACGGCCTTGACGACGTCACCCTTCTTCACGTTGCCGCCGGGGATCGCGTCCTTGACGGTGGCGACGATGACGTCACCGATGCCCGCGTAGCGGCGACCCGAGCCACCGAGAACACGGATGGTGAGAATTTCCTTCGCACCCGTGTTGTCGGCGACACGCAGTCGCGACTCCTGCTGGATCACGTCTATCTCCTGATCGTCTGCCGGTTCCCGGCAGGGGCTTCATCACTGAAGCCCCTGCCGAGCCTGGCGGAACTGACCTGAAGGCTTGAGCCTTCAGGAATTACTTGGCCTTCTCGAGGATCTCGACGATGCGCCAGCGCTTGCTCGCCGACAGCGGACGCGTCTCCATGATGAGGACGCGGTCGCCGACGCCTGCGGCGTTGGACTCGTCGTGAGCCTTGAGCTTGTTCGTACGGCGGATGACCTTGCCGTACAGGGCGTGCTTGACGCGATCCTCGACAGCGACGACGACAGTCTTGTCCATCTTGTCGCTGACGACGAGACCCTCACGGGTCTTGCGGAATCCGCGCTGCTCAGTCGTCTCAGTCACATTCTTCTCGCTCATCAGGCGCTCTCCACCGTCTCGATGCCCAGCTCGCGCTCGCGCATCAGGGTGTAGATCCGGGCGATGTCCTTACGGACGGACTTGAGCCGGCCGTGGTTCTCGAGCTGTCCGGTCGCCGCCTGGAAGCGGAGGTTGAACAGTTCTTCCTTGGCCTCACGGAGCTTCGCGACGAGGTCCTCGTCGTTGAGCTCGCGCAGCTCGGTCGCCTTGGTACCGGCCGCCATCACGACTCACCTGCCTCGCGCCGAACAATCCGGCACTTCATCGGAAGCTTGTGAGCAGCGCGGGTGAGCGCCTCACGAGCAATCTTCTCGTTCGGGTAGGACAGCTCGAACATGACCCGGCCCGGGTGCACGTTCGCGATCCACCACTCGGGAGAACCCTTACCGGAACCCATGCGGGTCTCGGCGGGCTTCTTCGTCAGCGGACGGTCCGGGTAGATGTTGATCCAGACCTTGCCGCCACGCTTGATGTGGCGGGTCATCGCGATACGAGCAGCCTCGATCTGGCGGTTCGTCACGTAGGCCGGGGTCAGCGCCTGGATGCCGTACTCGCCGAATGCGACCTCAGTGCCACCCTTCGCCATACCGCGGCGCTTGGGGTGGTGCTGCTTGCGGTGCTTGACCCTACGAGGGATCAGCATTTCGGTCAGGCCTCCGTTCCGGTGCTCTCAGCCGGAGCAGCGGCGGCGGGAGCGTCGGCCTTGGGGGCCTCTGCTGCCGGTGCGCCCTGCTGCGGCTTGCGGCCGCGGCCGCCACGCTCGCCACCGCGACCACCACGGCCACCGGCCGGACGGTCGGCCGCGCCGCCACCACGGGCCGGGCGGTTACCCGCACGGGCCGCGGCGTTCTCGGCACGGACCTCGGCGATGTTCTTGACATCGCCCTTGTAGATCCAGACCTTCACGCCGATACGGCCGAAGGTGGTCTTGGCCTCGAAGAAGCCGTAGTCCACGTTCGCGCGCAGCGTGTGCAGCGGCACACGACCCTCGCGGTAGAACTCGGACCGGGACATCTCGGCGCCGCCGAGACGGCCACCACACTGGATCTTGATGCCCTTGGCGCCGGCCTTCATCGTGCCCTGCATGCTCTTACGCATGGCGCGACGGAAGGAGACGCGGGAGGAGAGCTGCTCGGCAACGGCCTGAGCAACCAGCTGAGCGTCCATCTCGGGGTTCTTGACCTCGAGGATGTTCAGCTGGACCTGCTTGCCCGTGAGCTTCTCGAGGTCACCGCGGATGCGGTCGGCCTCGGCGCCACGGCGGCCGATGACGATGCCCGGACGAGCGGTGTGGATGTCCACACGCACGCGGTCACGGGTGCGCTCGATCTCCACCTTCGAGATGCCGGCGCGCTCCATGCCGGACGTCATCATCCTGCGGATGGCGACGTCTTCCTTGACGTAGTCCTTGTACAGCTTGTCGGCGTACCAACGGGACTTGAAGTCCGTGGTGATGCCGAGCCGGAACCCGTGCGGGTTTACCTTCTGGCCCATTACCGGGAACCTTCCTTGCTGCTGACGACCACGGTGATGTGGCTGGTCCGCTTGCGGATCCGGTAGGCACGGCCCTGAGCGCGCGGACGGAACCGCTTCAGGGTCGGGCCCTCGTCGACGTACGCCTCGCTGATGACCAGCGAGGAGGCGTCCGTGTGGTCGTAGTTGTGCGCGGCGTTGGCAATGGCGCTGTCAAGCACCTTGCCTACCGGCACGCTGGCGGCCTGCGGGGCGAAACGCAGGACCGCCTGGGCCTCCGTGGCATCCATGCCACGGATAAGGTCCACCACGCGGCGGGCCTTCATGGGCGTGACGCGGATGTACCGCGCCTGGGCCCTGGCTTCCATGGTTGTCCCTTCGGTGTCGTTCATAGTCATCGCACCCCGCCTTAGCGGCGCTTCGACTTGCGGTCGTCCTTGACGTGGCCGCGGAAGGTGCGGGTCGGCGCAAACTCGCCGAGCTTGTGGCCGACCATCGACTCGGTGACGAACACCGGGACGTGAATCTTGCCGTTGTGCACCGCGATGGTGTGACCCAGCATGGCCGGGGTGATCATCGAGCGCCGGGACCAGGTCTTGATGACGTTCTTGGTGCCTGCCTCGTTCTGTACGTCCACCTTCTTGATGAGGTGTCCGTCGACGAAGGGCCCCTTCTTGAGACTACGCGGCATCTAAACCCGCTCCTAGCGCTTCTTGTTCGACTTGCGGCGGCGGACGATGTACTTGCTCGATGCCTTCTTCGGCGAGCGAGTACGACCTTCCTTCTGACCCCACGGGCTGACCGGGTGGCGACCACCGGAGGTCTTGCCCTCACCGCCACCGTGCGGGTGGTCGACGGGGTTCATCGCGACACCACGAACGGTCGGGCGGACGCCCTTCCAGCGCATGCGGCCGGCCTTGCCCCAGTTGATGTTCGACTGCTCGGCGTTGCCGACCTCGCCGATCGTGGCGCGGCAGCGGGCGTCGACCAGGCGGATCTCACCGGAAGGCATACGAAGGTGGGCCATCGTGCCCTCCTTCGCCAGCAGCTGCACGGAGGCACCCGCGGAGCGGGCGAACTTCGCACCGCCGCCGGGCCGCAGCTCGATGGCGTGGATGGTCGTACCGACCGGGATGTTGCGCAGCGCCAGGTTGTTGCCGGGCTTGATGTCGGCGCCAGGGCCGTTCTCAATCCGGTCACCCTGCGTGAGGCCACGCGGCGCGATGATGTAGCGCTTCTCGCCGTCTGCGTAGTGCAGGAGCGCGATGCGCGCGGTGCGGTTCGGGTCGTACTCGATGTGCGCGACCTTCGCCGGCACGCCGTCCTTGTCGTGACGACGGAAGTCGATCACGCGGTAGGCGCGCTTGTGTCCGCCACCCTGGTGGCGAACGGTGATCCGACCGGCGTTGTTACGGCCGCCCTTGCTGTGCAGGGGGCGGACCAGCGACTTCTCCGGCGTGGACCGCGTGATCTCGACAAAGTCGGCTACGGAGGAGCCACGGCGGCCCGGCGTAGTCGGCTTGTACTTGCGGATTCCCATTTCTCAGTCCTCGTCCGATTCCGGAGACTCGACCTCCGTCAGGAGGTCGGGCCGCCGAAGATGTCGATACGGTCGCCCTCGGCGAGGGTCACGATGGCGCGCTTGGTGTCAGCACGTTTGCCGAAGCCGGTCTTGGTCCGCTTGCGCTTGCCCTGCCGGTTGATCGTGTTGACCCCGGTGACCTTGACCCCGAAGACCGCCTGGACGGCCTGCTTGATCTGGGTCTTGTTGGAGCCGGGCGCGACGATGAACGTGTACTTGTTCTCGTCGAGCAGCGCGTAGCTCTTCTCGGAAACAACCGGCTTGACGAGGACGTCGCGCGGGTCCGTGAAGGTCTTGCTGGTTACGTTCGTCTCAGCCATCAGACGTCGCTCCCTTCGGTCTCATCGGCCTTGGTGGGGCCAGACACGAAAGACTCGAAGGCGGCCTGGGTGAAGACCACGTCGTCGGAGACGAGCACGTCGTACGTGTTGAGCTGGCCCGGCTCCAGGAGGTGCACCTGGGGCAGGTTGCGGGCGGACAGCCACGCGGCCTCGTCCGAACGCTCGGCGACCAGGAGCACGTGCTTGCGCTCGCTGACCTTGCCCAGCAGGGACTTCGCGGCCTTCGTGGAAACCGCACCCTCGACCACGCCGGAGACGACGTGGATGCGAGCGTTGCGCGCCCGGTCGGTGAGGGCGCCACGCAGAGCGGCGGCCTTCATCTTCTTGGGCGTGCGCTGCGAGTAGTCACGCGGCTGCGGGCCGTGGACAACGCCACCGCCGGCGAACTGCGGGGCGCGGGTCGAACCCTGACGGGCGCGGCCGGTGCCCTTCTGGCGGTACGGCTTCCTGCCGCCACCACGGACTTCGCCACGGCTCTTGGTCTTGTGCGTGCCCTGGCGGGCAGCGGCCAGCTGAGCGACGACGACCTGGTGGATCAGCGGAATGCTGACCTTGGCGTCGAAGATCTCCGCGGGGAGCTCGACCGTCCCGGTCTTGTCGCCTGCCGGCGAAAGGATGTCAATGGTGCTCATCGGTTCCTCAAACCCCCTTGGCCGCGGTGCGGACCAGGACGAGGCCACCGTTGGGGCCGGGGACGGCGCCCTTGATGAGCAGCAGACCCTTCTCGGCGTCAACGGCGTGGACGGTCAGGTTCTGGGTGGTGACCCGCTCGTTGCCCATACGACCCGCCATGCGCATGCCCTTGAAGACACGGCCGGGAGTAGCACAGCCACCGATGGAACCGGGCTTGCGGTGCACGCGGTGGGCACCGTGCGAAGCCTTGCCACCGGCGAAGTTGTGACGCTTCATGACACCGGCGAAGCCCTTGCCCTTGCTCTTGCCCGTGACGTCAACCTTGACGCCGGACTCGAACACCTCGGCAGTGATCTCCTGGCCGAGCGTGTACTCGCTGGCGTCGGAGGTGCGGAGCTCCACCAGGTGGCGGCGCGGGGTCACGTCGGCCTTGGCGAAGTGGCCCTTGAGGGGCTTGTTCACCTTGCGAGGGTCGATCTCGCCGAAGGCGATCTGGACCGACTCGTAGCCGTCGGAGTCATTCGTGCGGACCTGGGTCACGACATTAGGCCCGGCCTTGACGACGGTCACCGGGACAACCCGGTTGTTCTCGTCCCAGACCTGGGTCATGCCGAGCTTCTCGCCCAGGATGCCCTTAATCTGCTTAGCCATCTTTCCCGCGCCTCTCAGAGCTTGATCTCGATGTCAACGCCGGCCGGAAGGTCCAGGCGCATCAGCGAGTCAACGGTCTTGGGCGTCGGGTCGAGGATGTCGATGAGGCGCTTGTGGGTGCGCATCTCGAAGTGCTCGCGAGAATCCTTGTACTTGTGCGGCGACTTGATGACGCAGTACACGTTCTTCTCTGTGGGCAGCGGCACCGGGCCCGCGACCGACGCACCAGTGCGAGTCACCGTCTCGACGATCTTCTTCGCCGAAGAGTCGATGACCTCGTGGTCGTAGGCCTTGAGCCGGATGCGGATCTTCTGTCCCGCCATGGCTACCTAGTAGTCCTGTTCTCTCGTCACGCTCTGGGACCCGGGGGGCTGTCTCTGCCAGCACCGCTCTTCTCCGACCCACGCGGTCGGGCGTGTCGCATCCTCGCCAGTAAGAAATCCCGAAGGTTTTCCCTGCAGTAGGGGATGCGGTCCGCGACCGCAAGCCGGGGGAAGAACACCCACCGGGTGCCTGGTATCAGCCCCGCCAACGCTTCCCGAAAGATTCCCGTACGTCCGCCCCAGCGCTGCCCGGAGGGGCAGTTGGGACGACGAGTACTGTGGGACTCGCTTCCGGTCCTCCCGACGGGAGCGCGCAGCATCGGCACTCAACCGAGCAACCCCGACAGTCTGCCATACGGGGCACAGCCCGCGCCAATCGGGCGCAAGAGATTACCCCGTGCGTGACGAACGTCAAACCCGGCTCCCCCGGGCGCGCCGTGACCGCACGGGCGCCTTCGCCCGCACCTCGCGGACGCCCGGCCTCCCCCTCCGACGGAGTCCGCCGGCTTCGGCGTGCCTCAACCGCCCTGTTTCCAGAAGGCGTTCAAGGCGTCGGCGCAGGTCATTCCGGCTTCGCCGCGGCATCCGTGCATCGCACGCGTCTCCGCACACGCGGCCGCGCAGAGGCAACCCCGCGCACTGAATCTCCGTCCTTTTTCACAGAACGCAGCGCGAAGGACCGCCCGCTGCGGGGGAAGCGGACGGAGCAGCACGCGTGACCAGCAGGACCGAACGGGGGCTCTCCCCTGCCCGCTCTCAGGACACCACCGCATCCGGCCCCGGCAGGCGCGCCGTCGTCGCCGTCACCGGCGGCATCGCCCTCACCGCCTGCTCCGTCCCCGCCCCGCGCCGGACGGGCCCCGTCGCCGACCCGGTCCCCGGCAAGCAGATAGCAGGCCCCCGTCACGCGCTGCTGATGCAGATCCTGGCGCACCCCGACGACGACCTGTACTTCATGAACCCGGACACCCGGCAGACGCTGGACTCCGGCACCCCGCTGGTCTGCGTGTACGTCACCGCGGGTGAGGCCAACGGCGTCAACCGGATACCCGGCGCCGCCCCCCGGCCCGCCGACAGGGGGGCGTACTCCTCCGCCCGTCACCAGGGGCTGCGCCAGGCATACGCCGTCCTCCTGGGCCTCCCCCGGTTCACCCGGTGGCAGAAGTCCGTGACCACCCTGCGCGGGGACCACAGGGCCGAGCTGAACACCCTCGCGAACGGTGACCGACGGGTCGAGCTGATCTTCCTCAACCTGGCCATGCACACCTCGTGGAAGCGGCTGGGGCTGCCCAGCCTGTGGGAGGCGCGCGGCCTGTCGCTGCGCACCGTCGTGGCCGACGGCTCGCCCCTGCAGAAGGCCGGCTCGTACGACTACGAGGGGCTCATCGACGTACTCGCGGGGCTGATGGACCGGTACCGCCCCACGGTCGTGCAGACCCTCGACCCCGACCCCGACATCCAGCACAGCGACGAGACCACCCGGCGCCACGACAGCGAGCAGCCCGGCTACTCCGACCACGCGGACCACACCGCGGTCGCCTCCTTCACCTGGGCCGCGATGATCCGGTGGGTCGCCGAGGCGACGGAGGGCGGCGGGGCCGTGCCGGGATTCGTCACCACCGCTTACCGCGGCTACTACAACCGCCACTGGCCGAAGAACCTCCCCGGGCCCGTGGTCAGGGAGAAGGCCGCGCACCTCGTGCCGTACGGCGGTGGGCCCGACTGGGCGTGCGGGAACGCGGCGGGCTGCGGCGACTACAACGTCGGCGGCGACCGTCCGCTCACCAACCGCAAGGGCTGGGTCCGGTCCACCCACTACCGCTACCCCGGCGCCCGGCCCGTCGTCACCACCGGTTCCGACGGGGCGCCTCACGGCGTACAGCGTGCTGGGGCCTGCGGGTCGCGCGCTGGCGCGAGACGGCGCGCGGCAGCGGCTCGTGGGGCGCGCCGGACGACCTCGGCGGCGGACCACTGGCTCCGGCGCTCGGCGCGGCCACGCTCGAAGACGGCCGGCAGCTCCTCTTCGGCCTGCGCTTCTCCGCGCTCACGGGCCACGGCGCGGCCAACACGCGCGAGATCGTGCACCGAGCAGCGCGCGCCCGGCGGCAGGTTCGGCGCCTGGACCGGCCTCGGCAACCCGGAGAAGCGTCATGACCGGGGCCGCCGCATCGGCTCCCCCGTCGCGGTGGCGGCGCCCGACGGCCGGGTCCATCTCTTCGTACGGAACGCGGACAAGGGCATCAGCACGCGCGTCCGCGGCGCGGCCGGCAGCTGGGACGCCTGGCGCGACCTCGGCGGCGGCGAGATCCAGGACGGCCTCGCGGCGGCGGTGGACCGCGCCGGCCGCGTCCACGTCTTCGCCGCGGGGCGCGAGACCGTGCACCACTGGACGCAGGACGCGCCGGGCCGGCCGGTGGGCGCGCGCCCCGGCACGGGCTGCCCACGCCGGGAGGCTCCCCCACCGCCCTCGCGGCGCCGGACGGCGGCATGGACGTGGTGTACCGGCGGCCCGCGACGGCCCGTCTGACGACGGCACGGGTGGGCGGCAGCAGCCCGGTGCGGCTGCGGTTCAACGGGTACGGGACGGTGGCGCGGCGGTCCGCTCCGACGGGGCCCGTCCTGCTGGGCCGCAGCCCCGAGGGGCAGGTCCAGCTGCTCGCGGGCGGCCGCCTGGTACGCCGTGAGGACGGCGCCCCGGCCTCCCTGGAGGGCCCGGCACTGCACGTCGCCCACAGGGCCCGGTCGTGGTCGGCCTGGGCCCGGATGCCATGCCCTGGCTCTGGCGGCCCTAGGGGGGAGGGCCCCCGCGAGCAAGCGGGGACGGCAAAAGCAGAAAGGGCCCCGGCGCGCCGCGAACGGCGGGCCGGGGCCCTTCTTGGTGCTCTGGTGGAGCTACCAGGTCAAGCCACGAAATTACTTCGTGATCTTGGTGACCTGGCCGGCGCCCACGGTCCGGCCACCCTCACGGATGGCGAACTTGAGGCCCTCCTCCATGGCGACCGGCTGGATCAGCGCGACCGACATGACGGTGTTGTCGCCCGGCATGACCATCTCGGTGCCCTCGGGGAGGGTGACGACGCCGGTCACGTCCGTGGTACGGAAGTAGAACTGCGGGCGGTAGTTGTTGAAGAAGGGGGTGTGACGGCCACCCTCGTCCTTCGACAGGATGTAGGCCTGGGCCTCGAACTCGGTGTGCGGCGTGACCGAACCGGGCTTGATGATGACCTGGCCGCGCTCGACATCCTCGCGCTTGATGCCGCGGAGGAGCAGACCGACGTTCTCGCCCGCCTGGCCCTCGTCGAGCAGCTTGCGGAACATCTCGATGCCCGTGACCGTGGTGGTGGTCTTCTCTTCCTTGATACCCACGATGTCAACGGTCTCGTTGACCTTGAGGATACCGCGCTCGATACGACCGGTGACGACCGTGCCAC
Source organism: Streptomyces altiplanensis (assembly GCA_003719395.1). Lineage (GTDB taxonomy): Bacteria > Actinomycetota > Actinomycetes > Streptomycetales > Streptomycetaceae > Streptomyces > Streptomyces altiplanensis. The sequence goes on from RHMC01000062.1 coordinate 31,029, forward strand.
GACCGGTGATCGTGAAGACGTCCTCGATCGGCATCAGGAACGGCTTGTCGACGTCGCGCTCGGGCTGCGGGATCGACTCGTCGACGGCGGCCATCAGGTTCAGGACCGACTGGCCCCACTCCTTGTCGCCCTCGAGCGCCTTGAGCGCCGAGACACGCACGACCGGAAGGTCGTCGCCCGGGAACTCGTACTCGGAGAGGAGCTCACGGACCTCGAGCTCGACGAGCTCCATGATCTCTTCGTCGTCCACCATGTCGGCCTTGTTCAGGGCGACAACGATGTACGGCACGCCTACCTGGCGGGCCAGGAGCACGTGCTCCTTGGTCTGCGGCATCGGGCCGTCGGTGGCGGCGACCACGAGGATGGCGCCGTCCATCTGCGCCGCACCCGTGATCATGTTCTTGATGTAGTCGGCGTGACCGGGGCAGTCGACGTGCGCGTAGTGACGCGACTCCGTCTGGTACTCGACGTGCGCGATCGAGATCGTGATACCGCGCTGGCGCTCCTCAGGAGCCTTGTCGATCTGGTCGAAGGCCGAGGCCTCGTTCAGGTCCGGGTACGCGTCATGCAGCACCTTGGTAATGGCGGCCGTGAGGGTCGTCTTACCGTGGTCAATGTGACCGATGGTGCCGATGTTGACGTGCGGCTTAGTCCGCTCGAACTTCGCCTTCGCCACTGGGTCCTCCTGGAGTGGTTCTGTACGCCTTGCTTCATCGGCGCCAGGTGATCTTTGCTGGGATGCCAACCGCCGGGGTCTCCCACACGGGGTCGCGGGGAAACCCCCGGCGGTCGGGTCAAGCCTAAAGCGTCAACTCGGGGGAGCTACTCGCCCTTGGCCTTCGCGATGATCTCCTCGGCGACGTTCCGCGGAACCTCGGCGTAGGAGTCGAACTGCATCGAGTAGCTTGCGCGACCCGAGGTCTTGCTGCGGAGGTCTCCGACGTAGCCGAACATCTCCGAGAGAGGCACGAGGCCCTTCACGACGCGAGCGCCGCTGCGCTCCTCCATGGCCTGGATCTGGCCACGGCGGGAGTTGAGGTCGCCGATGACATCGCCCATGTAGTCCTCGGGCGTGGTGACCTCGACGGCCATCATCGGCTCGAGGAGCACGGGAGAGGCCTTGCGGGCACCCTCCTTGAACGCCTGCGAACCGGCGATCTTGAAGGCGAGCTCGGAGGAGTCGACCTCGTGGTAACCACCGTCGATCAGGGTGACGCGGACGCCCACCATCTCGTAGCCGGCCAGGATGCCGAACTGCATGGCTTCCTGCGCACCCGCGTCCACCGACGGGATGTACTCCCGGGGGATGCGGCCACCGGTGACCTTGTTGACGAACTCGTACGAGGCGTCGCCACCCTCGATGGGCTCAAGGGCGATCTGCACCTTCGCGAACTGGCCGGTACCACCAGTCTGCTTCTTGTGCGTGTAGTCGATGCGCTCGACGGCCTTGCGGATCGTCTCGCGGTAAGCGACCTGGGGCTTGCCGACGTTCGCCTCGACGCGGAACTCGCGCTTCATGCGGTCGACAAGAACCTCGAGGTGAAGCTCGCCCATACCGCCGATGACGGTCTGGCCGGTCTCCTCGTTGGTGTGAACCTGGAAGGAGGGGTCCTCCTCCGAGAGACGCTGGATGGCTACACCCAGCTTCTCCTGGTCACCCTTGGACTTGGGCTCGATCGCGACCTCGATGACCGGCGCCGGGAAGTCCATGGACTCCAGGATCACCGGGTTCTTCTCGTCGCAGAGCGTCTCACCGGTGGTGGTCTGCTTCAGGCCCATGACGGCGATGATGTCGCCGGCGCCCACCGACGCGATCTCCTCACGCTTGTTCGCGTGCATGCGGTAGATCTTGCCGATGCGCTCCTTCTTGCCCTTGACCGAGTTCAGCACGGAGCTGCCGGCCTCGAGGCGGCCCGAGTAAACCCGGACGAAGGTGAGCTTGCCGAGGTGCGGGTCGCTCATGATCTTGAATGCAAGACCGGAGAACGGCTCGTCGTCGGAAGGCTTGCGCTGGACGACCTTCTCCGGGTCCTTGACGTCGTGGCCCTCGATGGCCTCGACGTCCAGGGGGGAAGGCAGGTAGCGCACGACCGCGTCGAGCAGGGGCTGGACGCCCTTGTTCTTGAACGCGGTGCCACAGAACACCGGGGTGACGGTGACGGAGTCGGCGCTGCCCTTGGAGGCGAGCGTGATGCGACGGATGGCGGCGTACAGCTGCTCCACCGAAGGCTCCTGGCCCTCGAGGTACAGCTCCATCATCTGGTCGTCGTGCTCGGCGACAGCCTCGAGCAGCTTGCCGCGCCACTCGTCGGCAGCCTCGGTGTGGGTGTCCGGGATGTCGACGATGTCGTACATCTCGCCCTTGGCGGCCTCGGCGGACCAGACAAAGGCCTTCATCGTCACGAGGTCGACGACGCCCTTGAAGTCTGCCTCAGCACCGATCGGGAGCTGCATGACCAGCGGCACCGCACCGAGGCGGTCGACGATCATGTCGACGCAACGGTGGAACTCGGCGCCGGTGCGGTCGAGCTTGTTGACGAAGCAGATACGCGGCACGCCGTAGCGGTCCGCCTGACGCCAGACGGTCTCGGACTGCGGCTCGACGCCCGCCACACCGTCGAACACGGTGACAGCGCCGTCGAGGACGCGGAGCGAACGCTCCACCTCGACGGTGAAGTCGACGTGACCCGGGGTGTCGATGATGTTGATCGTGTGATCGACATCATTGAGCGGCCAGTGGCAGGTCGTCGCGGCAGACGTGATCGTGATGCCGCGCTCCTGCTCCTGCTCCATCCAGTCCATGGTGGCTGCGCCATCGTGGACTTCACCGATCTTGTAAGACACACCGGTGTAGAAGAGGATCCGCTCAGTGGTGGTCGTCTTGCCCGCGTCGATGTGGGCCATGATCCCGATGTTGCGGACCTTGGCCAGGTCAAGCGAAGTGGTGGCCATAAGGCTCAATCTTCTCTCGGTCTCGATGTGGGTAGCGACTACCAGCGGTAGTGCGCGAAGGCCTTGTTGGACTCGGCCATCTTGTGGGTGTCCTCGCGCTTCTTGACGGCAGCGCCAAGACCGTTGGAGGCGTCGAGCAGCTCGTTCATGAGGCGCTCGGTCATGGTCTTCTCGCGGCGGGCGCGGGAGTAACCCACGACCCAGCGCAGCGCGAGCGTGGCCGCACGACCGGGCTTGACCTCGATCGGCACCTGGTACGTGGCGCCACCGACACGGCGGGACTTGACCTCGAGAGACGGCTTGACGTTCTCAAGAGCGCGCTTCAGCGTGATGACCGGGTCAGCGCCGGTCTTCTCGCGGAGGCCTTCCATGGCGCCGTAGACGATCCGCTCGGCGGTGGAACGCTTGCCGTCGAGCAGGATCTTGTTGATCAGCGACGTGACAAGAGGAGAGCTGTAGACCGGGTCGATGATGACCGGGCGCTTCGGGGCGGGGCCCTTACGAGGCATTCTTACTTCTCCTTCTTGGCGCCGTAGCGGCTGCGAGCCTGCTTACGGTTCTTGACGCCCTGCGTGTCGAGGGAACCACGGATGATCTTGTAGCGAACACCCGGCAGGTCCTTCACACGACCGCCACGCACGAGCACGATCGAGTGCTCCTGCAGGTTGTGGCCCTCACCCGGGATGTAAGCAGTGACTTCGATCCCGCTGGTCAGACGCACACGCGCGACCTTACGCAGGGCCGAGTTCGGCTTCTTCGGGGTGGTCGTGAACACACGCGTGCAGACGCCGCGGCGCTGAGGGGAACCCTCGAGTGCGGGCGTCTTGTTCTTCTCGACCTTGTCCTGCCGGCCCTTGCGGACCAGCTGCTGGATCGTAGGCACTACTTCTCCGGTTTCTGTGTGCCGATCACTGTGAAACTAACCTGGAACACCTCCGACCCACGCGGTCGGGTGTGTCGAATACTGCGAACCGCCCCGCCCTCAGGCGGAATGAGCACAGATTGCGGTGGCCGTTCACGGACTCGCAGTGCGGCTGAGGACACGCACACGAGCCCAGGCACACCCCAGGCACAAGGTCTGAGCGTACCTACCTCATGGACTCCGGTCAAAACAAATGCCCACGCGCGGGACAGGCCGGGCACGCGGCGACGGGCCAGGTCAGGCGTACGCCCCTGCGGGTGCCGCCCGGCTCACGCGTCCTGGTCCCCTTCCCGGTCCTCGCGGGAGGGCCGGGAGGACCGCAGCCTCGGTATCGTCGGAACTTTGGAGCTGCGGCTCTTGGGCACGAAGGTCGCGCGGGCGTGACGCCCCGGCTCCGCGGGGGTGTCGGCCTTGTCGCCGCCGGACCCGGGCGGCGGGCCGGGAGGCTCCTCACGCGCGTCGCCCGGCGTCGGGGCGGGGTCCGCCTGCTCCCCGGGCGAGCGGTCGGCCTCTGCGGGTAAGCGGTCGGCCGCCTCGGCGTCGTGGGCCCGGCGGTCGGGCGGGAACGGGATCACCGCGGCCTGGCCCGGGGTGCGGGAGACCAGCGAGAGGCGGCGCGCCTGGGCGGCCTGCCGCAGCGCCGGTTCGTACTCGGCGGCCGCGTCGCGCCAGCCGCTCGCGTACGCGCCGAGCTCACGGCGTTCGATCTCGGTGCGCAGCAGGACGACCAGGTCCTCGGGGGCGTGGCCCTCCAGGTACTGACCGAGCGAGGGCGAGGCAGGTCCGGGCAGGTTCCGCGGCGGAGGAAGAGGCCGTGGGCCGCGGTCGTGCCGACCGGGAGGGAGGGAGGGCGGACCGGCGGAACCACCGTTCGGCCGGGAGCGTTCATCGCCCTCGACCATGCGTCACTCTCTTTCACGTCCCGTCGCCGCCCGGCGGCGCCACAGGTATGTCCGCCTGCGCGTACAGGAAGACAGACCGCAGCAGCTTACTCGGCGCCCAGTCGGTGCTACTCCCCGATATGCCGCCGGTCATGCCGCTGGGCGGCCGGGGGGAGGAACTGCCCGGCCACTCTCATGAACATCTCGCGCTGGTCGTCGGGGACGCCCAGCCCGGCCGCCGCCTCCTCCAGCGTCAGCCGGGAAGCCCCGCCGTCCGCGCCCACGGGCGCGGCGCGGGGCCGCTCGGGGAGGGGCAGGTCCTCCTCGGTGAGCCGGCCGGAACGGATGAGCATGTCCCGGACCGGTACGCGCAGGACGTGCGCGAGCCGCCGGGTGGTCTCCAGGTCGGGCATGCTCTGGCGCTGGAGCAGTCTGGTGATGGCGGCGCGATGGACGCCCGCCTCGTCGGCCAGCCGGGACTTTCCGCCGCCGCGGGGACTGTCGATGTCGTAACCGCGCCGCCGGATCAGGTTTTCAACCCAGCTGGCGAACTGCTCGAGCTCACTGGTGGTCATGGGGGTGCCTCCCTCCGAAGCAGAGCACCACCCTAGCGCTCTCGCGCGCACAGAATTACTCCCCTGCGAACAGGTTTTTGTGAGGGTTTTGTCAGCATGGTCAGGCATTCTCGGCAGCATCACTCCCTTCTTTGTTGCGCGCTCGCTCGCAACATGCCATCGTGCCGCCATGACCTCATCAACCCCGCCGCCGGACGACGAGCGCGACCCGCGGTCGACGTGGTGGCGCTCCGCCGCCGCGTGCTCCGGGATGCCTCCGCAGATCGTCTTCGCCCGCCGGGAGAGGGATGCGGCACCGGCCCTGCGCGCGTGTGCGCGCTGCCCTGTCCTGCGCCGCTGCGAGGAGACCGTGGCCCCCGCCGACAACTGGTTCGACGGCGTGAGCGCCGGACGCCTCTGGCGCAACGGCCGCCCCGTCACCCGCGCCCAGCACACTGCCAAGCACCGAGGGGAACGCTGATGGCACCCACCACCCCGACACCCGCCGCCCAGGACACCGCTCTCTGGCTCGACCTGCTGGTCCGTCAGCTCCCCGAGCTGCTCGTCGACCTGTCCCCCGGCACCCGGAGCCGGTCCGGCGACCGCCCGGAGCCCACCGCCGCCGAACTCGCCGCCCGTGACGCCCGTATCCGCGAGGAGCTCCGCGACGCGCTCGCCGTCGAGCGGGCCCACGGCCTCGCCGTCCCCGGCCACTCCGCCGCGCCGCTGCGGCTCCATGTCTCCGACGCGCTGGCGGGACATCAGGCGACGGGGTGACCGAACTCGACGAGGCAGTGCACGACAAGCTCGGCCTCGGCCGGCCGCGCCGCGCCACCGTCCCCCAGCGGCTCGCCCGCCTCCGCGTCGCTGCTCGGCCGGATCGCCGCGGAGCCCGTGCTGGCCGCCCACGTCCGGGACGAGCTGCGCCGGATGGCCCGGCGCTGCGGGCGCGCGCTCGGCGACACCGAGTCGATGGTCCGGGTCGGCGGACGCTGCCCGTGGTGCGACTCGGTCTCGCTGCGCGCCTTTCCGGCCCGGCGGGCCGTGCTCTGCGTGAACCCTGCGTGCCGGTGCTCCGGGCCGGACTGCGACTGCCGTACGGACCCGGCCTTCCGGCACGTGTGGCACGAGGACGCCTGGTCGGCGCTGGTCGCGGACGGCGGCGCCGACCTGGCGGAGATCGGCGTGGCGCGCGACGAGCAGGCGCCGGCTTCGGTGCGCGGAGGTGCGTCCCGGTGAACACCCTCGCCCAGCCCCTGATCACCGGCGTGCGCGCCGCGCAGGAGTCGCCGTGGCCCCCGCGACCATCCGCAAGTGGGTCCAGCTGGGCCACCTCGCGCCCGCCGGACGACAGGGCCGCGCGCAGCTGTTCCGCCTGGAGGACGTCTTCGCCGCGGAGCGCGCCACGCGCCGGCGCTCCTGACCGCACCCGGCCCGGAACGCGAAAAAGCGAGGCGCGCACCCCGTC